>PFKE01000021.1 GCA_002784145.1 Flavobacteriaceae bacterium CG_4_10_14_3_um_filter_33_47 | reverse complement strand
TTCAGACGACTTCCTGAAGTGAAGACAAAGCTTTGGGGAGGAAGCTTTTGGACAAGAGGCTACTATGCAAACACACTAGGTCAACACGGTAACAAAGATGTAATCAGAAAATAAAATGAAAATCAATGTAAAGAAGTAAAATATCAAAAAGTATATGAAGTTCAGCTTACACTTTTTGATTTCTAATACTTCGGGGCTCTACCCCAGGATAGTTTATTTGTTAAACAATATTTGAGACGAAAGTCAAATCAATTATTAAAAACAAAATTTAGTTATATTCAACCTATCTATATGTTGACAGTTATGTTGTCAGTTTTTTAATATGTTGACGATCTGTGAACTTTTAAAACTAAATAACATCAAATTAAATGATTGTCTAAAAACTATAAAACCTTACTAATCATAAAATTAGCAAGGTTTTGATTTTGGATGATATCCGATTAAGTGACCGGGCTGGGGCTCGAACCCAGGACCCTCTCCTTAAAAGGGAGATGCTCTACCAACTGAGCTACCAGGTCAAATTGTTTTTCTCTAATGAGGGTGCAAATATAAAATGTTTAATTAATAAAACAATGCTTTTTTTGAATAAATTTTTTGTTTTTTTGCCTTGTTAAACGGTATGTTTTTAATAATCAAATTATAGCAGTTTTATGATCGTAATTTTAATTGGGTACATGGCTTCAGGAAAATCAACTTTAGGTAGTGTTTTGGCAGAAAAGTTGCATTGTAATTTTATCGATTTAGATGATTATATAATCAATGAAGAAGGAACATCTGTTGAAACTATTTTTAAAAACAAAGGCGAGATTTATTTTAGAAAGCTTGAAACCAAATGTCTAAATAAAATTATTAAAGAGAAAAACAATCTTGTATTATCATTAGGTGGCGGTACGCCATGCTATGCTGATAATATGTTTAACATATTAAGCTCAAAAAACGTTAAAAGTTTTTATTTAAGGGCTTCTGTTTCATCGTTGGTTGAAAGATTGAAAAACAAAAAAAGTAAACGCCCTTTAATAGCACATTTAAACACCAATGAAGAATTAAATGAGTTTATTGCAAAACATTTGTTTGAAAGACATGCTTTTTACAATCAGGCCCATGTAAAGATTTCAATAGATGGTAAGTCTAAGCAAGAAATTCTTAATGAGTTACTTCTTCACTTAGTCTAAATAAGCTTCAAAGTTTTTGCCTTCTAGCATAATATGTACATGCTCATTCAGCGAAGTAGATAAAGAAATTCCTTTAAAATCTGCTTTAACAGGATATTTTTTATGATTTCTGTTTACCAGCACTGCAGTTTTAAATTGCTTTAACGGAACATTTAAAAAATGCTTAACACCATAAATTAAAGTAGTTCCAGAATTTAAAACATCATCAACTAAAATTAAAGATTTATTTTGGTAATCATCAGCTGGAATAGACGTTTTTATGTCTTGTAAAGGTTCTTTTTTATTGATGCTAACTTTACACAAAATAGGATTGATATTTGAAATTTTTTGAATAACCGATTTTAATTTTTTTGCAAAAATGTAACCGTTTTTATCAATACCAGCTAGGATAATTTCTTTTTCATTGACATTATTTTCATAAATCTGAAAAGCAATGCGTCTTATTTTGTTATTGATTTGATTATGCGTGAGTATGATGTTTTTTTCAACGGTCATTATTTTGGTGTTTAATTTAAAATATAAAATTACTCAATTTTATCTGTTTATTCAATTTCCATAGGTTAGATAGTACATTCATGCAATCACTTGTTATAAACCACTAAGTTTCGGGTATAAAGGTTTCGTCATTAAAATTATCAATATCTCTTCTGTCTTTTTTTGATGGTCTTCCGGTGCCTTTTTTTCTGTAATAATCTCTTGAAAGTTTTAAAAGTTCTTGAGTTTCAAATTGTTCTTTAGCTGTTTTATCGGTTCTATAAATATCAACAAGTTTGGAGCTAACCCTGTTTTCTGGAATATCATTAACAATAATTTGATAGTTAACCTGGTCTTTTCTTAATTCAATATTATCTTGTGGATAAATTTCCCTACTGGGTTTTACAATGTCTTTATTAACTCTTACATGGCCTTTTTTACAGGCCGTTGTTGCCAAAGTTCTGGTTTTATAATATCTAATACACCATAAATACTTATCTATACGCATACAATTTTCGTAAAACTACGTTAATGTTCTTGTGCAAAATTATATTAAAATTGTATCTTGCAGCTCAAAAATAAGCAATAATGGGAATTAGAAAAATCACTTCATATTTTTTATGTTTAATTCTTTGTTTTTTATCTTGTAAAAAAGACGATAATAATAATATAACCATTGAGCTTAGAGATAGAACCGATCAACAAATTATTGATAACGATTCTATAGTTGGCTATTTAGAAACACATTATTATAACGCCAGCGCCTTTGGGGCATCAAATCCAAATCCGAGTATAGAAGATCTTATTATAGGCAAACTTCCAGATGATGGTATTTTGCCTGACCCAACAAACAATACACTTTTAATTGAAGCTGTTGAAACCTTCTCTGTTGTTTTTGCTGAAACAGATTATGATTATTATATTTTAAGATTAAATCAAGGAGGCGGGGATTCTCCAACGTTTGCTGATAAAGTACGAGTAAATTATGAAGGTAGATTGCTTGATGAAACTATTTTTGATAGTACTACAAACCCAGCAGTCTTCGATTTACTGTCTCTAGTTACTGGATGGAGTAAAGCGGTACCTCATTTTAGTGTTTCTGAAGGCTTTAATGAAATAGGAGATGGCACCGTTAGTTTTGTCAATTCAGGTGTAGGAGTTATGTTTTTGCCGTCTGGACTGGCTTATTTTGCGTCTCCACCGTTTGCTATACCACAGTATTCCCCTTTGGTTTTTAAATTTGAATTGTTACAGATGTCTCAAAATGATCATGATGGGGACGGCGTTCCATCGTATATGGAAGATTTGAACGGTGACGGAAACTTTTCTGTTAATTTCAATGATTTGAAAGATACTACAGACGATGATACCGATGGAGACGGAAGAGCTAATTTTGACGATATTGACGATGATGCTGATGGTATTTTAACCCAAGATGAAATAGTTGTAACAACGTATAACGAAGCTACCAAAGAAACGCTAGAAGCCTTACCTTTAGAATCTAATCAAGTATTAATAAAGATAAAACAAGAGCTTAACGGAACTTTTACTGGCACTGTGGTAACCTTTACCGATACAGATGCAGATGGCATACCCGATTATTTAGATAAAGCCTAATCTTACTTTTTACAGCATAAAAAAATCTCGCTAGTGCGAGATTTTTTTTATTAGATATTTTATGTTTAGTTATAGAATTAATGATAATCCTAAGATTAACTGATCAGGTCTGGTGTCTAATCTACTGGTTTCAATGCCGTTATTGCTCAAAAAATTGGCTTCGTTATTACTAAAACCTCTTTCATAGCGTAAATCAATCCCAATTTTTTTAAGGTTAAGTGCTATTCCAAAATTAAGTCCAACCGAAAAATCATTTTCAATATTATTGATAGAAATATTATCAAATTCTGAATCTAATATATACTGAAATGAAGGACCAGCAAAAACACTAACAGGACCAAGAACTCTCATTCCAATTAGTAATGGCGCATCCAGTTTTTGCATTTCAAAACTATTATTGTCATAATCACTTTTAGTACTAGAATAAATGAGCTCTGGTTTAAAATATATTTGATTCCCTATTTTTCCAAAAAGCCCAAAATGATAGCCTACATTTCTGTCTGGATTTTTTGTTAATTCAGTTGCAGCGTCAAAATAATCACCATTGGCATTGTAATTTAAACCAGCTTTAATACCAAACCCAGTGGCTGTTTGAGCGAACGTTGTTGCGGATATTGAAACAAAAAATAATGCGAGTAAAAACATTTTTTTGCTCGCATTGAAGTCACTTTTTAAATTTTTCATAATATTCGTTTTTAAGATTTGAAGTATTCTTAAATCAAAAACGTTGCCAAACAAATATTATTTTCTTTTTATTACATATTCAGCTTTTGAAACAATAGAAACGGCATTCAATCCATATTTATCCATAAGTTGTGCAGGAGTTCCAGATTCACCAAAAGTATCATTGGTTCCAACAAATTCTTGAGGTGTTGGTTTGTGTAAAGCCAAGACTCTGGCAACACTTTCACCTAATCCACCAAAAATATTATGTTCTTCGGCAGTCACTATGCAACCTGTTTTAGCTATAGATTCTAAAATAGCCTTTTCATCTAATGGCTTTATGGTATGAATATTAATAACTTCAGCAGAAATACCTTTTTCAAACAACACTTTGGATGCTTCTAAAGCTTCCCAAACCAGATGGCCAGTAGCTACAAGGGTTACATCAGTTCCTTCAGTCAATCTTATAGCCTTGCCAATTTCTAATATTTGATCTGATGGGGTAAAAACTGGTACAGCGGGTCTTCCAAAACGTAAATATACTGGTCCTTTATAATCTGCAATGGCTATGGTAGCCGCTTTGGTTTGGTTATAATCGCAGGTATTAATAACGGTCATGCCTGGAAGCATTTTCATAAGACCAATATCTTCTAAAATTTGATGAGTTGCACCATCTTCACCTAAAGTTAAACCTGCATGTGAAGCGCAAATTTTTACATTCTTACCAGAATAAGCTATAGATTGACGTATTTGATCATAAACACGACCTGTAGAAAAGTTTGCAAACGTACCTGTAAACGGAATTTTTCCGCCAATGGTTAATCCAGCAGCAATGCCCATCATATTGGCCTCAGCAATTCCTATTTGGAAAAAACGTTCAGGATTTTCTTCAATAAATTTTTCCATTTTTAAAGAGCCAATCAAATCTGCGCAAAGTGCTACAACGTTTGGGTTGGTTCTTCCCAATTCGGCTAATCCAGCCCCAAATCCGCTTCTTGTATCTTTCTTTTCTGTATAGGTATATGTTTTCATTTTTATTTTTGATTGGTGATTAATAGTCTCCTAAAGTTTCAGGGTTTTGTGCTAAACCAATAGCTAATTGCTCATCATTTGGAGCTTTTCCATGCCAAGCATGTGTGTACATCATAAAATCAACACCATGACCCATAACTGTTTTTAACAAGACACAAACAGGCTTACCTTGACCTGTTTTTACTTTTGCTTCTGCCATTCCTTTTAAAATGGCTTCTATATTATTTCCTTCTTCAATCTCAAGAACAATCCAGCCAAAGGCTTCAAATTTTGTTTTGATGCTTCCCATAGGCAATACGTGCTCTGTTGAACCATCAATTTGCTGTCCATTTAAATCTATCGTAGAAATAATATTATCAACTTTTTTTGCTGATGCATACATGATAGCTTCCCAATTTTGGCCTTCCTGTAATTCACCATCACCATGTAATGAATACACAAGGTGATGATCACCATTTAATTTTTTTGCTTGAGCCGCGCCTAAAGCTACCGACATGCCTTGTCCAAGTGAACCAGACGCAATTCTTACACCTGGTAATCCTTCATGAGTAGTAGGATGTCCTTGTAAACGTGAATTAATCAATCTGAAAGTGTTTAATTCTTCAACGGGAAAATAACCAGATCGAGCTAAAACACTATAAAAAACAGGTGAAATGTGACCATTTGATAAGAAAAAAAGATCTTCTCCAATGCCATCCATTTCAAAACCTTCTTTTCTGTTCATAATGTTTTGGTACATTGCAACGAAAAATTCGGCACAGCCTAATGAACCACCTGGATGACCCGAGTTTACTTTATGAACCATCCGTAGGATGTCTCTTCTGACTTGAATGGTTAAATCTTTTAATTGCTGTGTGTTTGGCATGTCTAATGAGTTAATTTTTTGTGCTGCAAAAATAAGGTATTATAACAGTTTAGCAAATTAATAATATGCTATTTTAGGTCTTGATATTGGTACTGTTAACAAGTTTGTTTTTTGTTAATAACCATCCGTTTAATGATTAGTTGATTATCTTTAGTTCTATGTTTTAAATTAAATAAATTAGAATCGGTGAACCTACATATTAATTGAATAAAATTAAATTAAAATTAAAAAAATATGTAGGTTTGCCGACTGACGATTTTATGAATATGCAATTTGAATTAAAAGGAAACGATAACCAAAGCAAAGCAAGAGCTGGAACTTTAGTTACAGACCATGGCATGATAGAAACACCTATTTTTATGCCCGTTGGAACCGTAGCATCTGTAAAAGGGGTTCATCAAAGAGAGTTAAAAAATGATATTAATCCTGATATTATTCTTGGTAATACCTACCATCTTTATCTTAGACCTCAAACAGATATTTTAGAAAAAGCTGGCGGACTTCATAAATTCATGAACTGGAACCGAAATATCTTAACAGATTCTGGTGGTTATCAAGTATATTCATTATCAGCAAACAGAAAGATAAAGGAAGAAGGCGTGAAATTTAAATCGCATATAGACGGTAGTTACCACACATTTACACCCGAAAACGTGATGGAAATTCAACGCAGTATCGGTGCTGATATTATCATGGCTTTTGATGAATGTACACCATACCCATGTGATTATAATTATGCAAAAAGGTCTATGCACATGACGCATAGGTGGTTAGATAGATGTATCGATCATTTAGAAAAAACGCCTATAAAATATGGTTATAATCAAGCTTTTTTTCCAATAGTTCAAGGCAGTACTTATAAAGATTTACGAATGCAATCTGCAGAATATATTGCAAATGCCGGCGCTTTAGGAAATGCCATTGGAGGACTTTCTGTTGGTGAACCTGCTGAAGAAATGTATGCCATGATAGAAATTGTTTGTGGTATATTGCCAGAAGACAAACCAAGGTATTTAATGGGTGTTGGTACGCCAATAAATATTTTAGAAAATATTGCCTTAGGCATTGATATGTTTGATTGTGTGATGCCAACAAGAAATGCCAGAAATGGTATGCTATTTACAGCACATGGCACTTTAAACATTAAGAATGTTAAGTGGAAAGATGATTTTTCACCTTTAGATGACATGGATATAACCTTTGTTGATACAGACTATACAAAAGCATATTTACGCCATTTGTTTTCTGTAAATGAATTATTGGGCATGCAAATAGCCACCATTCATAATTTAGGGTTTTATTTGTGGTTGGTTCGCGAAGCAAGAAAACATATCTTAGCAGGAGATTTTAAAATCTGGAAAGATAAAATGGTAAGACAAATGGATAATAGATTATAATTTCATAGATAAAAGTTCAAGTTAAAAGTTATTTTTGCCAACAGCCAACAGCCAACAGCCAACAGCCCTTTTTTGAGCAGAAACCAAAGGATGAAAATATTAGACTGGTACATATTAAAGCGTTATCTATTTACATTTTTTATGATGTTATTGCTGTTTATTCCTATTGGAATTACAGTAAATTTGGCAGAAAAGATTGGAAAACTATTAGAGAATGAAGTTCCTTTTAAAGAAATAGTATTTTATTATCTTGACTTTACGGTTTACTTTGCCCATTTATTATTTCCGCTATTTTTATTCCTTTCGGTTATTTGGTTTACTTCAAAACTCGCTAACAATACAGAAGTCATTGCTTTTTTAAGTTCAGGGGTATCATTCACTAGATTTTTAAGGCCTTATTTAATTGGAGCTACTATTATTGGTGCTTTGGCATTGTTTTTAGGCATGTATCTAGCCCCAATAGCCAGTAAAGGATTTAATGAGTTTGAATATAAATATTTACATCCTACAAGAAAAACAACTCAAGACAGAAACGTTTTCAGGCAAATAAACGACAATGAATTTATTTATGTAAGTAGTTTTGAATTATCAAACAAACAAGGCGTTAACTTTACACTTGAGCATATTAAAGATAATAAACTAAAATATAAAATCAGTGCCAAAAGCATTAAATACATTGAGAAAGATACCATTTACAGGTTGGTCGATTATGTTAAAAGAACCGTCGGAGAGATTGAAGATGAACTGGTTTTTGAACGAAGAAAAGACACTCTTTTTTCTTTTGATGTTGAAGATTTAACACCAGTTATATACATAGCTGAAATATTGCCCTATACAGAACTTACAAATTTTATAGATAAGGAAGAACAAAGAGGCTCATCAAATATTGGAAGATATCAATTGGTGTTATATAGAAAATGGAGCTTACCCGTATCTGTTTTTATCTTAACCATCATTGCTGTGGCTGTTTCCTCTATTAAAAGACGTGGTGGTATGGGCGTAAATTTAGCTGTTGGTATTTGCATTGCCATGGTTTTTGTCTTTTTTGATAAAATCTTTGGTGTTATGGCAGAACAGTCTAACTTTTCGCCCATAATAGCCGTATGGTTTCCTAATGTCATTTTTGGTATTTTAGCAATATACTTGTTAAGAAATGCAAAACGATAGGCTAAAAAATTACCTGCATCTTCATCTTTTGGTTTTTATTGCTGGTTTTACAGCTATTTTAGGAGAATTGATTACGATTTCTGCCATTCCACTGGTTTGGTTTAGAATGCTTATGGCATCCATTTTAATAGTTGTTTATATTAAAGTTTCCAAAGTGGATATCAACATAAGACCCAAAGCTGTTATCAAACTTTTTGTAGCTGGCATCATCATTGCGCTTCACTGGATTACTTTTTTTGGAGCCATTGATGTTTCAAATGTATCCATTGCTTTGGCCATGTTCTCTACCGGCGCATTTTTTGCTTCCATTATTGAACCCATTGTATTTAAACGGAAGGTGATATGGTATGAAATTATTTTTGGAATTTTGGTGGTTGTCGGAATATTTATAGTCACGCAAAGCGAAATAAAATACCTCAATGGGATTGTTTTAGGAATTACTTCCGCATTTCTGTCATCATTATTTGCCGTATTAAATGGTAAATTTCTGCAACGTCATTCCGCCACAGTCATTTCATTTTATGAATTTATTAGTGGGGTTGCCTTTATTACACTGTTCATACTCCTTTTTAATGGCGGATTTTCTTTTCAATTTTTTAAACTAAGCCTTTCAGACTACTCCTACTTATTCATTCTAGCATCTGTTTGTACAGCCTACGCTTTTATTGCAGCGGTGCACGTTATGAAGGTTCTTAGCCCTTTCACAGTAATTTTAAGCTATAATTTAGAACCGGTTTATGGTATTATAATCGCTATTATTTTATTTCCTGAAAAGGAAAAAATGAGTCCTAATTTTTATTATGGTGCTTTCATTATTATTGCAACGGTCATGCTTAATGGTCTTCTTAAAAATAAAAGGCTATTAAAAAGAAAACGTTCTTAGAGCCTTATCATAATTAAAGTTTTTATATTTGTATGCTAACTAAATTATAACTAGAAATTCTTATGGAATATTTAGAATTTGAACTTCCCATTAAAGAACTTGAAGACCAATTGCAGAAATGTAGGGTAATTGGAGAAGAAAGTGAAGTAGATGTTTCTGAAACTTGTTCTCAAATTGAAAAAAAATTAAATGTTGCCAAAAAAGAGATTTATAAAAATTTAACGCCTTGGCAACGTGTTCAAATGTCTCGTCATCCAAACAGACCCTATACATTAGACTATATAAGAGCTATTTGTGGGGAAACTTTTTTAGAACTTCATGGCGACAGAAGTTTTAAGGATGATAAAGCCATGATTGGTGGATTAGGCAAAATTGGCGACCAAAGTTATATGTTTATTGGTCAACAAAAAGGATACAATACCAAAACCAGACAATATCGAAATTTTGGTATGGCAAACCCTGAAGGCTACAGAAAAGCGCTCAGATTAATGAAGTCTGCAGAGAAATTTGGTATTCCTGTCGTTACTATTTTAGATACACCAGGCGCTTATCCAGGTTTAGAGGCCGAAGAGCGTGGACAAGGTGAAGCCATTGCAAGAAATATATTAGAAATGACACGATTAAAAGTGCCAATTATTACCGTCATTATTGGAGAAGGAGCCTCAGGTGGTGCTTTAGGCATTGGTGTTGGTGATATTGTTTTAATGTTAGAAAATACTTGGTATTCTGTAATTTCACCCGAATCTTGTTCGTCTATTTTATGGCGAAGTTGGGAATATAAAGAACAAGCCGCAGCAGCTTTAAAACTAACTGCCAAAGACATGAAAAAGTTAAAGCTCGTTGACGAAATTGTAAAAGAGCCATTAGGTGGTGCTCATAGAGATAGAGAACAAACATTTTTTATTGTTAGTAATGCCATTGCAAAATCTTATGAATCACTAAAAAACTTATCACCAAAGGATTTAGTAGATAAGCGCATGAATAAATATTTAAATATGGGAGTCTTTAAAGGCTAACTCTTTTAAAATCATGAGATAGTAAAATCTGAAGGAAAATCTTCAGATTTTTTTTACGGTTGTTGACAATTTTTTTAAGTTATTAACAGTTAGAATGTTAATGAATAGTTCATAATCATCATTCATTTTTACTTTTAAAACAGCCTCAATTTAGCTACTTTCGCAAGTATGGAACAACCCAACCAAATTAAAGGATATAAAGTCGATAGAAGTACATTAATTAGTCTTGAGAAAGGTAAAATACCTCCACAAGCACTTGATTTAGAGGAAGTTGTGCTTGGAGCAATGATGATTGATAAAAAAGGTGTTGATGAGGTTATTGACATTTTAAGTGCCGAAGCATTCTACAAAGAAGCTCATCAACATATATTTGAAGCCATTTTTCAACTGTTCCAAAACAGCGAACCTGTTGACTTATTAACCGTTTCAACACAGTTAAAGAAAAATTCAAAACTAGAATTAGCAGGTGGCGATTTTTACCTCATATCTTTAACTCAAAAAGTATCATCATCTGCGCACATAGAGTTTCATGCCCGTATTATTTTACAGAAATACATTCAACGTAGTTTGATTAAAATTTCGAGCGAAATTATTGAGAATTCTTATGATGAAACCAAAGATGTATTTGATTTATTAGATGAAGCCGAGGCCAAACTTTATGAAGTTACACAAGGAAACATCAAAAAATCAAGTGAAACGGCACAAAGTTTAGTCATTCAGGCCAAAAAGAAAATAGAGGAAATTTCAAATAAAGAAGGTTTAAGTGGCATACCATCGGGTTTTGATAAACTTGATAAATTAACCTCTGGTTGGCAAGAAAGCGATTTAATTATTGTGGCGGCCAGGCCAGGTATGGGTAAAACGGCTTTAACCCTTTCTATGGCTAGAAATATTGCCGTTAATCATAATATTCCCGTCGCATTTTTTTCTTTAGAGATGGCATCGGTTCAGTTAATAACCCGTTTAATTTCCAGTGAAACAGGTCTTTCTTCCGAAAAATTACGTACAGGACGATTGGAAAAGCATGAATGGGAGCAACTTAATGTTAAGGTTAAAGGTTTAGAAAAAGCCCCATTATATATTGATGACACACCATCACTTTCTATTTTTGATTTGCGTGCAAAAGCTCGAAGATTATCGTCTCAACATGGCATTAAATTAATTATTATAGACTATTTACAACTCATGACCGCTGGAGGAAGTCAAAAAGGAGGTAACCGAGAGCAAGAAATATCAACCATATCAAGAAACTTAAAAGCGTTAGCCAAAGAATTGAGTGTGCCGGTCATAGCATTATCTCAATTATCACGTGCGGTAGAAACTCGTGGCGGTAGTAAGCGTCCTTTATTAAGTGATTTACGTGAATCTGGTGCTATTGAGCAAGATGCCGATATTGTATCGTTTATTTACAGACCCGAATATTATAAGATTGATGAATGGGATGATGATGAACGTTCTCCTACAGAAGGTCAAGCAGAATTTATTGTTGCTAAACATAGAAATGGCGGTCTTGATAATATTCGATTAAAATTTGTTGGTCACTTAGGTAAGTTTGATAATCTGGATGATTTTGATTCTCCTTTTGAGTTTCATAGTAAAATGAATGCCGCCGCTAATGATGATACCTTTAAATCCGATAATTTTAAAGCAAGCCCAGATGAAGCATTTGGTAGCTCACTTAATGATGATGATGACAATGATGTGCCTTTTTAAAAATTTGTTGTAAAGTTGATAAAAGAAGTAGAGAAAATAATATTTGAAAATTCAAATTCTAAAGAAGAAGCTTTAAATCTTTCAGGTTTTAATTTGGAAGAAATACCTTGTTCTGTGTTTGAATTAGTCCATCTTAAGGAGCTAAAGTTGATGCATAACAAAATAAAAGTTATTCCTGATGATATAGCTAAACTTAAAAATTTATCTCATTTATATCTATATAATAATAAAATTTCGGAAGTACCTATAAAAGCAATAAAAAAACTGTACCTGCTTCAATGTATAGATTTAGCAGAGAATTTAGTCGATTTAAAAATTGTAAAAAAAATTTATAAGGAAATTGATAAAAATAGAGATTATGGAAAGTTTCTTAGCAAAATTGAAGAATTAAATGAAAATTCAACTCATTTTTGGTTTCATGGTCATATTAATAAAATTCCTAAAAAGCTTTTTGAGTATAATAATTTGGAGGATTTATCAATTAATGCTCATAAATTAAAAAAAATTCCAAAAAAAATTGGTAATTTATCTAACCTTAAAAGATTAAGTTTTGGTTACAATAAATTAAATGTAATTCCAAAAGAAATTTTTCAAATAGAAAGCTTAGAAGAAGTAAATTTTGACAACAATGAATTTGTGTGTTTTCCTGAACAACTTTTAGAAATGCCTAACTTAAAAAGTATTTCTTTTAATTCTAATAAAATAGTTCAAATAAGGAAGTATTTGAATATAGCTATAAAAAACAAATCAATTAGATATTTTTCGTTTGGGGATAATCCTTTAAAAGATTTTAATTCTGATTTATTTCGAGGTGGTTATGATTATATTAAAGAATATGTATATGGTATTTCAGTTGAGTCCTAATATTTCCTTAAACCTTTTCTAACTGCATTAATTTTTAAGTATCTTTCAACTCAAATAAAAGCTGCCTCATTTTGAAAAAAATAGTCATAACATTCTTTTTTTTGGTAATTGGCTTGCAATCTTTCGCATCTTATATTCTTATTCCTATGGATGCTGATAGCCAAAAAAATCATTTAAAAGCTTATGGATTAACCTATTGGATTCTTGAAAAACAATTAAAAGTAAAGTGGTTGCTTAATTACAGAGGTGGTTCATTTTTGTTGCCAGATTCTGACAATATTCAGCGCGAATGCCAAATACGAGGCATATCTTTTGAAGTGCTGTCAGATTCAAAAACAGAAAGTATTTTAGAAGAAATCAATAGTCCCAGTCAAAATATGGAAGCGGTTGTTTTAGAAAAAGCTCCCAAAATTGCCGTCTATACGCCTTATGGCAATCAACCTTGGGATGATGCCGTTACCATGGTGTTAACCTATGCTGAGATTCCTTATGAGACGGTTTATGATGAAGAAGTTCTTAATGACGGCTTGTTAGCGTTTGACTGGTTGCATTTACATCACGAAGATTTTACTGGGCAATACGGAAAATTTTATGGTGCTTACAAGTCGGCCGCATGGTATATTCAAGAGAAAAAAGAGGCAGAAGCCTTAGCGAATAAGTTAGGATACGATAAAGTGTCTTTAGAAAAATTAGATGTGGCTTTAAAAATTAGAGATTATGTTGTTGGAGGCGGCTTTATGTTTGCCATGTGTAGTGCCGCAGATAGTTTTGATATAGCCTTGTCTGTTCAAGGCATTGATATTTGTGAGCCCATGTTTGATGGAGATGGTAGTGATGCCAACTATCAAAGTAAGATAGATTATAACCAAACCTTTGCGTTTACCAATTACCAATTAGAAAAAAATCCTTCGGTTTATGAATTTTCTTCTATAGACATGACTCAAAAGCGCATGATTTCAAGAACGGTTGATTATTTTTCATTGATGGAGTTTTCGGCCAAATGGGATCCAATTCCCACCATGTTATGCCAAAACCATACCGCTTTAGTAAAGGGTTTTATGGGACAAACCACGTCTTTTACAAGAGAAGAAATAAAATCTAACGTGTTAGTTCTTGGTGAAAATAAAACCAATGGCGAAGCTAAATACATTCATGGCATTAAAGGCAAAGGCTTTTTTACGTTTTATGGCGGACACGATCCTGAAGATTACCAACATAGAGTAGGAGATTCAAAAACAGAACTGGATTTGCATCCTACGTCACCAGGTTACCGATTAATTTTAAATAACGTGTTGTTTCCTGCTGCAAGAAAAAAGAAACAGAAAACTTAAATGCTTAGATGAAATTTTTTCTAAAGGAAATAGCGTTGAAACCTTATTCCAGAGAGTTTCATTTAATAACCAATAGCATAATTTTAGATTTTCCGGAAATTAAGGAAATTCAAAACGGACAATTGCAAGTATTTATCAAGCATACATCGGCTAGTTTAACCATTAACGAAAATGCCGATGATACCATTAGAACTGATTTTGAAAATTATTTTAATGTTATGATTCCAGAAAGCGCATCCTATTATAAACATAGTTTTGAAGGGCCCGATGGTATGCCTGCACACATTAAATTATCTCTTTTAGGGAGTTCTGTTCAAATACCCATTTCAAAAGGAAAGTTAAATTTAGGAATCTGGCAGGGTATTTATTTGTGCGAACACCGAAATTGTGGCGGTGGTAGATAATTGGTGCTAACGGCTTTTGGGCTTTAATTAAAAAAAATTAATCTAAAAAGCCATTTTTAGCTTCAATCAGTTTTTTTAAGATAAGTTCAACTCCAAATTCATCATTACTTTTAGTCTCAAAATTGGCAATGTTTTTTACGTTTGGATGGGCATTTTCCATAGCAAAACTATAGTCGGCAAGCTTTAACATTTCCAAATCATTATTGTAATCGCCAAAAGCCATAGTTTCTTCTTGGTTTATATGATAGGTTTTTTGAATTAGGTTTAAGGCATATCCTTTGTTGGCAGAATCATCTGAAATATCAACCCAATGCTTGCCCGAAAGAATGATTTTATAGGTGGAAGCTAAATCTTGAAAATGAGGAAATATAAATTTTTCTGAGTCTTCATGATGAAATAATGCTATTTTAATGATGTCTTCGGTAATAGCTTCTACAGAATCTATCACACAAAAATTTGGATAATACTCTGAAAGTAAAGGAATATAACCATGAGAAGCGTTTTTGAAATAGGCTTTAGATTTCGTACAATATATAGGATGAATTTGGCTGTTAGAGTTGACTATTTTCTCAATATTGTGGAGGTGATTTTTTTTAATGGGAATAGATAAAAGAATCGTGTCATTTTTTGAAACAATGCCGCCATTTTCAGCAACGATAATGATGTCATCTTTAATAGGATTCAATTTTTCAATGATGCTGTAGTGGGGCCTACCACTAGCAGCAACGAAATGAATATCATGCTTTTGTAACTTTTTAAATAATTCAAAAAACAAATCACTTACTTCATGATTTGAGTTTAATAACGTGCCATCCATATCGGTGACAACCAGTTTAACTTTAGATAAATCCATAAAGACTATTTTGAGTGCGTAAAAGTAACGCTTGTTGGTGTCTTTCTTTTTAAAATTCTAAAAGTTATTTTTCTAAAACACAAATTTAAAGACCATATTAGCACTTTGCTTAAATTGTGGAAGCGACAGAAGATTTTATAGATAATGCGTTGTAATAAATGGCTGTCAAACTCAACTTAATAAATTATAACTCACCTTAATTATCCCACAATCCAACCATTTTACCCAAGCTTTGCCCAATGTTTTAAAATGAGTATCTAGTAATTCAACTTCCATCCATTCAGCTTTTATTTTTTGGGGACGAAGAAAAGTGTAATTGCCCTGATATTCGGAAGCGTGGTCTAAGGGTGCTACTTTCAGCGCTTGTTTTGGGTCTATAAGTTCAACACTGTTTACACCTAACAAAAACTCGGGCCAATATTGCAAATTACCGTCATAGCGCGACACCCAAAAAGTCTGTCCGGTTTGTTTATTCACTTCAATCTCAATAAATTCATCGGTTATAGTGAGAGCTTTAAAGGACAAAAAACCATAATCTATTTTTAGGTGTTCGGGCACTAACCAAGGTGGAGCTGTTTTTATATCTAAATTGTTGTATGGATTGTTATAAAACACAATGCTGTCCAACGGCGAATGTTCATACGCAGGTTTGCCGAAGGTAACAGCTCCATAAAAATAAAAGGGTTTATCAATATTTAGGTTGGGTGCAAACATTCCAAGTGCTAAAGTCGGTGGATTTAATACATCTTCAGGTTGATTTTTATAATTGATTTCGTCAAATAAAAACCCGGCTTTGCTTACTTCATTTTTTGGATTTTCAGCCGTTACAATATGCCGTTTCGGCGTAACTACGAGTAAAATAACTCCTAAAACTATGAGCAACAATAAAAAGAGGTTGGCTTTTACCAATGAAATATCTTTTCGTTTTACTTTCACAACAATAGCTATCAGCAAACCCAAAAATCCGCGAACAAGGGCATAAAACACTGCAATGGCTCCGGCTGCCAGTCCTTGGCTCACACCCACACCCACTAATTTTACAATAATTCCGCCTATAATAAAGCCGGACAGGAAGCTTAACACAAAATAACAGAGTACACCAAGAATACGCTTTATGTTCATAATACAGGTATTAACTATCGCATTATCAAAAATAAAATGTAACATTCAAATAAGAACTACCCATTCGGGTAATGTGTGGCAGTATCGTTAAAATTATATTTGATTATAAAATTCATCACATTGATCTTTAACCAACAACCAACTTATAATCAAATAATTATAAAAATATGATACCAAACAACTCCACAAAAATTGCCCTGTTGGCTTCTCTCATTTTGTTTTTGTTCAGCGGACCCGCTGAAGCACAAATATTAAATAAGCTCAAGAAAAAAGCTGAAAATGCGGCCACTCGAAAATTGGAACAAAAAACCGAAAAAGAGACCAACAAAGTTATGGACACCATTTTAGGCAATGGTGAAAAAAGCCCTGAAAAACCAAATTCAAATCAAGGAAATAACAGCAACGGCAGTTCGCCCAACATTCAAAATCCGGAAAATAACGAGGTTGTTGCTATGTATTCCAAAAGCGATTGGGTAGCCGGCGAAAATGTCATTCTTTTCGAGGATTTTTCAGACGACCCCATTGGTGATTTTCCCCAACTTTGGGACGGCAACGCTTCGGGTGAAGTCATTACGCTTTCCAATAACGAAAAACAGCGTTGGTTTAAACTCTTTAACAAGGGTTTTTTTGAAGCCGATATGCCCGAACTTTGGGGCAAAGATTACACCATTGAGTTTGATTTACTTGGCTTTGGCATTTCCAATAAAACTTCGCAAGTGGCGCGTTTGATGGTCTTTCTTACCGATGGTTCACGAAAGCTCAACCCCGGAACCACCAATGCGGTTGCCGAAATATATGCACATCAAAATTGGGACAACGGCATTAAATTCAGAATTGTAGAAAACAATGGTGAAAAAGCCAGCAATGAAGTAAAAAATGATTACCGTGAAAACCTTAAAAAAGGCACGCATATCGCCATATCGGTTAATGGCAACCGGTATCGTTTTTATGTGGATGGCGATAAAGTAATCGATTTTCCTCGAGGTGTACCCAATGGCGAAAAGTTCAAAAAAATACTCTTCCAAACCTACGGAATGCAAGACGGCAAAGAACATTTCTTAATCACCAATTTGCTCATTGCTAAAGGTTTGCCTGAACCACGGGCTAAGTTATTTGCCACCGGAAAATTTGTAACCAACGCTATCCATTTTGATGTGAATTCGGCTACCATAAAACCGGAATCTTACGGTATTCTTCGCGAAATAGCCGAAGCTTTAAAATCCGAACCCGGCAAAAGCATACGCATTGTAGGCCATACCGATTCTGATGGCACAGAGCAATACAATTTAGGACTTTCCAAAGACCGTGCACTTTCCGTAAAAAATGCTTTGGCAAATCAATTTGGTATCGATACCAACCGTTTGGAAACCGATGGCAAAGGCGAATCCGAACCTGTGGCTTCTAATGATACCGCACTCAACAAAGCCAAAAACAGACGTACCGAGTTTATAGTGCAGTAATTTTTACGATGGAGAAAAAAGCAATATACCTAGCCCTGTTTTTATGTGCTTTACCGTTTGTTCTCTTTGCCCAAGAAGAAGAATCGTGCAGCATTCCCAATGGCGGTTTTGAGTTGTGGAAAGGCGATACGCCCGTAAATTGGGGCAGTACCAACGTGACTCAAAATTCACCCAATATGCCCGGTGATTTTAAAAGTATTTTTAAATCGACCGACAGCAAAAGCGGCAACTATTCCATTCATTTAAAAAACCCGTCAACTGTTGATTATCTCAATAAAAACGCAGAATATGTAAAGGCAATGAGCCAATATCCGCAGTATAAGAAAATGGCCGAGGAAATGATGAAAAAGCAATCGATGAGTGCCTCTGTTTTTTGGTGTCAGGGCGATTGCAACAACGCGATGATTTCCAATCCGAAAGCCATACTCGATAACATTCAAATACCGGTAAAGGAGCGTCCCAAAGCGCTTTGCGGTTACTATAAAACCAACCTTAAAAACGGCGACAAACTATGGATTAACCCTTTTCTTATTGCCGAAGATGGCACAGGCGGCGGTCCGGCACCCGACGAGAAAAATGCAGTAATCACAAGCAATACCAAAGAATGGACAGCTTTTAAAATTCCGTTGCATATTCCCGAAATCGCTAACGATAAAGAGAAAAAAGTAACCGCGGCAGGCGTGCAGTTTTATATCGTGGGCAAATCGTTTCCCAATGTGCCGCCATACACCACCAACGGAATGCAACTGGCTATGTCTATTCCCGGAACGGAAAACAGCGAAGTTTGGTTAGATGATATTTGTTTTTGCGATGCGCCAGAAATGGAAATCTTCAATGCAGAAGCCGTGGACGGCAAGAAAATAAATCAGGCTTTGATGCTTGAAATGGGCGCACAAACCTTTGTAAACATAGATAATGATGATGAAGGCGAAACTTTTGATTACGACCCCAAAACCCAAATTTCAAAAACCAACCTCACCAAAATCGATAACGATTTGGTGAAATTGCGCATTAAAGTGCCTTACGCCGGCGAGCCCAATCCGCCCGAAGAAATTGCTTTTGAAATAACCAAAGGAGCTAAAAACGTGCTGTTTTGGAAAGACAACAAAAAAACCGAAAAGTTCGACCCGGCTTTGCCTTTGATGATTTCCACCGATTTTGAAAAAATTGGCAACTTTTGGATAAAGGAAATTTGGGTGGAAGGTATTGAAGCACACACAGAGCAACGCGGCTCTGTTTTTAAAATGTATCCCAAAAACGACCCCGAAAATTTTCAGGAAGCAGCATTAACGATTATTGGCATCGAAAAAATGGAATGGGAAGGGCGAAATAACAGTATCAATCACAACAATAAGCTCGATTATGATGTGAATTTCAGAAACCCTTCTGATGCCGTTCAAACACCTTCCGGAAACATAAAATGCGACTGCGATGTGATTACCGAAAGCAGCAGTTACCTTCGTCCAACAGGCGTTCGAGTCTTTCCCGGAAAGCGCATTAAAAGTAAGGGAAGAGCAGAAGATACACCTCGAAACAAAGTAACCCTAAATGTGACTTTGAGCGTAAAACCCATTTACCCCATAAAAGTCTATTTTAAATCTTTTGACGTGGACGACCCTACACTCGATGCGTCTTCTATTGAAAGTATGGACAACGAAAGCCAGCCCGAAGACAATCTTGGCTTTTTGGAAAAAAATGATAAAAAACTCAAATCAGGTTACTTAGAAGGACAAGATCAAGACGGTATTTTAAAGGTTGATTTTATAGAAAGTACCGAGCAACTAAACTTTGAAGTGAGCTTGCAACCCGGTGATAATTTTAGAGTGGTGGGTGCTTTTGAAAAAGATTTTTTAAAAACATTGGAAAATGATGATACCAAATTGAACAAGAACGCCAGCGAGGTAAAACGCAACAACGACAAGCAACGCATCGTGGATCCTAATGTTTTGGAAAAAAATCCGGACGAAGCCGAAAATGCCGAAATACGCTTAGCCGAAAATTTTGCCAGCAAGCCCTTGACCGTTTGGCGTTTTATGTATGCCGAAGTGGATAAAATGGGACCGATTGGTAAAGATGTGATGTTAAGTAAAATTGTTTCGTATGAATTGAATAGCCCTAAACCGGGGCAAACCAAGATATTTATTGCAGACAATATCATTAAAAAACTGGAAACCGATGGCGTTACCAAAGCGACTATGGGACCAACCCATACCCACGTGGGTATAAAAGATGCGTTCAAGGAAGGTGAATTTAAAGTTTTGGGACAAAATTTCAAAATACTTGAAAATTCCGCTAACGAAGCCGGTTACATTTTTAGCGGTGCGGCAGATAATGTAGTGATTGACGGTTTGCTCACGGGAATTGACGGTTACGAAGGCAAGGTATGCGGACTCAAATTTGACGACGAAACCAAATGGGGATTTAAAGCCGGCGATGCGATGCCCGATTTAAACCCCGATATCTGCGTGCTGGAACGTATTTTTAGACCGACTTATGTGGTGTTGGACTTTGATGCAATGAATACGGATGCCATAAACCCAAATAAAGAAACCCAATTTATTCGCAATACCAACGCCGATGATTTTGCAGCCATAAAATCCAATTATTCGTTTGATAATAAAAATCTGGCTGAAGATCCCGAATTTTGGTGTTTTTACATAAACACGTGCTTTGCCGGTGCCACTGCCGAAGACGGTGACCCGGACGATGGTAACATTGCCGGCAGTTGGGAAAATGCCATTACCGGTATTGCTGATGACGAAAAATTGGGTATCAATATTTTTATGGAAGGTTTGCTAGAGTTTAACAAACTTAAGTGGACAAACCGTGATAAATACCTATGTACTCGTGCAGGTATAGGCAGTGGCAAGGGCGATGTGATTGCCCACGAAATTGCTCATCTGTTTGGTGCGGTGCACGAAATAGACCAAGCTATTATGAACATTACGGCCAACCATTTTTCTGAATTAACTATTTCTCGAATAAGAAAAGGGAAGCATCCGTAAAACCCGCGTTAACGATGGAAGCGGCATCCTTTCAACTGCCCAAAAGCAGTTGAAAGATATAGCGGACAGCGTGTTAAAACGCCCAAAAAATTACACCATTTTATTTTTAATTGCTTTTGAAACAACCTCTGCCCGCGTATGTACAAAACTGTTTTTGAGGTTCTTTCGAATGTTTGGTGGATTATATTTAATATAATGCATTTGTATATCACAATACAATACATTAATTTTGTGTGACAGGTTTTTAAACACAGGATAAAATGGGAAGTAAAGCAATGAGTTTCAGGTTTGATGAGGATATCATTGAATTGATTAAAGAAAAAGCAAAAGCTCAAAAACGAAGTCTTAACAATTATATTGAAATGCTGATGGCAAAAGATGTTGGAAACATTCCCAACAACGAAACTAAAAAGGCCATTGAAGACGCTAGAAACGGAGTTAATCTTGAACCGATGGATGATATTGACGGTTTTTTTGAATCTATACGGAACGAACTGACAAAAAAATAGGATGTATGACATCGTTTATACCAGAAAGTTCAAAAAAGACCTTAAACGCATAGCAATCAGAAACCTGCAAGATTTGTCGTTGGTCAAAGAATTCGTTTTGCTGTTGAACGAAAAAGGGACTTTGGGTGTGCCCAAAAATATGCGACCCCACAAACTGAAAGGAAATTATGAGGATAATTGGGAATGCCATATCAAACCCGATTTATTAATCATTTGGTTTCAAATAGAAAGTCCAAAAACGATACGTTTGGTAAGATTGGGTAGCCATTCAGATTTGTTTAAATAAACTTTAAACGCCCAAAAAACTACACTATTTTATTTTTAATGGCCTTTGAAACAACTTCTGCCCGCGTATGCACGTGCATTTTTTCGTAAATATTCTTGATGTGGGCTTTCACGGTGTTTACCGAAACAAAAAGTTCTTCGGCTATTTTGCTGTTATTGCTGCCGTTGCAGAGTTTTTGCAACACTTGTTTTTCCCTGTCGGAAAGTTGGTACGGGTCTTGATTTTGAAAGGAGCCAATCACTTTTCGGGCAATGGACGGACTCATAGGCGAGCCGCCGTTAAAGACTTCGCGAATGCTTTCCAGCAATTTTGAAGGCGCGTTGCCTTTGAGCAAATAACCCACCGCGCCGTTTTGAAGTGATTTAAAAACCAAATCGGAACTTTCATTGACCGTAAGCATCAAAATATTGGTCTTGGGAAGGAGCTTGTTGAGTTGTGGAAGTGCCTCCACGCCGGAAGTGCCGGGCAAATCAATATCGAGCAACAACACATCGGGCAGCGGTTTTGGAAAAGTTTTAAGTGCTTCATCGGCGGTTTTAAAACTGCTTACCACCTTAAATCCCGAAGCATTATCAATCAATTGCGTTAACGATGTTAAGATTAACGCATCGTCTTCAATAATGGAAACATAGATATGTGGTTGGTTTTTTTCCATTTTTATTGGTGCTCTTTTAATCCATAAATAATCTACAATTTTCCCGCTGAACTCGCAGAATTGCGCAGAAGTTGTTTTAATTTTTTCTGCTATGTCTGCGCGGTCTGCGGGATTTTAAAAATGCGCAATTTTAACTATCGCTAAAAATAAAGAAACTTGAATATAAATTGTTTACCTCCTTGGGTAGTTTTTGAGTTTGATGCATACACTTGTCCCTTTGTTTTTTTCTGAACTGATTTCCAGGTTCGCATCCAAATGAATCGCTCTTTCCTTGATGTTGTTGAGTCCGTTTTGTCTTTTTAAAGTGCCTTCATCAAAACCTTTTCCATCATCTGAAAGGGTAATGATTGTCTCCTCTTTATGATGGACAACTATTAAATGAATGTTTTTTGGTTGGGCGTGTTTAATGCTGTTGTGCGTCACTTCTTTGAGCATCAACAACAAATGCCTGCGGTAATTCATATTTAATGGAAAGCTTTTGAGCGGTTCATCAATCCCTTCGCTTTGAAAATTGACCTGTGCATCTTCACAAAACCCCGATGCAAAATCCTCAAACCGATGCAACGTCTCGAAAAGTGTGTCTTTTCCGGGGTCTAAAGCCCAAATAAAATCGCGCATTCCGGTGTTGAGTTCCTGCACGTTTTCTTCAATTTTATGCAGATAATTTTTCAGTTTTTCATCTTTGGCTGCTTCTTGTTTGGCAAGTGCCGTAACGAGACTGATGCGGGTAATTTTATTGCCGGCTTCGTCGTGAAAATCCTGAGAACTGCGTTTTCTAAAGGTTTCCCGTTCTTCAATCCTTACACGTTCAATTTCGGCTTTTCGCAAAAGCGCTTGGGTAGCTTTGTTAACGCGGTATTTTATAAAGGCATAAATGGTCGCAAGAAAAAGCAACAAATAAGCAACATAAGCATACCAACTGCGCCACGGCGGCGGATTTACGTGAACTATAATGGCTGTGCCAACATCATTCCAAACACCGCTATTATTGGCTGCTTTTACCCGAAAGCGGTACGTTCCGGGGTCGAGGTTGGTGTAAGTGGTTTGGTTGGCGTTTGCAGCATTTACCCAGTCTTGATCGAAACCTTCCATTTTGTATTGAAAACTGTTTTTTTGTGGACTGACATAACTAGTTGCCGCAAAATGGAAACTGACCACTTTTTGTTGCCACGAAAGGGTAATGGATTCTTTAAAATAGGGCTCTTTGTCAAGAACAAACTCCTTTTTATTCTCGGATTGACCCACCAAAACAGGCCGATTTAAAATGGATAAACCCGTGATGCGCACTTCGGGAACAAAAGTGTTTCCTTTGATGTTTTCCGGATTGAAAATGTTAAAACCATTAATCCCTCCAAAATACATCAAGCCAGAATAACCTTTATGATAACCGTTTTGGTTGAATTCGTTGCTTTGCAAACCGTGGTCGGCTTCATAAATATGAAGAACCGTCTCGGTTTTGGTATCAAACTGCACCAAACCTTGATTGGTGGACATCCATAGGTTTTGTTGACGATCCTCAAGAATCCCGTAAATCACTTCGTTGGGAAATCCTTCGGGACGGCCAAAATTGACAAAAAGCGAATCATATTCCTGCTTTTGTAAGCCATTAAGTTTAGAAAACATATTGGGTTGTAACGGCATTGTCAACTTGCTTAAACCACCGGTAGTGCCTATCCACAATTGGTTGTTGCTGTCTTCGGTGAGCGAAAGCACCAAATCATTGGCGAGACTATTCGGATTGTCGGGTTGGTTTTGGAAGTAGATAAATTTTTCCTTTTCACGATTAAAAAGATTGAGTCCGCCTGTGGGCGTGCCCAACCAAAGGTTTTGAAAACGGTCTTCTAAAATGGCAAAAATATACGGATGGCTCGGCCCGCTGCCGTCTTTAGAAACCGGATAGATTTTTGTTTGATTGGTGTTTGGGTCATACCGCCAAAGCCCTTCGCCACCGGTGCCTATCCATAGAAAACCCTTAGCATCTTCGGTGATAAAATGTACACGCGCTTTTGATGTTTCTTTATTTTCGGGAGCTATTTTTTTGATATTCAGTTGCGGGTCAATGCGATAAAAACCGCCGTTGCGGGTTCCAATCCAGATGTTTTCCTTTCGGTCTTTGGAAATATGCAAGATATAATCTGAAGTCATCTGATTTCTTATCGCCGAAATATCCACAAAAGCATCCTTGTTTTTATCATACAAATTGAGTCCGGAGGTGGAGCCAATCCACAGCAAGCCGTTCTTGGTTTCCACAAAGGAATTGATGTTTTTAACGTTGAGTGCATTGGGCAGAGAGAAATTCCTAAAATGAATAAAATCGGGTTCTGATGATTCAATTTTATCAATGCCGTTGCGAGTGCCAATCCAAACAACGCCGTCTTTAGATTGTGAAAGGCTTAGGACGTGGTTATGCACCAAACTTTTTTCGTCTTCCTTACTATTTTGATACAGAAAATGAACATTTTTTTCGGCATCAAAAAACAACAAACCGGAATGGGTGCCGATATAGTATTGATAAGTATTTATTGGATAAATCTTTTGAAAACTCACAGCGGTGTTTTCTAAGGAAATATCTGAAGCAAGCAACAGAAAACGGTCGGTTTTGTTGGTTATATCTAGTTCCAGCAAGCCGGCATCGCAAACCACCAACAATTTATTATTATGCCACTTAATGTCGTAAATATCGCCCAATGCGTGTGTTTTTGAAAACGGACTTTGCGTGAAATAGGTTGCTTTGAAGGTTTGGGTGTTGAAATGCGTCAGTCCACTATCCGTTCTTAACCAAAGATTTCCGTTGCCGTCTGCGGTTACTATGCCTGTATAGTTGTCTTGCAAAATACCTTCGGGCGATGTGGAAGACAGCAACAGTTTGGATTGTTTTGTTTTCTTGTTGAACTGAATGAGCCCTTCATTGGCACCTATCCAAAGGATATTATGAGTACCTTCATAAATAGAAAAAATGCGGTTACTGGGAAATGAGTTTGGATCATTGGGCTGATGTATAAAGCGTTCAATAACACTCGTTTGCAGGTTTAAACTATTGAGTCCGCCACCAAAAGTGGCAATCCAAAGAAAACCGTTTGCATCTTCATACAAATCCCAAATATAATTGTTGCTGATACTGTTGGGATTGTTGCGCTCGTTTCTGTAGGTTTTAAAACCGGTGCCATCATATTTGTTGAGTCCGTCGTGGGTGCCAAACCACAAAAAACCTTGACTGTCTTGAAGAATGGTGGTTACCGAATTTTGTGAAAGTCCGTCATTTACACTTAAATGAGAAAACACCATATTCGGACTTTGGGCAAAGGAAAAATTGCCGATACCCATCGTAAAAAGTAATATAAAATGAATAGCTCTCATTTTCTATACGTTCCATAGAAAATGTTAAAGTACTCATTTTTTATAAAGATTAAAGAATTTGAACTTTTTTTGTATATCAACTTTCTTAAACTTTCTGAAAATGAGTCATTTTAGTGTTATTGCTTCGTTATAAACCGCTGAAAATTTTCATCAAACCAGCCCTTGCCGTAATGTTTTTCTATTTTTTTAACCACTTCGAGATTTTTCTGTTGTACCAAACGATCAAAGACATCGGTGCCACATTCAATTTTAAAGCCATAGGTTTTATAAGTTTCTGAAAAATCGGGACAACCCCTGTTTTGATAGATATACACCAAATTTTCTTCAGCTACATTTTTAGCTTTAGTGGTTTGAAAGTCTGTTGCATTTTGAGAGGCATTGCAAGCCATAATAAAAAGACAGATGAGTACAGAAAAAAGGCGCAGCATTTTATTCTAAATCCTTAAAAGAAAATTGATTGATAAGTTTCCAGCTCGCTTCCGGATTGTATCCTTTGGCGTTGAGATTTACATAAAACCTGTCGTTATTTTGAAGCATTTGCAATTCGGTTCTGTTTTGTTTAGTAAAGTATTCTTCCACAGCTTTGATGCCGTTTTTTGTAACCGTGCGTTTGTAGCTTTCGTTGGTTTCTTCATCAAAATCCATAGAAAACATCATTGTTAAACCCATCGTGGAAGCGGCTCCCATTTCACCAGCACGGTCAATGACGTTTATTTTAATTTCTTTAGTTCTATCTTCGTTTTGGTAGGTTGCTTCAATAGAACTGATGTTTGCCATCATCGCGTTACCTGAAGCATACTTCGTGCGTTTGAGTCCGTCAATTTCATCGGGAAGCCAAGATTTGAAATCTTCTTTACTTATTGGCGTTATTTTGCTTAAATCGGCTACTTCTTCTTTTATTTCATCTATTTGGGTAGCGGCTTTGATGGTGTTGGAGAGATTGTCCACTGTTTTTTCAACTTCTGATTTTTTTTCGGTTTTACACGAAATAAGCACTAGACATAAAATTAAAAATACAATTGCGTTTTTCATCGTTTAAGTTTTTAATTAAACCTTAAAAATAGATTGAAAATAGTTGTATTTCCTTACCCAATTGGGTAATTTTTAAACGGGTTTTAGTTTGATTATTAAAAAAGTAGACTAAATATTACGAAATTATTTTCTTTTAAACATACTGTTCATAATGGTATTAATACCTCTAAAAAGTAAGTATATGGCCATTGCAGAGATTAAGCATCCTAAAATTAATATTGGAATATAAAGAGGTTTTTCTTTATTGTTAAATGCAATGCTTAACATGATTGGTCCCATAAAAAGACTTAATAATGCAAAAATCATGGTTTTAATACCTTTATAAAGGACGGTTCGGTCTGTTTTATTTGTCATGGTTATGTTGTTTTATGGTTGTTCTAACACTTTTATATTTATTTAAAAGCTCTTGTGCTTCTGGTTTTGTAACACCTAATTCGTTCATAATCATTTTTACACCTCTATCAACGAGTTTATTATTACTCAGTTGCATATCCACCATTTTGTTTCCTTTAATATGACCAAGCTGAATCATGGTAGAAGTGGTAATCATGTTAAGCACTAGTTTTTGCGCAGTGCCTGCTTTCATTCTGGAACTTCCTGTTACAAATTCCGGACCCACAACTACTTCAATAGCTAGATTTGCTGTTTTGGCAAGCGGACTTTCTGCATTGCAAGTAATACATCCT
>PFKE01000061.1 GCA_002784145.1 Flavobacteriaceae bacterium CG_4_10_14_3_um_filter_33_47 | reverse complement strand
ATACGTAATGCGGGCGAAAGTGCTGATATAAAAGTAATTATATTAAATAAACTAACAGCTAAACGGAAAGTGAAGTGCCTTGAAATCCCGCACTACGCATAGCCTAGACCGTTGTAAACAATTTGACAAACGAAAATAATAGATAATAATAATAATATATAAAATGGCAAAATTTTTAGACACCCAAGGAGTATCATATTTTTTAAAACAGTTAATTGATAATGCTCAAGATAAGCTATATCTTATAAGTCCTTATTTACAATTAAATAAATAAAAAAAATACAAAATATTTTTTTTCGGGAGTGATGTCTTTCAGACTGACAAGGTAACTTGATTGAAGCCCCCATGTCTTTTCTCCATTTTTTGGTATACCCACCTTGATTTCTAAAAATTCAAAGAAATAAATATAAAAGTTGCAATAAGTTGAAATCTATAAGATATTTAAATCAAGTAAAACTTAGAAATGAACACAATCGCAAAAAAGTGACACGAAAAGTGACACATTAATAAAACAAAAAAATGCAACAAACTTTATATCAGTTTATTGCATTTTATATTAGTGACCGCGAAGGGATTCGAACCCCCAACCCTCAGAGCCGAAATCTGATATTCTATCCAATTGAACTACGCAGCCTTTTTATTAATTATTTTTAATTGACTATTTATTATTGCAATGAATAATATTACACCTAGCATTTTTTATAACAGCTTGGCTTTTACTATATTGGAAATGGTTTTACCATCGGCTTTTCCTGTTAATTCTTTGCTTACAATTCCCATCACTTTTCCCATATCTTTCATGCCTTCTGCTCCTATTTTTTTAATGGTTTCTAACACAACCTTTTCAATGTCTTCTTCACTTAAAGACTCTGGTAAAAATTGACTTATTACTTCTGCTTCTGCCAGTTCTGGAGCTGCTAAATCTTCTCTTCCTTGTTCTAAATATATGGCAGCACTATCTTTTCGTTGTTTAACTTGCTTTTGAAGCAACTTAAACTCTTGTTCCTGAGTCAATTCGTCTGAAGCACCGCTTTCTGTTTGAGCTAATAAAATAGCAGACTTTACCGCTCTTAAAGCAGTAAGTGTTGTGGTGTTTTTCTCCTTCATTGCAATTTTCATTGCTGTCATAATATCTTGTTGTAAACTCATTTTTTCAAAATAATTATTAGAATGCGAAGATACTAAGAAATTAAGATTTGAACCTTTACTGTTACACAAATTTTTGAACAAATAAAAAACCCAAAAGCTGAGGGAAACTTTCGGGTTAAAAAAACTTGTAGGTTAAATAGTTAATTTTTAATCAACATTATCATGCAAGAACGAATTATTGCTTCGTAGTTGTATTTCATCATTATCATCAAGGCCAATACTGGTTCTTGAGATATTGGTTTCTGAAGAATGTTGAACTTCTTTTAAATCTACGCCTTGGCGTTTATAAGCTGGCACCTTTTCAATATCATCAATTTTTGCGTTATTGAATTTATAATTGAAATCTTTCATTTTGCGTCTGCGTTCTGCTGCACGCTCTTTAAGCATATCAGAAATTGGACTATTCATTGGGTCTATGTCTTCTTCTACGTTATCAACGTGCTCCTTGGTTATTGTTTTCTTTTCAAAAACTATTTCCTGATCAAAACCTTCAATAACTTCTTCTTTAACATTTGGCTGTTTTTTATTCATTGAAGATTCTATTTCAATATAATCATCTAAAGCGTAACGAATATCTCCTTTTTCGTTGGTTTCGTTAACTGTTATAAGCTCTACATAATCGTTTACAGAAATTTTCTTTACTTCATCTTCATCTAGTTTGTACTCTATAACATCTTTTTTATTTTCTTCTGAAAATTCTTTATTTGAAATTGGTAAATCAAAGGTTAAAGTGATTTGCTGCTCTTCTTCTACCACTTCTTCAACAGGAAACGACATTCTTGTTACCGGTTTGATAATAAAGTCTTCTTCCTCTTGAACATTTGCTCTTACTTCTTCATAAATCACCTTAATGTTTCTTATAATTTCAGATGTTGGAATTAATTGAAAATCATCTGATTGGCTTTTTTCATTCTCAGTGTGTAGGTCATTGTCTTTCTTTTTTTCTTCTTGACAATCTTCAAAATCTAAAACATGCCTAAGTACTGGTGGTTCTTCTTTTTTCTGCAACTCAATAACTGGTGCAATAATAACGGGTTCACGTTCTTTAGAAACTACTTCATCTTCACCAAGAGAATGGACCACTTTTTTAGCTTCTGTATTTGAAATTTCGTCTTGTTGCTCTACATTAAAACCTGTTGCTATAATGGTTACAGCTATAGATTCTTCGAGTGATTCATCTTCACCTACACCCATAATAATATTTGCGCCATGACCAGCTTCATTTTGGATATGATCATTGATTTCTCCTATTTCATCGATGGTAATTTCATGAGAGCCTGAAACGATAAGCAGCAATACATTTTTAGCTCCGCTAATTTTATTATCATTTAATAAAGGGGAATCTAAAGCTTTTCTAATGGCATCTTGAGCACGATTTTGTCCTGAAGCCAAAGCAGATCCCATAATGGCCGTTCCACTATTACTCAATACCGTTTTAGCATCACGTAAATCGATGTTTTGTGTGTAATGATGTGTAATAACCTCAGCAATACCACGAGCAGCGGTTGATAATACTTCATCAGCTTTTGAAAATCCAGCTTTAAAACCAAGATTACCATAAACTTCCCTAAGTTTGTTATTGTTAATTACAATTAATGAATCTACTACAGATCTTAAATTTTCAATCCCTTTTTGAGCTTGCTCAATACGCATTTTTCCTTCAAACTGAAAAGGCATCGTTACAATTCCAACCGTTAAAATATCTAAATCTTTAGCCATTTTAGCAATGATTGGCGCTGCACCGGTACCAGTTCCTCCACCCATTCCAGCTGTAATAAAAACCATTTTGGTATTGGTATCAAGCATATTTGAAATATCCTCGAAACTTTCAACGGCCGATTGCTCTCCTACATGAGGATTGGCTCCTGCACCTAAACCTTCGGTTAAATTAACGCCTAATTGAATTTTGTTTGGTACACCACTATTTTGAAGCGCTTGTGCATCTGTATTACAAATGTAAAAGTCTACTCCTTTAATGCCTTGTTGGAACATGTAATTGATGGCATTACTGCCACCGCCTCCAACACCAATAACTTTAATGACATTTGATTGGTTTTTGGGTAAATCAAACGCGATACTTTCGAATTCTTTATTGCTGCTCATAAATTCTGTTTTACTGGTATTAATACTAATTTTTATTTTTTATTATCAATGGATGGTTTTATTCTATTTATAATCTTTTCTATTCGGCGTTATCTAAAAAGTCTTTAACTCTTTCTGTTAACTTATCAAGAAATGATCGTCTCTCTTTTACTGGTTTTTCTTCAATGATTTCTTGAGGTTTTAAATCATTGATTTTTGCTTCTTCAATTTGTTCGGCACGTTTTCTTTCATGACGCTTTAAACCATCAAGAACCAATCCTACAGCGGTTGCATATAGTGGACTGGTTACATCATCGTCGCTATCGCCTGCTAAATGCTCGTTTGGGTAACCTATTCTGGTGTCCATGCCCGTAATATATTCTACCAACTGTTTTAGGTGCTTTAACTGACTGCCACCACCTGTTAAAACAATGCCTGCAATGAGTTTTTTCTTTTGTTCTTCGTGGCCATAATTTTTTATCTCAACGTACACTTGTTCTACAATTTCAACCACTCTGGCATGAATGATTTTTGAAAGATTTTTAAGCGTGATTTCTTTAGGCTCTCTGCCACGCAAACCTGGAATTGAAACAATTTCGTTGTCTTTATTTTCTCCTGGCCATGCTGAGCCAAATTTTATTTTTAACAGTTCAGCTTGTTTTTCAATAATTGAACAACCTTCTTTAATATCTTCGGTTATGACATTACCTCCAAAAGGAATGACGGCTGTATGACGAATAATACCATCTCTGAAAATGGCCAAATCCGTAGTACCACCTCCAATATCTATTAAGGCAACACCAGCTTCTTTTTCTTCTTGACTTAGCACGGCATTTGCAGATGCCAATGGTTCTAAGGTTATCCCTTCTAAATTTAAACCTGCACTTTGCACGCAACGACCAACATTTCTAATGGATGAAACCTGACCCACAACCACATGAAAGTTCGCTTCCAATCGTCCTCCATACATACCAATAGGTTCTTTTATTTCTGCTTGTCCATCAACTTTAAACTCTTGTGGTAACACATGAATAATTTCTTCACCTGGCAACATGACTAATTTATGAACCTGATTGATAAGTTTATCAATATCATTCTCATCAATAACCAAATCTGAATTTGGCCTGGTAATATAATCACTATGCTGAAGGCTTCGAATATGCTGACCTGCAATACCAACCGTAACACCTTCAATCTTAATTTCAGATGTTGCTTCTGCTTCCTGAACAGCTTGCTGAATGGATTGAATGGTTTGAGTAATGTTATTTACAACACCACGGTGAACACCTAGACTTTTGGATTTTCCTATTCCTAAAATCTCTACTTTGCCGTATTCATTCTTACGCCCAATCATAGCCACAATTTTTGTGGTTCCTATGTCTAGTCCTACTGCTATATTATGCTCCATAGTTTACGTTTTGGTACATACTACTTGATTATCAAATTGTAAATTAACTTTACTGTAATTATTAAGGGTTTTATCCTGTAGGTTTTTTTGATAGAACGCTTTGAGGTTATTTATTTTTTTATCTAGATAATTAATACTTCCAAGTTTAACAACAAAACTGCATTGACGTAACTTTAAGTACAACGTTTGATTAGCGTCTTGATGAATTCCAATAACATTCTTCATTAAAAAATCGTCACTTTTAATTTTGTTGGCAACTATAAAAATATTTTCTAAATTATTTTTATTCACAAACCCTGTCACTAAAGGAACTCTAGCTGTAAAATTGTTTGACAATGGCATATAAAAACCTTCGTCATCAATGTAATAAGACTCCGCAGTGTTCACTCTTGCTATAGGTGTTTTTTGTTCAATATCAGCCTTAACTACTCCATTTACAGTAACATACACTTCAGCTGATTTAATCATTTGGTTAGATTTTAGGGACTTCTCTAATTGGTTCAAATCTAAAGTTTCTTTAGCCATATTTTTAACACTGCGTTGATTTTGTATTAACAATTTACTAACAGTTTCATGGGTTACAAATAGATTGCATTCACCCTTAAACCGAATGTCAACATCAGTTACTTTTCTTGCCATGTTCCTATTGGCCGAAAAAGCAAATAAAAATATAACAATGCCAAAAAGCATGATCATTTTTATGTAATTCCAGTTAACTCGCAATGCTCAATTCTTTTTTAATATGTTTAACTTCTTCACCAATATCACCTGCTCCAATAGTTAGCAAAATTTGAGCTTTACTCTCGCGAATTTTCTGCATCATTTCTGCTTTACTGATAAGCTGTTTATTTGGATTCTTTATTTTATTCAATAACCATTTTGATGTAACACCTTCAATAGGCAATTCTCTTGCCGGATAAATATCAAGCAACATAATGTCATCAAACTGAGAAAGGCTCTTTGCAAAATCATCTACAAAATCTCTGGTTCTACTATACAGATGTGGTTGAAAAATAGCCAATACTTTTTTATTGGGATACATTTCTCTCACTGCTTGATGTACGGCATTAATTTCTTCTGGATGATGGGCGTAATCATCAATAAAAACAAAATCATCTGTTTTTATATGATAGGTAAATCGTCTTTTAACCCCTTTGTAAGATGCTAATGCCTTAGCGAGCTGGCGGTAAGGGCAACCGTACTCCACAGCCATCGCTAAGGCTATTAATGCATTTGACAGATTATGTCTACCAGGCAGGTTAAATTGAAAATTTTCTAGCACGGTTGTTGGTGTTTTAACATCAAAAACATACGTGCCATTTTGTATTTTTATATTGGTTACTGAATAGTCTGAATCATCTTCAATACCATAAGTTATACCTTGTAATGGAAGGCCATTTTTTATAAATAATTTACCATGGTCCTTAACTTTTTTAGAAAAATCTTCAAACGATTTTTTTAATTGTAAGGCGTCACCATAAATATCTAAATGATCGGCATCCATAGAGGTAATGCAAGCCATATCTGGAGATAATGTTAAAAAAGAACGGTCAAATTCATCAGCTTCAACCACCGTTACCTCGGTTCCATTCATAATTAAATTGGAATTGTAATTTTCACTGATTCCTCCTAAAAAAGCTGTTAAAGGCACCTGACATTCATACATTAAATGCCCAAGAATACTTGTTGTAGTTGTTTTTCCATGAGTTCCTGCAACAGCTAAACAAAATGTGTTTTCTGTAATGAATCCTAAAACCTGAGAACGTTTTAAAACGTTAAAACCATTGGTTTTATAATACATTAACTCTTTATGATTGCTAGGAATAGCAGGTGTGTAAATAACCAATGTCTTTTCAGCAATTAAAAAAGGTGATTCAATGTTATGAACAGCATCTTCAAAATGAACGTGAATCCCTAAAGCTACAAGGTTCTCTGTTAACTCTGTTGGCGTTTTATCAAAACCTGCAACATACTTATTATTAGCATGGAAATATCTTGCTAAAGCACTCATGCCAATGCCTCCAATTCCAATTAAATAAACATTATGTATATTGCTAAGGTTCATATTATTTTTTTAGAAGTTTAACCACTTCATCCGATATTTCTTTGGTAGCATTTACTAATGCTAATTTTTTAATGTTTGCTCCTAATTTTTTTTGATTTCCTGAAGATTGAATTAATTGCGAAAATTTATTCTCAAAATCCACCTCTAAATCTTCTTCTTTAATAAGGATTGCTGCTTCTTTGTTTACAATAGATAAGGCATTTTTAGTTTGATGATCTTCAGCTACATTGGGTGACGGAATAAAAATGACTGGTTTTCCAACAATACATAGCTCTGAAACCGAACTTGCTCCTGCTCTTGAGATAATTATATCGGCCGCCGCATAGGCAAAATCCATGTTGTTTAAAAAAGGATATACCTGAATATCTTTTGTGTTATTATAAATTTTATATTGATTATAATACAAGGTTCCACATTGCCAAATAACTTGCACGTTTTGGGTATTTAAAAAGTCCAATTTTTTTTCAATAAGTTCGTTTATACGCCTTGCTCCCAAGCTTCCACCCAAAACCAATAAGGTGTATTTTCCATGTTTTAAATTGAAAAAATCTTTTGATTGTAAGGTTTTACTCTCTATGTTTAGCAAATCTTGACGAACAGGATTTCCTGTTTTTATTATTTTATCTTTTGGAAAAAAACGCTCTAACCCATCATAGGCCACACAGATTTTTTGAGCCTTTTTGGCTAGTAATTTGTTTGTAATTCCTGGATATGAATTTTGCTCTTGAATTAAACATGGAATATTTTTTATTGCCGCCATGTATAATAATGGCCCACTTGCAAATCCACCTGTACCAATGGCAATATCTGGTTTAAAAGATTTTACTATTTTACGCGCATTCCACAAGCTGCTAATTAATTTTAATGGAAACACTACATTTTTTAATGTTAGTTTTCTTTGGATACCAGAAATCCATAAGCCTTTAATTTTATAACCTGCTTGTGGCACTTTTTCCATTTCCATTCTATCTTTGGCACCAACAAATAAAAATTCTGCATTTGGAAAACGGTCTTTTAAATGATTTGCAATAGCTATTGCCGGATAAATATGTCCACCTGTTCCGCCTCCTGAGAGTACAATTTTATATGTTCTATTTTGTTCTGACACCTAATTGTCTTCGTTAAATTGTTTCTGATAAAATTTCAAGAGGATTATCGTCATTAATCTCAAACTCTTTTATTTCTTCACGTTTTGCACTGACACTTAAAATGATTCCTATGGCCAAACAAGTCATCCAAATAGAGGTTCCTCCACTACTAATTAAAGGCAAGGTTTGGCCAGTAACCGGAAATAATTCTACCGCAACTCCCATATTTATCATGGCTTGAAATACAATGGGAAGCCCTACACCTAATACCAATAACTTTCCGAAAATGGTATCCGCCTTTTGAGCTACAATGACAATTCTGAATAGCAACCACAAATACAAAATGATAAGTGAAAATCCACCTATCAAGCCATATTCTTCAATAATAATGGCGAAAATAAAATCTGATGATGACTGAGGCAAAAAGTTTTTTTGTATACTTTTTCCTGGTCCAACACCTTGAATACCTCCAGAAGCTATGGCTATTTTAGCTTTTTCAATTTGATAGTCGGCCTCAGAATCTTCTCCGTTGGTAAAACTCTCTAATCGACTCATCCAAGTATCAATTCTGTTTGGCATAGCATCAGGAAATACTTTTGCTATTAAAACAAACAGTGCCAAAGCTACAACGCCAGAACCCATTATTATAAGTAGATAACGCAAAGGATAACCACCTAAAAATACTAACATAGTCACCATTACAAACATAATGGCTGCCGTAGAAAAGTTGGCTGGCAAAATTAATACCAACACTAAAAAAACAGGCAACCACAGGGGCAAAATGGAAGCCTTAAAAGTAATGTCTTTATCTTTTATTTTAGACATATATCTAGCTACATACACCATAAGGACTACGGAAGCTAAAGTGGACGTTTGAAATGACATCCCTACAATAGGTATCTGAATCCATCTGCTGGCATTAGCGCCTTCTATGGTAATGCCTTGAAACATAGTTAATATTAATAAAATCAGTACAATTGGTATCATTACCAATGATAAACCTCTAAAATATCTGTATGGAATTTTATGAACGCCGTACATAATTGAAAACCCTAAAAACAAATGCATAAAATGCTTTACAAAAAACGAGAATGTGTTGCCATTACTAGCTGTATAAGCCAAATTACTTGCCGCACTATAAACTGGTAGAAATGAAAAAATTGCCAATAAAGCCACTATAGCCCATATTAAACGATCTCCTTTTATGTTTTTAAATAGTGTTTGCATCTATCTTTTTTATCAAAAAATAATTTTATAAATTTCTTACAGCAGCTTTAAATTGTCTTCCCCTATCTTCATAGTTTTCAAACAAATCGAAACTTGCACAAGCTGGCGACAGTAAAACTGTGTCTCCTGCTTCTGCAATTTTATAAGCTATTTTTACTGCTTCACTCATGAATTGAGTTTCAACAATAATATCAACCATACCTCCAAAAGTGTTTAATAGCTTTTCATTATCAACTCCTAAACAAATGATGGCTTTGACTTTTTCGTTTACAAACGAGAACAACTCCTCATAATTATTGCCTTTATCTTGCCCACCAACAATCCACACGGTTGGTGTTTCCATGCTTTCTAAAGCATAATAAGTAGCATTTACATTGGTAGCCTTAGAATCGTTTATATATTGAACTTTATTAATTTTAAGTACATGCTCTAAACGATGCTCTACCCCTTGAAAATTTTCTAAACTTTCGCGAATGGTTTGTTTTCTTATTCTGAGTAAATGCGCAACGGTTGAAGCCGCCATAGCATTTTTAATATTGTGTTTTCCTTCTAATGCTAGATTTGATGTTGGCATAATTATTTGGTTGTTTTCTATGGTTATTATTATGTTTTCTTGTTTTAAATACGCTCCATTTTCAATAGTTCTGGTTAATGAAAATGGCAATAATGTTGATTGAACTGGATTGATATTTAACCAATTTTCAATAACTAGATCATCTGCATCATAAATTAAATAGTCTTGTTTAGTTTGATTTTCTACAATTCTGAATTTTGAAGCGATATAGTTTTCAAACTTGTAATCATATCTATCCAAATGATCTGGCGTAATATTGGTAATAACTGCTATATGCGGTTTAAAATGAACAATATCATCTAACTGAAAACTGCTTATTTCCAACACATAGTTTTGATAATCCTTCTCAAGAATTTGTTTAGCAAAACTATCCCCAATATTTCCAGCTAAACCCACATTTAAGTCTTGCTTTAAAATATGATATGTTAAGGTTGCTGTGGTTGTTTTACCATTACTACCTGTAATACCAATTATAATGGCCTTAGTAAACTGAGCTGCAAATTCAATTTCAGAAACCACTGGAATTCCGTTTGCTCTAATTTGCTTTACCAAAGGTGCTTTATCTGGTATTCCTGGACTTTTCATTATCAAGCCGGCATTCAGAATTTTTGATTCTGTATGAAAACCTTCTTCCCATTCAATCTCATGATGTATAAGAACTTGTTTATATTTTTCTTTAATGACTGCTTTATCAGAAACAAAAACTTCAAAGCCTTTTTCTTTTGCTAAAAGTGCTGTACCAACACCACTTTCTCCTCCTCCAAGAATCACTAATCGTTTCATCTATCTAATTTTCAAAGTCACAATAGAAATGATTGCTAGCAAAATACCTACAATCCAAAATCTTGTTACTATTTTACTTTCGTGATATCCTATTTTTTGATAATGATGATGCAAGGGTGACATTTTAAAAATGCGTCTTCCTTCTCCATATTTTTTCTTAGAGTATTTAAAATAACTTACTTGCAGAACCACAGATAAATTTTCGGCTAAGAAGATGCCACACAAAACTGGTATTAACCATTCCTTTCTAACAGCGATGGCAATTACCGCTATAATACCTCCAATGGTTAAGCTTCCTGTGTCTCCCATAAACACTTGAGCTGGATAAGTATTATACCAAAGAAAACCTATAAGTGCACCAACAAAAGCTGCGATGTAGATGGTAATTTCCTCAACTCTAGGTATGTACATAATATTGAGATAATCTGAAAAAATAATATTACCAGAAACCCAAGCAAAAATCCCTAGGGTAAGCACTATAATAGCAGAAGTCCCTGCTGCTAAACCATCAATTCCATCGGTTAAGTTTGCGCCATTTGATACGGCTGTAATTATAAAAATAGAAAGAAGAATAAAAATTACCCAAGCATATTTATCTAAACCAGGATGGATCCATGTTATTAAATCTGCATAATCAAACTCGTTTTCCTTAAAAAAAGGAATGGTGGTTTTAGTAGACTTTTCTTCTTCATTAAAAAGTTTTGACGGAGCCAAATTAGAGTCTGACGCTAACATTTCTTGTTGCACTTGAATAGGTAATTTTTCCTTAATGGTTACGTCATTATGAAAAAATAATGTAGCTCCTACAATGATTCCAAGACCAACTTGACCCAGCACTTTAAATTTCCCTTTTAAACCATCTTTGTCTTTTTTAAACTTTTTGATATAATCATCAATAAACCCAATAGTGCCCATCCAAATAGTGGTAATAATCAGCAGAATGATGTAAATGTTTTCTAATTTGGCGAGTAAAATAACAGGAATTAAGGTTGCCAGAATGATTATGATGCCTCCCATGGTTGGTGTCCCTGCTTTTTGTTGCTGCCCTTCAAGACCTAAATCCCTAATGGTTTCTCCTACTTGTTGTTTTTGTAAAAACCTAATAATTCTTTTACCATAAATAGTTGAAATAAGCAATGATAATATCATAGCAGAAGCAGCTCTGAAGGTTATAAACCCAAAAAGTGATGCTCCTGGTATTTGGAATTGTTTTTCTAAATAATCAAATAAATAATACAGCATATTATTTTTGTAATTGTTTTAAAAATTCTTGCACTATTTTATAGTCATCAAAATCAAAGCGCTCTCCTTTAATTTCCTGATACGTTTCATGGCCTTTTCCTGCAATGAGAATGATATCATTTGGCTGGGCCATCTGACAAGCTGTTTTTATAGCTTGTTTTCTGTCTACTATGGACACTACTTTTTTAACATTTTGAGGCTCTACACCATTTTCAATATCTGTAATAATCGCTTCTGGTTCTTCACTTCTTGGATTATCGCTGGTAAAAATAGTTTTGGTGCTTAATGTGGAAGCTATATGCCCCATGGTTGGACGCTTGGTCTTATCTCTGTCTCCACCGCAACCTACAACCGTAATTAAGGCTTCATTTTTAGTGCGAATACTATTAATGGTTTCTAAAACATTTTTAAGCGCATCGGGTGTATGGGCATAATCTACTATGGCTGTGATATTTTCATCTGAGATTAAATATTGAAATCTACCACTTACACTTTCTAAACCACTAATTAATTGCAACGTTTCGGTTTTATCTAAACCAAGCAAATCTGCAGTTCCATAAATGGCCAGCATGTTATAAGCATTAAAGTTTCCAATAAGTTTAGTCCATACATTAATTTCATTTATTTTAAGAAGGAGTCCACTAAACTCATTTTCTAAAATTTGCCCTCTGTAATCGGCGTAGGTTTTTAATGCGTAAGTAAACTTTTTTGCCTTTGTGTTTTGAAGCATGACCAAACCATTTTTGTCATCAACATTTACTAAAGCAAAAGCGGTAGATGGCAGATTATCATAAAATAATTTTTTAACATCTCTGTATTCCGCGAATGTGCTGTGATAATCTAAATGATCGTGTGTTAAATTGGTGAAAATTCCACCTTCAAAATGCAATCCTTCGGTTCTATGTTGATGAATACCATGAGAACTCACTTCCATAAAACAGAACTCTACACCGTCTTCATTCATCATCTTTAAATACTTATTAATAGTTAAAGAATCTGGTGTAGTATGGGTTGTTTTGTACTCCGTAGTACCAACCACTATTTTTACAGTTGAAAGCAGCCCAACTTTAAATCCTGCTTTACTAAATAATTGATATAACAAGGAAGCTACCGTTGTTTTTCCGTTAGTTCCAGTAACACCAACCAGTTTTAAATTTTCAGAAGGACTCTCATAATAATTTGAAGCCATATAAGCCAATGCCTTGGAGGCATTTTCGACTTCTATATAAGTAATATCATGCTGGAAGTTTTGTGGCAAGGTTTCACAAACTATGGCTATAGCTCCTTTTTCAATAGCTTTATCAATAAAGTTATGCCCATCAACAATAACACCTTTAACAGCAACAAACACATCATTGCTGCCAACATTTCTAGAATCAAAATGAATAGCATTAACATCAACAAACGTGCTACCTACCACAGCATTAATGGTTACTTTATACAATATGTCTTTTAATGCTATCATGAAATTTCTAAAACAACTGTTTGATTTTTATTTATTTTTTGGCCTTTATCAATAGATTGCTTTTTTACAATACCTACGCCATTCATTTTAACCTTAAGCCCCATATTTTCTAAAAGCGCCACAGCATCCATAGCAGGCAAACCAACAACACTAGGCATAATGGTTTTATAGGTTTGTGCTGTTTGGTAATAATTTTCAAATTCATTTTCTGATGAAACAGCATGTACCACTAAGGACTCTATTTCATCTACAATAGGTGTGTCTGTAAAAATTTTTTGTGCAATCTTTTTAAATACTGGACCAGACACATCGGCTCCATAATAGCCAACGCTTTTATCAGGTTCATGAATGACTACAATGCAGGAATATTTGGGATTATCTGCTGGAAAATATCCCGCAAAGGATGAGATATAATTGAGTTTTTCTTTGTTTTTGTAATCTTTTTGACACGTTCCAGTTTTACCGGCCATTGAGAAGTTTTCTGAATACAATCTATGTCCAGTTCCATGATCTTTGTTAACGACATTTTTTAGCAACTGCTGAACTTTAGCAACGGTCTCTTCTGAGCATATTTGTTTATTGATCACTTCTTTTTTAAAAGGCACAATAACCTTATCAAATTCTTTAACCTCTTTTAAAAATTGAGGCTTCACCATTTCGCCGTTATTTGCAATAGCATTATAAAAAGTAAGGGTTTGCAATGGCGTAAATGATACACCATAGCCATAAGCCATCCATTGCAGAGCAATACCACTCCAACGACCATTTTTAATACGTGGATCTGGAATAATAGGACTTGGTTCTCCAATAATAGACAAGTCTAACTTTTCATTTAAATTCATGCTATAAAGCCTATCTACAAACTTTTCTGGGTTTTTTGAGTACGCCTTATCGATAGCCCGAACAATACCAGTATTTGAAGACACTTCAAAAGCTTCAGAAACCGTAATTTTTCCATAACCACCGTGATGAGAATCTCTAACAGGTTTGCCATAAAACCAGATAATACCCTTTTCTGTGTCCACCACATCACTGGTATCAATAACTTTATCTTCTAAAGCCGCCGTAACTGCCATTAATTTAAACGTGGAACCCGATTCATGGCTTTCGCCAACAGCATAATTTAAACGCTCATAATAATAGCCTTCAGGGTTTCTTCCCAAATTTGAAATGGCTTTAATTTCTCCCGTTTTGGTTTCCATAACTACCACACAACCATGGTCTGCTTTATACTTTTCCAGTTGTTCTAATAAGGCATGATGTGCAATATCCTGGATATTTACATCAATAGTTGTATAAACATCATAGCCATCTTGAGGATCTATTTGGTTATAATCTACAATGGGTTTCCATTGCCCTTTACCTATTTGCTGTTTAGCTCTTTTTCCATCCTTACCCCGCAAATATTTTACACCATAGGCACCATCAATTCCAGGTCTGGTTGTATTGCCATCTTCATCAATTCGCTCATAACCAATGGTTCTTTGTGCTATGCCACCCATAGGATGCTCGCGTTTTGTTGTTTGTTCAACAATCAGTCCGCCTTTAAAAGCTCCAAGGTTTAACATTGGATAATTCCTCATTCGTACATAATCAGAATAACCAATATTTTTGGCTAGTAAAAAATATCTGTTTTTATTGGCTCTTGCTTTTCTTATTAGATTTTGATAATGACTTGATGATTTTTCAGAGTTCTTGGCTAACGAGTCACTTAATGGTTTTAAAAACTTTTCGAAGATTTTATTGGATGGTGTTAATGCATCCAACCTAATATCATATTTTGGAATAGAGGTTGCCAATAGGTTTCCTTTTGCTGAATATACATTTCCTCTATTAGCAGGAATAACAACATTTTTTACAACTCTTTGCTCTGCTAAAGCTCTATATTTATCACCATGAACAAACTGAATGGTGGTTATTTTAAACACAACCGCCAAACAGAAGATGAACATACATCCTGCTATAAAATACACTCTGTTTAATATGTTTTTATCGCTTATTGCCAAGACTTTATTTTTATTTTTGAGATTTAACTCTAATTTTTTTTGGAGGAATAACCGATGGCGCTATTCCTTTTTCACTCATTTTCTTCATCACTTCAGATTCCATTTTGAGCCTCATAAGCTTTGATCGTCCATCAATAAACTGGGATCGCATTTCATTCACTTCATTTTTCAACCTAGCAATCTCATAAACCTTTTTATCTGCACTATGAGAACTAGCAATCATTATAATGGCCAGAATTGAAATGAATATGATAATTCTCCAATTTTTAAAAGAATCATCACTTACCAAAAAGGTTCCTTTTAATAGGCTATAGATTTTCTTTTTCATTTATATTTTTTCGGCTATACGTAATTTGGCGCTTCTTGCTCTGCTATTTCTGTTAATTTCTTCTTTTGACGGAACCATAAGTCCGTTTATTTTTTTTAACGGCACTTCAAAATTTCCGTACACGTCTCGTACTGGTTCTCCTTCAAACATGCCGTTTCTTATAAATCTTTTAACCAACCTGTCTTCCAAGGAATGATAGGAAATAAAACTCAATCTGCCTCCTTGTTTTAAAAGCTCTGGAGTTTGTTCTAAAAATTCCTTTAAAGCTTCAATCTCTTGGTTTACCTCAATGCGAATGGCTTGATATATTTGAGCCAAAACTTTATTTTCATGTCTTGGAGGTAAAAACTTTTTCAACACATTTTTAAGTTGTTCACTGGTCTTAATTTCTTGCTCTTTTCTATATTCAATTAAGGTCTTGGCCATGGCTGGTGCTGATCTTAATTCACCATATTGAGCCAATACATTTTTTAAGCTATCTTCGTCATATTCGTTTACCACATGAAAAGCGGACAGCTTATTTTTTTGATTCATTCTCATGTCTAAATCTGCTTCAAAGCGGGTTGAAAATCCTCTTTTTGCTACATCAAATTGATGTGATGATACACCAAAATCAGCCAAAATTCCATCTACTTCTTTAACCCCATAAAAGCGTAAAAACCGTTTTATATGCCTGAAATTCTCATGGATTAAAGTGAAACGATTATCATCAATAGTATTTGCCAGAGCATCTTGATCTTGATCAAAGGCAAACAATTTTCCTTTGTCTCCAAGATGCTTTAATATTTCTTTACTGTGTCCGCCACCACCAAAAGTTACATCCACATAAACACCATCTTCTTTAATATTTAAACCCTCAACGGTTTCTTTGAGCAGTACTGGATTATGATATTCCATGGTCGTCATCATCTTGTCCCATTACTTCTTCTGCCAAATCTGCAAAATCTCCTGTAGCGTCATCAATCGCTTTTTCGTACGCATCTTTATCCCAGATTTCAATAATATTAATGGCTGAAGACACCACTATGTTTTTTGAAATCTCAGCAAAAACGGTAAGGTCTTTTGGTATGAGCAATCGCCCATTAGAGTCAATTTCAACAATTTTTACACCAGCTGTAAAGCGACGAATAAAATCATTATTCTTTTTTTTGAATTTATTTAGTCTGTTTATTTTTTGCATTAAAATCTCCCATTCAGTCATAGGATACAATTCTAAACAAGGCTGAAAAACAGCACGTTTTAACACAAATCCATTTTTAAGAACCGGATTCAACTGCTTTTTTAATGCAGCAGGAAGCATGAGCCTTCCTTTGGCATCAACTTTACATTCGTATGTTCCTATTAATGAATTCAAAGCAGTTAGTTCTGGATTTTGTCTTTAAGATTCAAATATATTGAAAATTTTACCACTTTTTACCACATTATACCACTTTGTTGATAATTTTTCGACTAAAAGCATATACAGCATGGCATTTGCATAAAAAACCACACTTAAACTCTTGTTTTCAATGAGTTATAAAATTTACGTGCTGTGGTATTAAATTGTTAACATCTGAGATCTCAATAAATACTTATGAGAAGTATTTTAATGAGTTGAAATATGAATGAAATAACTATATTTGTCTTTAACAAAATGACGAAATAGACAGGTATGCATCTTTTAAGAAAAGAAAAAAATTACAGTTATATTGAGGTTGGAGAAGGCACACCAATTGTTGTACTTCATGGACTCATGGGAGGCTTAAGTAATTTTGATTCTGTAACCCAATATTTTAGCTCTAAAGGGTATAAAGTAATTGTTCCGGAACTTCCTGTTTATTCCATGTCATTACTCAAAACCAATGTTAAAAGTTTTGCTAAATACTTGCATGATTTTATTGAATTCAAAAGTTTAGATAACGTTATTTTGTTAGGTAATTCTCTAGGCGGACATATTGGTTTATATCATACCAAATTGCATCCCGAAAAAGTTAAAGCCTTAGTAATAACCGGAAGCTCTGGACTTTACGAAAGCGCTATGGGCGGTGGCTATACAAAACGTAGTGATTATGAAGTTATTAAAAAGAAATCGCAAGATGTTTTTTATGACCCTAATATAGCAACTAAGAAAATTGTAGACGAAGTTTATGAAACTGTAAATGACCGGAATAAACTTATAAAAACCCTTGCCATTGCAAAAAGCGCTATAAGACATAATATGGCTCATGATTTACCTAAAATGACAACACCAACATGCATCATTTGGGGTAAAAACGACACCGTTACACCACCTTTAGTTGCTGAAGAGTTTAATAGCTTATTACCAGATTCTGATTTGTTTTGGATAGATAAATGTGGGCATGCAGCTATGATGGAACATCCAGATGAATTTAATAAAATTCTTGAATCTTGGTTAACTAAAAGAAATTTTTAAATTTCTAAATATACCGTATGCAAATAAAATCTGCTGAATTTGTGATGAGCAATTCTGATGTGGCTAAATGCCCTAAAAACAGATTGCCCGAGTACGCTTTTATTGGCAGAAGTAATGTTGGGAAATCTTCATTAATCAATATGCTAACCCAAAGAAAGAGTTTAGCAAAAACTTCTGGAAGACCCGGAAAAACACAACTCATCAATCATTTTTTAATTAATAAAAACTGGTTTTTAGTAGATTTGCCTGGCTATGGATATGCCAAGGTTTCAAAAAGCTCAAAAAAAACTTTTCAAAAATTTATCACTCAATACTTTAGCTTGAGAGAGCAACTAATTTCTGCTTTTGTACTGGTTGATATTCGCCACGAACCTCAAACCATTGATTTAGAATTTATGCTATGGCTTGGAGAACATGGCATTCCTTTCTCTATTGTTTTCACAAAAGCTGATAAATTAAAACCCAATGCTATTATAAAACATGTTGAAGACTATAAAAACAGGCTTTTAGAAACTTGGGAAGATTTGCCTAATTATTTTGTAACCTCATCAAGTAATGAAACAGGCAAGGACGAGGTTTTAGGTTATATTGAAGACTTGAATGTCCACATGAAAATTGATTTATAAGAACTCGATTTTTTCTTTCGTTTATCCTAAAATTTACTTCCAAACATAAAAAGACATCGTATGAAAGGACTCACAACCATTGGACTTTTAATTTTAAGCAACACGTTTATGGTCATTGCTTGGTATGGACATTTAAAATTCTCTGAATTAAAATGGTTTAATAAATTAGGAATTATTTCAATCATTTTAATAAGTTGGGGGATTGCTTTATTTGAATATATATTTCAAGTACCTGCTAATAAAATTGGCTTTAAAGAACATGGTGGCCCGTTCTCGCTTATACAATTAAAACTTATTCAGGAAGTCATAACCTTGGTAGTATTTGCGGTTTTTACACTAATTGTTTTTAAAACCGAAACCTTCAGAACCAACCATATTATAGCGTTTTTGTTTTTGATTTTAGCTGTCTATTTTATGTTTAAAAAATAATTTTTATATCATGACTGTAAGTAGAGCTTATAGTCTTTTTAACTATTAACTGAATTATTTTGGTTGAAGTCATGACATTTAAATATGGTAAATATCCATAGTTACATTTAACTTTTAACATCCAAAGCATCTCGCAAGGCATTTCCAATAAGCATGAAAGACATAACTAAACTCATGATACAAAGCCCAGGAATAATTGCTAAATAAGGTTTTCCTAAAATAATATAATTGTAATGATCTTTAATCATGGCGCCCCAACTAGCCATGGGTGGTTGTGCTCCAATACCTAAAAAGCTAAGCCCGCTTTCAATTAAAATAGCAGCTGCAAAATTAGCAGCAGAAATAACAATAACAGGTGCCATGATATTAGGAAGTATGTGTTTTGTAATGATTCTATAATCACTAAATCCTAAGGCTCTGGCTGCTGTAACATATTGCATTTCTTTAGCACTTATAATTTGTCCACGTACTACTCTTGCAACTTCTACCCACATGGTTAAACCTACTGCAATAAACACCTGCCAAAAACCCTTTCCTAAGGCCAAAGTTATGGCTATGACCAATAATAAGGTTGGTATAGACCATGTTACATTAATTATCCACATAATAATGGCATCTGTTTTTCCTCCAAAATAACCAGCGAGGCTACCCATAAATATTCCAATAATTAAGGAAATAAAAACGGCTACAAACCCAATAAAAAATGAAATTCTAGCACCTACCAATATTCTACTTAACAAGTCTCTTCCATATTTATCAGTTCCAAAATAAAAAATTTTGCTTTTCACATATGGATTGAATGTATTATCTGGTTTTAAAACTATTGCTTTTTCTTCACCTGTAATACCGTCTGAAGCATATTCTGTATATTTAATAGTGTTTCCTAAAATTTGATGATTTGAAACAGGTATTTCTGTATCATAAATTTCCTTTCCAAAGAAAATTTCATCCACCAAACTTTGCCTTGATTTTAATTGTGAAGGAATGGTTAAAATATCGACCTTAAAACCTGGCTTTTTTGAATGAATAGATAAATGCATCTGGTTAGCATATTTTGAATTGTCTGGTGCCATAACATATGCAAATACAGATACCAAACCTACCATAATGATAAAATACAAACTAAAAACGCCCCAAAAATTTCTTTTAAACTTTTGGAGCGCTAATTGCTTTAGTGAGCTTGGTTGACTACTCATTTTATTGATTTAATTTTTTACAGTAGCCACTTTTTTAATATTGAACGAGGTTTTTAAGTCTTGCAGTACATTAACGGCTTCTTCAATATAAACATCTTTGCTTAAGCTTAAATACCAACGTTCACGTTTTTCTTTTAGATCTGTTGTGTCTTTCGCAAAAAGTTCCTTTTCATAAGCTGTAGATCCAAATGTTAAATTTGTCTTGTAATTGTTTATTTCTTCAAAACGCTCGGATTCTTCATCATTTAATGCTAATTCAGATTTGTATTTATTATAATTTAAAGGAACAACCGTTTTATCAATTTTACTTTTTACCCATTCAGCATTTTCTTCTATAAGCTTTAATTGCTGATTGTTTTTCATACGCTCATTACTACTTTTTACAGTGGCATCATAATCAAAATAATGGCTCCACGTAGTATAGCTTGCAGCATCAATTTCATCCCAAGGCAAAGGATTATCCTTATCTTTTTCTCCTACGTCAATAAAGCTGAATTTCCCGGGAACAACCACATCACTTTTAACACCTTCCAATTGAACTGAACCACCATTTATACGATAATATTTTTGTGTGGTTAATGCCAAAGCTCCCAAATCGCCACTAGTGTTATTACGCACCCAACCATTTAAATCTAATATATTTTGAACGGTTCCTTTTCCGTAAGTTTGTTTGCTTCCAATAATGATGGCTCTTTTATAATCTTGCATAGCAGCAGCCATAATTTCTGAGGCGGACGCCGATAATTCATTAACTAAAATGACCAATGGACCATCCCAAACAATGGATTTATCTCTGTCTGCCAAAATACGTTTTGGCTCACCCGTTGATCTTACTTGTACAATGGGCCCTTCTTCAATAAAGAGTCCCGCCATATCTACAACTGCTGGTAATGAACCTCCACCGTTATCGCGCAAATCCAAAACCAATCCTTGCATTCCTTCAGCTTTTAAACGTTCAATTTCTTTTTTAACATCGGCTGCCGCATTAAGTTTTTTATAGTTATTAAAATCCAAATAGAAACTAGGTAAGTTTATTACTCCAAATTTCATGTTATCTTTTTCAACTAAAGATGCTTTTGCATAGGTTTCATCAAATTGAATAACGTCTCTTGTAAGTGTAATTTCTTTGATGGTACCATCTACTTTTTTAACCGTTAAAGTTACTTTAGTCCCTTTAGGGCCTTTAATAAATTTAATAGCATCATTAATCGGCATTCCAACGACGTTAACTGGGTGTTCTTCATTTTCCTGCTTAACTTTTAATATAACATCTTCAACATCTAACTCATTACTTCTCCATGCTGGTCCGCCAGAGATTAACTCAACTATTTTTATGTAATCCATTCGTTTTTGCAATCTGGCCCCAATACCTTCTAATTTACCAGACATTCTCATATCAAAATCTTCTTTATTCTTAGGTGCTAGATAGTAAGTGTGCGGATCAAACTCTTCAACGATGGTGTTAACATAAACAGCAAACCATTCTTCTCGTTTTAAATCGTCAATGGTGTCATTAAAATAAATATCAATGGATTTTAATGTGGCTTCTCTGGCTTCTTTTTCAATATCTGCTTCAGTTTTCATGACGTAAGACGGATTTTTTTCTTTCACTATTTTTTCTTGGGTATAGATTTCATCATAGTTTGAAAGTGTGGAGAACTTTAATTGTTTTCTCCAACGGTCTTTCATTTCTTTTTTGTTTTTAACAAACGGTATATGATCATAATCGGTATCAAATGTTTCATCTAAGGCGTAATCAAACGGTTGAGAAAGTACCTCTTTATAAATACTTTTGGCTTCCTCAATTCGTTTAAGCATGCGCTCATAAGTCACATTAAAAAATGTAATATCAAAAACCTTTAATTGATCATCAATATTGGTTTCAAATTTTTTAAAATCTTCAATATCAGATTCATAAAAATAGCGCTTAACAGGATCTAGGTTTTCTATGTAGTCTTTAAAAAGTTCTGTTGAAAAGTTATCATCAAGCTGTATAGGGTCAAAATGATTGGACTGCATGACGTAGGTTATGACTTGAATTAATAATTTATCTTTGTCTGGATCTGCAAATGTTTTTGTAGTGAAACTACAGGATGCAAAGGCTAATAGCAAAAGCAATACTAAAATTTTATAGTTCCTTTTCATAATATTTTTCATATTGGTTATCAAAATTATGAAGCCATAATTTTACGTTATTAATAACAATTCATTAATCTTTAACAACGAATAAAATTTGGCTAAGTTTATTTTTTTACTAAAATAAAGAAAAAACCATGCCAATAAATTCTATGGGTACTAATTTTTTGTTAAACCAAACAAATTGAGCCATTACAAATGATTTTATGTATTTTAGCGATGTTTTATAAACTATTATATGCCAAAGAAACCTTTAATATTAGTAACGAATGACGACGGCATTAATGCGCCCGGAATAAGAGCCCTAATCGAGGTTCTAACTGATATTGGAGATGTTGTGGTGGTAGCACCAGACAGCCCTCAAAGTGGTATGGGCCATGCCATAACAATTGATTCAACATTATATGTTGAACGTGTTATAGTAGATAATGATAAACAAATTGAATATAGTTGTTCTGGAACACCTGCCGATTGTGTAAAACTTGGCATTCGGGAAGTATTAGACCGAAAACCAGATCTTTGTGTCTCTGGCATCAACCATGGTTCAAATTCTTCCATAAACGTTATATATTCTGGCACCATGAGTGCTGCTATAGAAGCTGGAATTGAAGGCATTCCTGCTATTGGGTTTTCTCTACTTAATTATAAATGGAATGCTGACTTTAATGCCACTAAACCTTATGTTAAAATCATTTCTGAAATGGTTTTAAAACATGGTCTGCCTAATGGTATAGTACTGAATGTTAATATTCCAGACCTTTTAAAAAAGGACATCAAAGGCATTAAAATTTGCAGACAAGCTAAAGCAAACTGGGTTGAAGAATTTGATAAACGTAAAAATCCGCAAGGAAGAGACTATTATTGGCTTACCGGAAAATTTGTAAATTTAGATCATGGTGAAGACACCGATGAATGGGCGCTTGAACATGGCTATGTATCTGTGGTTCCAGTGCAATTTGATTTAACGGCTTATCATTATATTAAAAACTTAAACTCCTGGAATTTAAATGATTAAAAAAGAGATTATTATAGGGTTATTGGTTGGATTAATTGCAAATGCTCTAGGTTTGTTTTTAACAGCTACCCTTTTAGGAAATGGCGATAATTTTATAAAGGTTATTAAAGCAGCATCTGCCGAAGGTTTCTTAGGAAAACTTATTAGTTTAGGTGCTATTTTAAACTTAATTGCATTTTTTGTCTTCATTAAGAAAAAACAAGATTATAGAGCCCGTGGTGTTCTAATCATTACATTATTTGTTGCTATTTTTACATTTGTTTTCAAAATATTTTAAATCCAATATATAATGAAGTGTTACATTATAGCTGGCGAAGCATCTGGTGATTTACACGGATCCAATCTAATGAAAGCATTAATAAAACGTGATGTTAATGCTAAGTTTAGATTTTGGGGTGGCGATTTGATGCAACAAGTTAGTGCCGATTTAGTTAAACACTACAAAGACTTGGCTTTTATGGGATTTCTTGAAGTAGTTATGAATTTAAGAACTATTTCACAAAATCTAAGCTTTTGCAAAAAAGATATTGCAAATTTTAATCCAGATGTTATTATTTTTATTGATTATCCTGGATTTAATCTTCGTATTGCAAAATGGGCAAAACAAAAAGGCTACAAAACTCATTATTATATCTCTCCTCAAATTTGGGCTTGGAAAGAACGCCGCATTAAAGCTATTAAAAGAGATGTGGATGCTATGTATGTTATTTTGCCTTTTGAAAAAGAATTCTACGAAAAGAAACACAACTATCCTGTTGAATTTGTTGGCCATCCATTAATTGATGCCATTGCAGACCGAGTACAAGTTGATGAATATGAATTTAGAGCAGAACACGAGCTTAGTGACAAGCCGATAATTGCTTTATTACCTGGAAGCAGAAAACAAGAAATAAGTAAAATGCTTGAGGTTATGCTGAGCATTATAGACAAATTTCCAAATTATCAATTTGTTATTGCAGGCGCACCAAGTCAAGATTTTTCGTTTTACGAACAGTTTATAAAAAACAAACCCATTAGTTTTGTGTCCAATCAAACCTATGACTTATTAAGTGTATCGGTTGCCGCGTTGGTAACTTCTGGAACTGCAACCCTTGAAACTGCTATATTTAAAATTCCTCAGGTTGTTTGTTATAAAGGAAGTTGGTTATCCTATAAAATAGGAAAAAGCCTTATAAAACTTAAATACATCTCGTTGGTTAACTTAATTATGGACAAAGAGGTTGTAAAAGAACTGATTCAAAATGAATTTAACGCTTTCACACTTCGTCAAGAACTCACTAAAGTTTTAGATTCAGACTATCGCAAAAAAATCTTTGTGGATTATTATGAACTAGAAAAAAAATTAGGTGGAAAAGGTGCCAGTGATAAAACAGCAAAATTGATATTTAAATCCATTAAAGGTTAAAGAATTTATGAGATGTTATTTTACTATTTTTTTGCTCATTTTGTTTTTAATGGGCTGCAAATCTTCTAAAACTTTAATTAAAGACAAACCCAATTCTAATATTAGTATTTTAAAGCCCAAAGATTCTACGAATATCACAAAAATAAATAGTCTTACTAAAGAACCCATCAACAATGACCCGAGCCATTCAAATACCGTAAAACACCTCGTTGATTTTGCTAAACAATTTGAAGGTGTAAAGTACAAGTTTGGTGGCACTACAAATAAAGGTATGGATTGCTCTGGCTTAGTTTATGAAACATTCAAGGCCTTTGAAATTGAGTTACCAAGAATATCAAGACATATGGCAACACAAGGCGCAAAAGTTTCAATTGATAGCGTTAAAACGGGCGACTTGCTTTTCTTTAAAACCAGTAACAAGCTTAAAACCATTAATCACGTTGGGTTAGTGGTAACAGCACTTCCTGGAAATATTGAGTTTATTCATTCCACCACAAGTTTGGGCGTTATCATTTCGTCATTAGCGGAACGCTATTGGTATTATTCATTTGTAGAAGCACGTAGAATATTGTAAGATATTTGCTATCTTTCAATTATGAAGATTTTAAATTTCAGCATAATCAAATTAACTTTATGCCTTATTATTGGAATTTTAATAGGGTATTTTTTTGATGTTCCTATCATGCATCTTAGTTATGTTTTAGGGTTTCTAACCTTAATCTTCACGGCTATTTATATTATTTCAAGAAAGCAATTTATTAAAACCATTGAGTTTGGAGCCATCACTTTTATCATGATGGTTTGTATTGGCATGTTAACGGTAAATTTTCATGACCAAAAAAATCATTCAACTCATTATACCAACTTCATAAGTATAGAAAAGGATTCCATAGTAAAAATAACTTTCAGAATTAGAGATGTTTTAAAACCAAGTTTCTATGACCATAAATATATTGTGGACATTCTTAATGTGGATGATACTATAGTTTCTGGAAAAAGTATTTTAAATGTTAAAAAAGATTCTCTGAATAAGCCATTTAGTGTTGATGAAATTTTTATTACAAAAACCGATTTTAAAAAAGTGTTTCCGTTATTAAATCCGGGACAGTTTAATTACAAACTATACTTAGAAAAACAGTATATCTACCATCAACTATTCCTTACAAACAAAGAGGCATTTAAAGTTAATACAACTCAAAAAACAGTGTTTGGCATCGCCAACAAAGTAAGAGAGCATTTAAATTTAAAACTAAACCCCTATTCATTTAACCCTGATGTGTTAGCTATTATCAATGCCATTTTACTGGGACAACGCCAAAACTTAAGTGAAGATGTTTATTCTAATTACGCCAATGCTGGTGCCATTCATATTTTAGCTATTTCTGGTTTACATATTGGTATTATTTTACTATTCCTTAAAACCTTTTTTAAGCCCATTGAAAGATTGAAACATGGTCTTTACATTAAAACCATATTAATTGTGCTAATCTTATGGTGCTTTGCCATCATAGCTGGATTATCGGCATCGGTAACCAGAGCCGTAACCATGTTTAGTATTGTTGCTATTGGAATGCATTTAAAACGACCCACAAACATTTACAATACACTAGCCATATCCATGTTTGTGTTATTACTTTTTAAACCACTTTTTTTGTTTGATGTAGGATTTCAATTAAGCTATTTAGCCGTTTTTGGTATTGTAAGTTTAGACCCATATTTATACAAACTATGGATTCCAAAAAATAAGTTGATTAAAACATACTGGCATACACTAACCGTTACAATCTCTGCTCAATTGGGCATTATACCCATCAGTATTTATTATTTCCATCAATTTCCCGGATTATTCTTTGTATCCAACTTATTAATTATTCCGGTATTAGGTTTTATCTTGGGCTTAGGTATTCTAGTGATTATTTTAGCTGTACTTAATGCACTGCCAGCTATTTTAGTGGATACATTTACGCTATTAATTGACCTAATGAATGCCACTGTAGCATGGATTTCACAGCAGGAAACTTTTCTTTTTAAAAATATTCCTTTTAGTTTTTTGTTTGTAATTGCTTCCTATATTTTTATCATTTCATCAGTAAGATATTGTATTAAAAGAAGTTACAAGAGATTACTTTGGCTATTAATAAGTATCATTATGGGTCAAAGTGTACTTATATACACCAGACTTCAATCACCAAAAAATCAATTTGTAATATTTCATAAAAATCGAAATAGTCTCCTTGGAACTGTCCATGGAAAAAACCTGAGCATTACACAACCCATAGATAGTATTACTGAAAATGAAAACAGAATTATTACAGATTATTTTGTGAAAAATCATTTAAAGAAATTACAAAAAGACTCCATAAGTCAAGTCTATCTGATAGGAAATAAAACCTTATTAGTCATAGATAGCTTGGGTGTTTATCATGCAAAAACTTTTAAACCAAATTATATTTTACTTAGAAATTCACCAAAAATCAATTTAAGCAGATTGATAGAAACTTTAAATCCAGAAATGATTATTGCAGATGGAAGCAATTATAAAACCTATGTTGAACGCTGGAAAAAAACCTGTTTAAAAACAAAAATCCCTTTTCATCAAACCAGTGAAAAAGGAGCTTTTATTATAAATTATTAGTAAATTATTGCTTAAATTCTGGTTTGAAAGCCGCGTAATAACTGTTGAATTTTTCTTGGGTATCCATGGTTTTATGCTCATCATTTTTAAACATCTTTAAATATAGCTCAAGTTGATTAGGCGTTTGATAACCTCTTACAGGCGCTATCAATTCTCCTTTTTCATCCATAAATACAATGGTTGGATACGCATTTACTTGAAAATAACTTGTTAGTTGATGCGCTGAGTTTCGCCTGTTTGATAATTCAGGTTTATAGTTAGGGTTTGAAAAGGTATTGCCTTTAAAAGTAACCACATCATTCCCTTCAGCATTAAACTTTACAGCATAATAATGTTTGTTAACATAGTTTGCCACATCAGAATTTTGAAAGGTATTTTTATCGAGCATTTTACAAGGTCCACACCAATTGGTATAAACATCCATCATGATTTTTTTTGGTGCTTTATTTTGAAGCGCAACGGCTTCTTCAAGAGACATCCAATTAATTTCCTGTGATACACCTTTAAACGATGTAAAACCTACCAATAAAACTATACTATATTTTAAAAATTTCATTACTACTTTTTTTAAGATTCAGGGGTTTCAATTCAAAAATTATTCCTAAAATATAAAAAACGTTACGAAAATGGTATGTTTTTATATTTTTTAACTTTATTTCCGATTAACGGACACCATGCATTAGCTTTTTGATGATCGGAGTCATAACAATTGAGAAAACCGCAACAATCAATGAAACAATAGTGAGTATCCAGAAAAAATAACTAATGCCATTTTCATTGGCTACTTTGTCTATATTCTCGCCAAAAACTCCAGCGCCTTTCATTCCAATGGCTACCGCTAAATACCAAACACCAAACATAAATGCAATCATTCTTGCAGGCACCAATTTGCTCACATAAGATAAACCTACTGGCGAAATGCATAACTCACCCATGGTATGAAATAAATAAACCAAAACCAACCAAATGATGCTTACAGAAGCTGTTTTTGCGCCTGGTTCAATGCCCATGGCTCCAAATGCTACGCAAGCCATTCCTAACCCGAGTAATAACATGCCTATTCCATATTTGGTATTGGCAGATGGATTGTATTTGCTTTCCCACCATTTAGAAAATAAAGGCGCTAGTGTTATAATAAATAACGAATTTAAAACACTAAACCATGATGCTGGAATCTCTAACTCTTTATCTTTAAGCTGATCTAACAACATCCATATGGCAATACCCCAAACAATGATAAAACTAAAACTCAAAATAAGGTTTGACCATTTATAATTTTTAAAGGTTTGTTTGAATAATAAAAACAAAACCCAAGTAATGATTCCTAATGGAATAATAGTCATACAGGCATTAACAATTCTAAAAATGTTAGCCGAAGATCCATCTAAAGTTCTATCGGTGTAATCTCTTGCAAAAATGGTTAATGTCCCAGGTGACTGTTCAAAAATAGCCCAAAAGAAAATAGATAATAATGCAAAAAAGGAAACTGCCATTAGCTTCTCCCTGGTTATTTTTGAATACTGCGTAAATCTATACAACATTAAAAGTATAAATAATACGAGTGCTGTTAAAATCGCAATGGTATTTCCATTAGGTCCTAAAAAAGACAATAAATTAAAATCTCCCCCAGAAATGGTAGTTGCTGGAGCATTTATAATCCATAATAACCCTAAAAGAACCATCAAACCTATCAAAAACAATTGACCTATTGAAAATGGAACGCGTTTGTCATGATCCAAGGACTCAGCAGAATTAGCGTCATTTTTTTTAGGTTTTAACCCGATATTCCCAAAAATGTTTTGGGCCAGCCAAAACTGAACCAATCCAAAAAACATAAAAACACCTGCTAACCCAAATCCAATACTCCAACCAACTTTTTCTCCCAAATAACCACACAATAAAATTCCTAGAAAAGCGCCGGCATTAACACCCATGTAGAAAATGGTATATGCGCCATCTTTTTTTTCTGATCGATCTTTGTACATTTCAGATATAATGGAAGTCATGTTTGGTTTAAAAAACCCATTACCAATCACCAAAAGTCCAAGTCCTAAATAAATTGACCATTGGGTTTCGGCTGCCATAGAGGCATGCCCTAAAGTCATTAATAATGCCCCTATAAGAACGGCATATCGATACCCTATAACTTTATCAGCAAAATATCCTCCCATCATTGTTGACAAATATACCAACCCTACATAAGACCCAAATAATGCCATAGCATGCTCTCGTGGCCAACCCCAACCTTCATCTAAAAGTGATGCAGTTAAGAATAGTACAAGCAATGCACGCATTCCATAATAAGAAAAGCGTTCCCACATTTCTGTAAAGAACAATACAAATAATCCTGCAGGATGACCTAAAACATTATTTTTAAAAAATTGATCTGTTGAATTTTGACTCATATTATTTAGTTCTAGTTATTTAATTCTTTATCTACACCATGCATTAGCTTTTTGATTAAAGGAGAAATTGCTAAAAGCAATAAGCCAAAAATTATACCTGCATAAAATAGATATTCAAAAAGTTTTAGATAATTCTGTTTGGCAACATTTAAATCGGGTATCTCTCCCAAAACGGTATCAACAGATGCAATGTTTGCTAAAATGGACGCAATAAACTCAGAACTTGCAGTTGCCAAAAACCAAACCCCCATCATGAAACCAACAATTTTAACAGGTGACAATTTTGTAACAGCAGATAACCCAACCGGCGATAGGCACAACTCACCACATGTATGTAAGAAGTATGTAAGTACTAACCAAAAAATGGCTACTTTACCAAGTTCAGACGTTTGAATACCCATAACCAATGAACCAAAACCTAAACCAACTAAAAATAAAGCTATTGAAAATTTTACTGCTGTGTTTGGATTGTATTTTCCTAAACGAATCCATAACCAAGCAAAAACAGGTGCTAACAAAATTATAAATAATGCATTAAGACTTAAAAACATTCCAGCAGATATATTTCCTCTATCCAAAATTCTATCTGCAAAAAGATTTAAGGACGTGTAAGCTTGTTCAAATAAGGCCCAAAAAATGATAGTAAAAATTATTAATACCGTTAAAGCTATCAATCGTTCCCTAGCTACTTTATCCAATTGGGTACTGGCATAATAAACTATATAAACAAATGAAATAGCACCTGCTATTATCAATAAGTTTTGAACAATACTATGACTTTGAACCATTTGCCAAATAACCAAGGTCGAAATGACACTAATACCATAGATTAACCATTCTGTTTTTATTCCCAAAAACTTTCTATTTAATAACTCTGGGTTATTAGATTCGCCTTTGCCAAGCAAATGCTTCCTTCCTGAAATAAATGTCAGTAGTCCAAAAAACATTCCAACACCTGCTGCTGCAAATCCATAACTCCAGCCGTAGGTTTCACCTAACCAAACACAAATAATAGTCGCCAAAAATGATCCCAAATTAATACCCATGTAAAAAATGGTGAAACCTGAGTCCCGCCGTTTATCCCCTTCATGGTATAACTCACCTACTAAGGATGAAATGTTAGCTTTTAAGAATCCTACACCAAGTATTATAAAGGACAAAGACAAATAAAAGATTTCTAGTGCAAAATCATCCCTTACAATTTCTCCTGTAACGGATTGTGTTGCTGCATTTCCTTCAAAAGCCATTCCCAAATGGCCTAGAACCAACAATATCCCTCCAAAAACTATCGATTTTCTGAAACCTAAGTACTTATCCGCTATAAAACCACCTACAACTGGGATAGCATAAACCAATGCAGCATAGCTTCCAATAAGTAAATTTCCAGCATCATCAGAAAACAGGTGATATTTTGTAAGATAAAAAATCAGAAGTGCTTTCATTCCGTAAAATGAAAAACGCTCCCACATTTCTGTAAAAAACAAATAAAACAATCCTGTAGGTTGTCCAAAAAGCTCTTTTTGGTGAGGTTCTAATGTCGTTGATGCCATATATGAATTTTGTTTACACTTCTTTTATAGTTTTGATTTCAAATTAATTATTGATTATTCACCCTTTAAATTTTAAACACAATTTATTATAATCTTGTCAATCTGCCTTTATTATTAATTTTTCAATAAAACTTTTCAAGTTTACTAAAAATTCTGCAAAAAACATCTATTATTAGCACTTAAATACAATTTATTTTCAACATTTTTGGCTTCCTGTTTTTTAAAAGTAAGTTGTAGTATCTTTGCCAAATAAAAAAATTTCATGAGCAAAACGATTTCTGGTTTTTCTAAACTATCAAAGTCAAAAAAAATTGAATGGCTTGTAAACACCCACTTTTCAAAAAAAGAAACCGCTAGACAAATATTAGAACAATATTGGAATAGTGATACAAAATTACAACAGCTTCATGATGAGTTTATAGAAAATACTATTTCAAACTACTACTTACCTTTTGGTGTTGCTCCAAATTTTTTAATTAACGATAAGCTTTACACCATACCCATGGCCATTGAAGAAAGTTCTGTAGTTGCTGCTGCCAGTAAATCGGCCAAATTTTGGTTACAAAGAGGTGGTTTTAAAACCATGGTGCTATCTACTACAAAAATTGGTCAAGTTCATTTTATGTACTTTGGAAACTATGAGACTTTAAAATCTTATTTTACCTATATAAAACCAAAACTTATTGAAGATGTTAAACCGATTACCAAAAACATGGAAAATCGTGGCGGCGGTATTATGGACATTGAATTACGAGATAAAACAAAAGATATAAAAGGCTATTTTCAGCTTCATGTGTCTTTTGAAACCCTTGATGCTATGGGAGCCAATTTTATTAACTCCTGCTTAGAGCAATTTGCAAAGACTTTTAAAGATAACGCTCTGCTTTACGAAACGTTTTCTGAAGAGGAAAAGCAAATTCAAATAGTGATGAGTATTTTATCAAATTATGTGCCCGATTGTCTGGTTCGTGCCGAAGTGAGTTGCAAAATTGAAGATTTGAATGAAGATGATGCTATTTCGCCCGATGAATTTGCTGCCAAATTTATTCAAGCGGTAACCATTGCCGAAGTAGAACCATACAGAGCCGTTACCCATAACAAAGGAATAATGAATGGCATTGACGCTGTTGTATTAGCCACTGGCAATGATTTTAGAGCGGTTGAAGCTGGTGTTCATGCCTACGCCTCTAGAAATGGCACATACTCCAGTTTAACACATGCTAAAATAGAAGATGGTATGTTTTATTTTTGGATGGAAATTCCACTTGCTCTTGGAACTGTTGGGGGACTTACTGGACTACATCCTTTGGTGAAATTATCCTTAGAGCTCCTTGATAATCCTTCAGCCAAAGAGCTCATGCAAATTGTTGCCGTAGCTGGGCTATCACAAAATTTTGCAGCCTTAAGATCGCTAACAACTACAGGCATTCAAAAAGGTCATATGAAAATGCATTTAATGAATATTTTAAATCAATTCCAAGCTACCGATCAAGAAAAAGCCATTATTATAGATTATTTTAAAACGCATACGGTTTCGCATAATGAAGTTGTTAATGTTTTACAAAATTTAAGAGTTAAAAATTGAACACAAAAACATATTATAGTAACGGAAAGTTATTAATTTCTGGAGAATATGCGGTTCTTGATGGTGCTGTAGCACTAGCTGTTCCTACTGCTTTTGGACAATCATTAGTTGTTGAAGCTATTGACTACCCAAAATTAATTTGGAAAAGTTTTGATGAACAGGGCACTATTTGGTATGAAGAAGGATTTTTAATTGATAATCTTTTTTCTGAATTTTCAAAAGAAACAAATGACACAACTCTAAGATTAATTCAAATTTTTAAATCAATAAAACAACTTAATCCTTCCTTTCTAAATTCAAATACTGGCTATAAAATATCCACTCATTTAGATTTTAAAAAAGATTGGGGATTAGGCACATCTTCAACACTAATTAATAACTTAGCACAATGGACCCATGTGGATGCCTATAAACTTTTACAAATGACTTTTGGCGGTAGCGGTTATGACATTGCTTGTGCACAGCATAACAAACCTATAAGTTATCAATTGAATGATGGAAAACCATATGTAAGTGAGGTTAATTTTAATCCGTCATTTAAAGAGTGTCTTTATTTTGTTTATTTAAATAAAAAACAAAACAGCAGAGAAGGCATTAAGAAATACAAACTAAATCAGCCTCATGAATTAGTACTTAATGATCTTAGCAAAATTTCTCATAAATTAATGGTTTGTAAAACCTTATCTGAATTTGAAACCCTCATAACACTTCATGAAGAATTTATCTCAGAAATCATTAAACAACAACCAATCAAACAGGAGCTATTTAATGATTTTAAAGGAAGCATTAAAAGTTTAGGTGCTTGGGGCGGAGATTTTATATTGGTAGCTTCTAAGAAAAACCCAGCGTCTTATTTTAAGAGTAAAGGGTTTAAAACGATTATTCCATATAAAGACATGGTTTTATAACTTACCAAAATAAAAAAAGCCTCGAAAAAAAATTTCGAGGCTTTTTCATAAATCTTATATGTCTTTATTCAACCGTTTTTGCTCTGTTATCTTCAATTTCAGCGGCTTCTTTTAAGGCATCGTATAATTTTGATGTAACTACAGTCATTTTCTGATTTTCAACTTGATTGGCCGAAGCTTGGTAATTATCTAAGTCAACCGCTGGAGTCATTTTAGTAACCTGAATCATGTAAATTCCGTTATTACCGTCTATCAATTTTGATGTTTGTCCTTCTTTAAGACCAAAAGCAGCACCTACCACAAAAGGTTCTTTTCCTGCACCGGATATAGTTGGGTTTTTCATGTTGATAGCTAAGGCCGTTCTTACTGTTGTATTTTCAGCAGCTGCTAAATCATCAAGATTTGTAACACTAATCCTGTCTCTAACAATTTTTGATTTTTTCTCTTTACGAATTACAGGCATGGCGGTAACGGTAGCTTCTTCAACACTCATTAATCCTTCATCATGTTTTGCAACCAATTGAACTATGGCATATCCTGATGGGATATTAAAACGTTTTACGTTACCTGCTTTAGTATCTTTATTAAATGCCCATCTTACTATTTGTCTTTGATTGCCAATTCCAGGGATATTTTCATCTAAAATTTTTATACTGTTTACCGGACGAACCACATATTTGCTTTCATCAGCTAAGGATGTAAAATCTTTCTTTTCTAGAGCAATTTCAAAATTAGAGGCCTCTCTAAAAACTTTATCAATAGTTTCTTGCGATGGTTCTATTTTTCTGGTAATAGTTCCTACCTGAACCGCTTTTTGTTTATCTTTCTGACCTTCAATTTCAATAATATGAAACCCGAAAACGGTTTTTACAACACCTAAATCCCCTACATTACCTTCAAACTCAAAGTCATTAAATTCTGGTACCATAGTATTATATGGATGCCAGTCATATCGTCCTTCTTTTTCTATACTTCCTTTATCGGAAGAAAATTGTTTAACCAACTCAGGAAACTTTGATTTGTTTGTTTTTAAAACCCCTAAAATACTGTCGGCTGTTTGTTTAGCTTCTACTTCGGTTTGTGTTATGGTTGCATCAGCACTTCTTGCACCAACATAAGGAATTAAAATGTGTCTTACTTTAGCAGAATCTGGAATCTGTTTTACAGCAATAAGCTTTGACACTTTGAAATATCCATTGTCTTTGTAAGGCCCATATACTTCGCCTACATTTAAATGGTATATACTATCCGCAACAGCTGTTGGTAATGAAGATTTAAATACAAAACGATTATCAAATTTTATATCGGAATTTGAATTTACAAAAGCCTCATTCTCTTCAGTCTTTAAAAACCCTGTAACCGTTTCGTTTGATTTTGAACTTTCATTATAAATTTCATAATCATTTATTAAAGCTGTTAAGCCTGCTTTAATGTCTTCTTCATCTTCTACGGTTGCGGCTTCTTTAAACTCCACATATTGAATATCTGTTGAAGCTTCAACTTGATACATATCTTTATGCTTTTTAATATAACTTGAGATTTCTGATTTAGAAACGGTAACAGTACTATCTGGTATGGAGGAAAAAGGTATTTGAACAAACTTAATATCAACCTTATTGTTTTGTAGTTTATGCTCTAATTTTCCTTCTTCAAGTGTTCCTGTTAATCCTGCTTTAACAAGATTGTAATAATTTTGTTGTAAGGCGTTTGATGCTAATGATTTCTCATAATTAATCCACTCTTGATAGGTAGCTGTAGAGGTTTCTTTTAGATTAATAATATATTCGTTTAATTTGTTTTCATCAAACAATCCAGCTTCATTTAAAAACTCGGGACTTGTTGCTAGAGCATTTTTAAGTAAATCTCTCATTTGATCTTTTTCAACGGTAATTCCCAACTCTTCAAATTGAGTTTCCATTACGGCTTGTCTAACTTCCTGCTCCCAAACTCTGTTCATTACTTGGGTATTGGTTGCTGAAGGCCCCATTTGTTTTTGAGTTGCCTCAACTTTTTGTAAAAAATCTTCGCGGGTAATATCTTTCCCATTAATGGTTCCTACCGTATTTTGTGATTTTTGAGAGAATGCATTATCGCCCTTAAATAAATCTGCCAATACAAAAGAAAAAAGCGCTAGAGCAATAATGATGATTAAAAATAGAGAACGTTGTCTGATTTTATTTAAAACTGCCATTTGAAAATTACATTATTTTACAACCTTTGTTATAAGGTTATTTATTTGTTTAGTTTATTGTAAAAATATTGTGCGCGAAAATACCATTTTCTATTTAATAATAAAACAGAAACATACTTTAATTAATGCAAAGATTATGAATTTAATCTTCTTTTAAAAGTTTAAGTTCAACCATATCAATTTTAGTGTTTGAAACCTCTAATACAGTAAATTGAAATGCATCAATGATAACCACTTCGTTTTGCTGTGGAATCTCTTCGGTATGATTTACAATTAAGCCGCCAAGCGTTTCATAATTTTCGCTTTCTGGAAGGTTTATTTTATAGGTTTCATTGATATAATCCACATCTAAACGTGCTGAAAATTTAAACGTTTCTTGGTCTATAATGTCTTCTGTTAAATCATCGATATCATGTTCGTCTTCAATTTCACCAAACAACTCTTCAACAATATCTTCCACAGTCATAATTCCTGAAGTTCCTCCATATTCATCTAAAACTACGGCTATACTTTTACGCTTTTTTATAAGAACGTTTAACACATCTTTTATTAATACGGTTTCTGGAACAAACTCTACCGGAAGTATGATGGCTTTAATGGCCTTTGGTTTTTTAAACAACTCAAAGGAATGCACATACCCTAAAATGTCATCAATAGTGTCTTTATAAACCAAAATTTTAGTACAGCCGGTTTCTGTAAACAAAGCATTGAGGGTTTTTATGGAGCTATTTATTTCAACCGCTATAATTTCGGTTCTTGGCACCATAACTTCTCGTGCTTTTACTTCAGAGAATTCCAGTGCATTTTGAAAAATCTGAATTTCAGAATCTACTTCGTCATCTTCTTCCACAGATTCCATTTGTTCACTGATATAATTTCCTAATTCTACCTTGGTAAATGCTAATTGAATTTGATCGCCTTCGGTTTTAAAAAATTGTCTTAAAAGCATGTCAGAAATCCAAATAACAAAATCTGAAACAAAGGTAAAAAGCATATAAAATAAATAGGCAGGAAACGCTAAAACCTTAATTAACGTGTTTGCATATATTTGAAAAAATACTTTAGGTAAAAACTCTGCCGTAATTAAAATAACTAGAGTTGACAGGACGGTTTGAGACAATAAACTTAAATCTGTTAATAAATAATTTAGAAATCCAGAGTTTAAAGGTAACATGGATTGAAACCATTCAACTAGCAAATCGCCCATAAAAAACCCATAAATAACCAATGCTATGTTGTTACCAATAAGCATGGTTGTAATATATTTAGATGGTTTTGAAGTGAGCTTAGTTAAGATTTTGGCTAATAATCCGTCTTGCTTTTTTTCAATTTCAATATGGATTTTATTGGATGATACATAGGCAATCTCCATGCCCGAAAAAAAGGCTGATAATATTAATGAAACCAGTATAATAATAATATCAAAACTCATTTAGTTGGATTGGTCTTTATTATCATATTTTTTTCTGAACCTTTGTCTGAAAAAAAACATAAAAATAGCTAAGGCAGCTAATCCTAAAGAAATATAAGATCCATTAGTATCATTTCCCCATTTTGAAATACCATCGTATATGAATAAAACGGCAAAAATTAAATAGGCGTATTGAAAAAACTTAGCAAGCATCGTGGTATAAAATTTAATACATTAAAGACAAAGATACTTAAAAAAATTTGTGGGGTTTCTGTATTGTTTGAATTATTCATTAACGGTGATGATCCCATTAATTTCCAGGACTTCTGCGTTGGTAAATTTAGTATCAGAATCAAAACCATTGCCGTGAATTAAATCTAAACCTGTTCTAAAAGTTACAGGCTTGTTAGTAAATAACCACTCTTTTTTCTGGTCATAAAACAACTGTTCAGCAAACAAGGTGTCATTATCTTTAGTAGCAATAACCACCTGTCCTTGTAAATCCATTAAGTCGGTTTCATTATATACTATGGCATAATCTGCTACGACGGTGCTTTTTTGGTTCTCATCATCAAACAACGTAAGATGTATGCCATCAGGAAATTCACTAAACTTAAATTCTCTATTGGAAAAATCGAACATTTTAGGGCTTAAAAGAATGGCTTCAATCTTACCAGAGTCTGTATATTTTAAATTGATATTTTCAGCAACTCCAATAGGTTCATTTTCTGAAATACCAATTTTTTGAACCTCTTTAAAGTTGTTTTTACATGAAAAAAACATGGTCATCGTAAATACGGTGACCATGAATAATATACTATGTTTTTTATTTTTTTTCATTAAATCTTTGGCACTACAACTGAGGCTCCAATCCAGCATCCAATACTAATAGTTTGACCTGAATTTCCTGCACTAAAAATTTCTGCCTTTTGTGGTGCTTTTGATAAATAATTTTCTGCGGTTTGAGCAGAAGCACTTTTTAAAGTAGCATCAACTCTACCTGCTTTTCTTGCTTCTTCAGCTGCTAACCAAAATACAGCTCTTTTATTAAAATTGCTATCACCACAATCATTGGCACTTGCTGCGTACATAGCAGCTATGGATAAATAAGGGTGACCATTTGAAGGGTTTAACCTTAGTGCTTCTCTAAAATAACTTCTAGCTCTTCCATAATTGCCTTTAGCTTTTAGCTTTAACGCAATATTATTGTTTAGTCTAGCTTTTTTAAAATTATCTGTTTCAAGTTTAATGGCTTCTTCATAAAAAGCAATAGCTTCATTAGTTTTTCCTTCTTTATCTTTTAAGATACCTAAATAATAAGCTGAATTTGCTGATGGACTCAATTCGTGATAGGCGTTAACCAATTTAAAGAACAATGGGTCATCGGTACAATCTTTTTCAGACATTTTACCCGCGGCTCTTTGTAACCAAATAGCATTGGTTTTATTGTCTTCAAATCCTTTTTGATATAATGGGATTAGGTTCTCACAATTGGCTCTTTCTCCTAACTTACTATCTATGCTACTTGCAATTTTATCATAAGCACTTAAATAGCTCTCATAATAACTCTTTAGTTTTCCTTCTTTATTGGTTAAAGGAGTACCTGCATCTTCTTTTTCGATAAGGACGTTAAGTTTTTCTGAGTAATTTTTAACTTCGTCTTCAACTTTTTCTACAACGTCATCATATTTATTAAATAAATCTTGTGCTGGTTTTTTACCTGCATCATATAGATCTACCATTAAAGAAAAATAGGTGTACAAACTCTTTGGGTTGGTAAAGGTTGCTTTGTCCAATTGATATGCAGCATCAAAACACTCATAAATTTCTAAGTCTGTTTTCTTTAAAAGGTCTTTATTATCATACATTAATTGGCAAGCGTTTGCAGCATATTCGCCTTTTGGTGTTTTACTTGCAAAATTTTCTTGACGTTCTTTCCACATTTTCATTAAATCTTCAAGGAAAGCAACTTTTTCTGCTCCAGATGAATTTTCAATTTTATGTTCCAAAATTTTCTCACCATCAATATAGATAGCATTATTAAACTTTGGGTATTTTGTTCTTACGTCCATCCAAGGCTGATAAGCTGCATCAAAATTTTTAGCTTTCACATATTCATGGAATATGGAAAGTTTTGTCATAGCTTCCTCGTCTTGTTGAGCAAATGAAGTATTGCTTACAAAAAACAATAAAGCCAATACTAAAGTAATTCTCGTTTTCATGATAAAAATTTTACGTTTGTTAGTCATATTTCCTTTTTTGGAACCATCTATCGTTCAAAGATAAGCTTAATTGAAAATTAACAAAATTCTCTTGAATTAAATTATTGTTTGTTGTTCCACGTTTTCCAATTTCAAAACCTAAATTAGCGTTAGAGAACACATCTCCTACGGGCAAACCTAAACCAAAAGATATGCCAAACTCGTTTATAGATTCATTATTTATGTTGAGTCCAGATTTTTCATAATGTATTCCTGCTCTGTAAACCACACGTTTTAAGTAACTTGTATAAGAGTTATATTGTGGTATGTAAAACCCACCGAGAGAAATATTTGAAGCATCTTCATATTTTATAGTTAAGCTACTGTATAAAGGATTGAAGAACCTGCTCGTGTTTTCTAAGGTATATTCAGCACCAACAAACCACACCCTTGGTTGACCAAAACCAACTCCAAAAGAAATTTTTGATGGTAAAGTAAGGTCTGTTTTCTTAAGACCTTGTGATTCTAAATCGGATTCAAAAGAATTTATATCGGCTTCCGTACCTGTTGCAGTGTTAATGATAATGGTTGAAATAATTCTTTCGTTATTAGATGACACACTACTTTCTGGTGTAAAAGTAAATCCAGATACAAATTCATGTTTGTTAACTTTAGCTTTGTAAGACAAACCAAAATTTAGGCTTAGCCCACTTAAATCAGATCTATTACTTTCTTTGGATTGAAATTGCAAAATAACACCATCGGTATCATAAGAAAATTCTATGATGCTATTTTTTATGTTCCCAAAATTATAATTTGCATCTATACCAACGCTCAAGCCTTTGGTTAAATAATATCCTAAAGAAAGGTTTACTTTATTTAAGCCACCTTCACCTCTAAATCTATTAATTAAATTACCATCGGTATCGGTATTTTCAAGTTTATAGCCAACAGAGGTTTGAGGCAATAAACTTAAGCCCATACCAAACTTTCCCATGGGGATTGAAATGGCTAAGTAATCAAATGTTGTTGAAGTTGCATTATCACTGCTTGTATTGCTTTTTAAATTTAACGTTGACTGACTTCCTCCTACGGTAAATTTTACGGGTCTACTTTCTCCATTAAAACCAATTGAAGCTAAGTTTTCAGTAGCGTTCGATGCAGGATTTCTTAAGTTTATGTGAATACTGTCTGTATAAATACTTAATCCGCCCATACTCCTATTTTCAGCGGTTCCTTTAAATTTAAGACTTCCAATACCATAAAAAGAATAAGGTGAAGCTGTTCCTTGTTGAGCATAACTTTGAATTGTTATAAAGGCCACAAAAACTAATACAAGTTTTTTAATCATTCGTTTGAATTGAATTGCAAAATAAAGTTTAATCCTTCTAAAAGAAAATTAGAGTTGGCAAATATGCTACTTTTTAATTGTTTAGACAAGAAATTAGCATCTCCACCTGTTAAAATAACTGTTAAATCTTTATATTTTGATACATATACTTCAATTATACCCTCTATTTCCTTTAAAACACCGAATATAACACCAGAATGAATTGAATTTTTGGTAGAATTACCAATGATGTCTTTTGGCAACTCAGTCTCTAGCAATGGTAATTTGGCTGTTAATTTATTTAATGATTGATATCTCATTCGAATGCCTGGTGAAATAGCACCCCCTAAATATTCGTTTTTATTGGTAACAAAATCATAGGTTATACAAGTACCCGCATCTATAATGAGCGTGTTGTTATATGGATATTTTTGAACCGAAGCACTAACCAACGCAACCCTATCCATTCCTAAAGTTTCAGGGGTTTTATAACAGTTTTTAAATGGTAGATTGGTTGATTTATCCAATACTACCAAGCAAAAAAAGCTTTTTATATAAACCATGTCTTTGTCTTTTAGTTTAACAACCGATGAGATAATAACCTTACCTATATATTTGTATTCCTTTCTTAATAAATCAATATGTTTTAATAAAAAATCTAATTTTATGTTTTTCTTGACCAATAAGTTATTACCCTCAAAAACAGCAAGTTTAACTAAAGAATTACCAACATCAATGACTAAATTCATAGGTATTTTAAAAAGTGTAAATTTACAAAACCATTTTTTATAATTTTTCTTTTGGCGGATAATAAAAATGAATATATATTTGCATCCGCATTAAAAGCGAGCTGGTGCCTTAGCTCAGTTGGTAGAGCAAAGGACTGAAAATCCTTGTGTCCCTGGTTCGATTCCTGGAGGCACCACCATAAAACCCGAACTTAAAGTTCGGGTTTTTTTGTTTAAAAAGTGTTGAATAAAATGATAGTTAACTTAAAAAGAGACAGATACAAGACAAACTAAAAAAGAGTTTTTCTCTATCTTCAAACTTTTGTTAGGTGCAAGTGTCCTATTCGACTTATTTTGAATAATTTTATAGTGTTCTTAAAAAATAATCTCCATGCAAAAAACTTATTACGATCCGGCAGACCTTAAAAAATTTGGAAAAATATCTGATTGGAATGAAGAATTGGGTAAAAAATTCTTTGATTATTACAGCAAAGTGTTTGAAGAAGGCGCTTTAACAGAACGTGAAAAATCTTTGATTGCTTTGGCAGTAGCCCATACCATTCAATGCCCTTATTGTATTGACGCTTATACGGGCGATGGTTTACAACGAGGAATCACTAAAGAAGAAATGATGGAAGCACTTCATGTTGCTGCAGCCATTCGTGGTGGTGCTTCATTAGTACATGGTGTACAAATGATGAATAAAGTTAATAAGCTTGACATGTAAGGTTTATTGTTTTAAACGTCTTAACAAAAACATTTTTAATCATTTTTATCATTGATAACAAAATCATTACACAAACGCGAAAGCGAATTAGCATATAGCAAAAGACAGCTTGAAATACTATCAAATGGCATCTTTAAAAACGGCGATTTACCCATATTTTCAAAAAAAATTGCAGAAACCAATCAATTTCCTTTAAAAGCTAAAAAATTAGAAATACTTCAAATAAATGTTGGCTATATGTGCAACCAAGTATGCGAACATTGCCATGTAGATGCTGGACCTGACCGAAAGGAAATTATGACCAAAGAAACCATGTTGCAATGTTTGGAAGTTATAAAAAAAACAGGAGCACATACTTTAGATTTAACTGGGGGCGCACCAGAAATGAACCCAAATTTTCGTTGGTTTGTAGATGAAGCATCCAAAATTGGTGTTAAAGATTTTATCGTTCGGTCAAACTTAACTATTATAAAATCCAATAAAAAATTTTCAGATTTACCTGCATTTTTTAAATCACATAATATTCATGTAGTGTCATCAATGCCTCATTGGACACGCGGAAAAACAGACAAACAAAGAGGCTTTGGTGTTTTTAATCAATCTATTGAAGCCCTAAAAGAACTTAATAGCATTGGTTATGGAATACCTGAAAGTGACTTACGCTTGGATTTAGTTTACAATCCTTCGGGAGCCTTTTTACCTGGAAATCAAGCTTCATTAGAGAAAGATTTCAAAAAAGCTTTGTTTGAAGATTTTAATATCCATTTTCATCATTTATTTGCGATTACCAATTTGCCAATAAGCCGGTTTTTAGATTATTTAATCGCTTCAGATAATTATGAAGATTACATGTATTCCTTGGTAGAAGCTTATAACCCAACAGCCGTTAAAAATGTGATGTGTACCAATACCCTTTCTGTTAGTTGGGATGGTAATTTATACGATTGTGACTTTAATCAAATGCTTGAATTACCTATTAATAGTAAAATAAAGCATATTTCAGAATATAATGAAGATTTACTTTTTAATAGAAACATTGTAATCTCGCAGCATTGCTATGGCTGTACAGCTGGCTCAGGCAGTAGTTGTCAAGGAACTTTGGCATAATTTGTGGACTAACATTTATAAATCCCAAACCAACATAGTTAAAACCAGGATTGCATTTAAGCCTTAAAACAAGATTTATTAACAAATGAAATTTAGAATTTTAATATTCGCACTTTTTTTTTCATTCATGGGTAACGCTCAAGAAACCATTTCAGAATTGTTAAGCCAGCACAATAAAAAAAACATCCCATATATAAAGGCAGAAGAATTGGCTTTACCAAAAACCCATACTTATATCTTAGATGCTAGAGAGGAGAATGAATTTAAAACCAGTCATTTAAAAAATGCACAATGGATTGGTTTCGATCATTTCTCGATAGATTCGGTTTATAAAAACATTCCAAATAAAACCTCGAAAATTGTCGTGTATTGTTCAATTGGAATTAGATCTGAAAAAATAGCTTATCAACTAAAAAAAGCTGGGTACTCCAATGTTTTTAATCTTCATGGTGGCATTTTTGAATGGAAAAACCATGATTTTCCAGTTTATAATACTGAAGAAAAAGAAACTCAAAATATCCATGTATATTCAAAATTTTGGGGTAAATGGTTAATAAAAGGCAATAAAGTTTATTAAACCATGGGATTATTTACCACTAAAGATTCTGAGTCTATTAATAATTTGGCAACTAATTTTTATGTTCCAACTTCAAAAAACGCCCTTATTATCTTTACCAGAAATCCTGAATTAGGAAAATGCAAAACGCGGTTAGCAAAGACCATTGGAAACCAGGCCGCTTTAGGAATATATATGCATTTACTTTCGCATACGGCCCAAATATCAAAAAAATCAACAGCCGATAAGTTTGTTTTCTATTCTGAAAATATTATAGAAAATGACCTTTGGAATTCTGAGGTTTTCAGAAAAAAAATGCAACAAGGCTCAGATTTGGGCGAACGCATGGAACATGCCTTTACAGAATTATTTGCTTTAGGTTATGAAAAAGTGGTTATTATTGGAAGCGATTTATTAGATCTTAAAACAACTCATATCGATAATGCTTTTAAACTATTACAGGAACATGATCTTGTTATTGGCCCAGCAAAAGATGGTGGTTACTATTTGTTTGGTATGAAAAAACTTCAACCAAATATTTTTAAAAATAAAGCTTGGGGAACATCAACCGTGTTAAAAGACACCCTAAATGACATACAAAATTGTACCTTTGTGCTTCTTGAAGCATTAAACGATATTGATACTTTTGAAGATATTCAATCTTATCAACAGCTAAAAAAATTTTATATTACCAATGATTAAATACATTACAGAAACCACAGAATATTTAATTTCAAAAGGATTTAAAAACCCCGAGATTGGCATCATTTTAGGTACTGGTCTAGGACAATTAATCGATGAAATTAATATCCTTCATGAAGTGAGTTACAATCATATCCCCAATTTTCCAACAGCAACGGTAGAGTTCCATAAAGGCAAACTTATTTTCGGAATTTTGGAAAACAAAAAAGTAATCGTCATGCAAGGGCGTTTTCATGTCTATGAGGGCTATTCGTTACAAGATGTTACCTATCCTGTTCGCATTATGAAAAAATTAGGCATCCATACACTATTAGTATCAAATGCAGCTGGTGCCATTAATTTAAATTTCAAAAAAGGTCAATTAATGCTCATTGAAGACCACATAAATTTACAAGGAAGTTCTCCTTTAGCATTTAAAGGCGTTGAACATTTGGGTGAACGCTTTACAGACATGAGTGCACCTTATAATTTAGACATCAATTCAAAATTTAAAACCATAGCAAAAAACAAAAACATTACCTTACACGAAGGGGTTTATGCCAGCGTTGTTGGCCCTCAACTTGAAACCCGTGCAGAATACAGAATGTTAAAAACCATTGGAGCAGATGCCGTTGGCATGAGTACCGTTCCAGAAATTATCGTGGCCAACCATCTTAACTTAAAGGCCGCGGCAGTGTCAGTTTTAACCGATGAATGCGACCCAACTAACCTAAAGCCTATTGATATTAATGAAATTATTGCCATGGCAGAAAAAGCAGAACCGCATATGATTACCTTATTCAAAGAATTAATTAAGAACTTATAACTGTGAGCTATTTAGAAACCACCCATAACGTATATAAGGAAGCCGCACTAACGCCAGATGTTGGATTGTGCTGCACTACAAATCCTATTTGGGAATTGCCAGGTTTAAAAATCCCTAAAATCATGCAAGAAATGAACTATGGCTGTGGAAGCACTGTGCATGCACGCGATTTAACCAACAACCCAAAAATGCTCTATGTTGGTGTTGGTGGTGGTATGGAGTTATTGCAATTTGCATATTTTAACCGCCAAAAAAATGGCGTAATAGGCATTGATGTGGTTGATGAAATGCTTGAAGCATCTCGTAAAAATTTCATCGAGGCCGAAGCCTTAAACCCTTGGTTTAAAAGTGACTTTGTTGCGTTAAAAAAAGGAGACGCCATGAGTCTTCCTGTTGAAGATAATACTATTGACGTGGCTGCACAAAATTGTCTGTTTAATATTTTTAAAGCAGACGATTTAAAACAAGCCATTGCCGAAATGTATCGTGTATTAAAGCCTCATGGAAAATTAGTCATGAGCGACCCAACCTGTGAGCAACCTATGAATGATACTTTGAGAAATGACGACAGGTTAAGAGCGCTTTGTTTAAGCGGCAGTCTACCTATTTCAGACTATATAAAAATGCTTACTGATGCAGGTTTTGGAACCATTGAAATCAGAGCTAGAAAACCATATAGAATTCTAGACCCTAAACACTACCCAACAGATGAATTAATTTATATTGAATCTATTGAAGTGGCGGCTATTAAAGACCCAATGCCCACAAACGGTCCATGTGTTTTTACAGGCAAGGCAGCTATTTATTATGGTACAGAACATTTTTTTGATGACAAGGCCGGTCATGTATTGCTAAAAAACCAGCCTTTAGCCATTTGTGATAAAACCGCCAACGCATTGACTAGTTTAAAAAGAGATGATATTTTTATAAGTAAATCTACCTACCACTACGATGGTGGTGGATGTTGTTAAATTTTAAAAAAAAAAGTTATGTTAAAAATTTATAGTTTTATTATATGCGCCATTTTGTATTTTCCAGTTTCTGCACAAAAAGTGGACCATTCTTTATGGACAAATTTTCTTAAAAACCATGTTTCAAATGAAGGCCATGTTGATTACAAAAAAATTAAAGACAATCCAGAAAGCCTTAACATTGTTTTAGAAAATTTATCCAAAACAATACCAAATGAACAATGGTCTAAAAACGAAACATTAGCCTATTGGATTAACGCTTACAATGCACTAACCCTAGATTTGATTATACGAAATTACCCCGTTGAAAGCATTAAAGACATTAAAAACCCATGGGAACAACGCCTGTGGAAACTAGGCAATCAAAAGTATAATTTAGAAGACATTGAGCATAAAATTCTAAGAAAAATGAACGAACCTAGAATTCATTTTGCCATTGTTTGCGCTTCTTACTCTTGTCCAAAATTATTAAATGAAGCCTATACCGCCAAACATTTAGAGGCGCAACTTACCAAAGCGGCCAAAGATTTTTTAAGTGACTCCAACAGAAATTCTATTACAAAAGACCGCTTGGAATTATCAAAAATATTTAAGTGGTTTGATTCAGATTTCACAAAAAAGGGTTCGTTAATAAACTTTTTAAATATGTACTCAGATATTAAAATTTTAGAGAACGCAAACATCAAATATAAAGACTACAATTGGGACTTAAATGACTAAGATTTCAGTCATTATTCCAATACTTAATGAGGCTAAAACCATAAACAGACTGATTAAACATCTTAATGAAGCATCTTCTGAAGAAAACATTAAGGAAATTATTATTGTTGATGGTGGCAGTACCGATGAATCTTTAAATATTATTTCAACATTTAAAAACCTTACCCTTATTAGTTCTGATAAAGGACGTGCCAAACAAATGAATGTAGGTGCCAACCATGCCTCTGGAAATATTTTGTATTTTTTACATGCAGATTCTTTTCCTCCAAAAGATTTTGACACTTCTATCGTTAATGAAGTTATAAACGGGCATTTAGCAGGGTGTTTTAAAATGAAATTTGATAGCAGCCATTGGTGGCTCAAACTTATGGGATGGTTTACTAAATTTCCATGGCGGATTTGCCGCGGTGGCGACCAAAGTCTTTTTATTACTAAAAGCTTATTTGATAGCTTAAAAGGTTTTGATGAGCAATATCTTATTTATGAAGATAATGTTTTTATTAAAAAACTTTTTAATATTAAACAATTTACGGTTATACAAAAACACTTAACAACATCTGCCAGATTGTATAAAAAACATGGCATTTGGAAACTTCAATACCATTACCTTATTATTCACCTAAAACATTGGTTAGGGGCTTCATCTAAAGATCTGTTTGCCTATTATATTCAAAACGTTTGTACTAACAAATCATAAATAACACTTAATAAAATCTTAAAATTGATGCCCATTTTACTATAAATATTACTTTCATAAAAAATTAGTTTATGAAACCATTTGGGTTATATGTTTTTATAGTGTTTTGCTTTATTAATTCAGTTAAATCCCAACAAACTATCAATGCCAAATTGATAGACTCCAGCTCACAAAAACCCTTGCCATATGCTACCATTTCTTTAAACAACGTCTCGGGCATAATCAGTAACGAAAATGGTTATTTTCAAATGTACTTAACCAAAACACCTACACAAAACGACACTTTATTTATAAGCTGCTTAGGTTATGAAACCAAACGGCTTGCCGCTGATAAATTTACAGACAGTCTGGTTTTTATACAACCAAAATCCATTGATCTTAAAGAAATATTGATTACCAATAAAAATTATTCAACCCAAGAAATTATTGAAAAAACATACCATAACTTAAAAGCCAATTACGACAAGGATTTTATAAAAAGCACCTTATTTTATAGAGCTTCTTACTTTACCAATATTTTAAAGCATGATGTTAAAATAAACCATTCAACCATACCCGAATTAAATCAATCATTTATTGATAGTATCTTAAAAGATATGCCAAAGAATGCTGATGATTATACCGAAATCTTGGCCAACTTATATGGAAAATCTGGAGTCTTAGAATCTCAAAAGTTAGATATTATAAAAGCCTCTCATTTATACGACAAAAACAATGAAATTACCTTTAACGACTATGAAGAACGGTTTAACAGCATTTTAAAAAAATACATAAAACGCGATTCTTACTTTAAAATAAAGTCGGGTATTTTTGGAACCAAGCAAGATATAGATTCTACACTTTTTGAAACCAACGAAGAGAAGGAAACCAATGCCATTGTTGAAGAAAAAAAGAAAGAAGAACAAGAACGGAAGAAGAACTTTTTAAAATATAGAAAGCAATCTATTTCAAGAATCCAACACAATAGTTTTATTTTTGAAGACAGCTATTTAAATTTCTTGGAAAAGCCAAACAGATATATCTTTAACATAGAAGACTACAGTTTTTTAAACGATAATTTTGTTTATAAAATTAGCTTTACCCCCAAAGGAAAAGAAGATTACAAAGGTATTTTATACATTAATACAGAAGATTTTGCCATTGTTAGAGTAGATTACGAAAATGTAAGACCCTTAAAGGATTTTAGACTTTTAGGGATATCTTACAAAATTTACCTTAAAAAGGGAACGCTGATTTATGCGAAAAGCAGCACCAATAAATACTCCCTTAAATACGCAGAAGTAGAGCAAGGAAATACATTCGGAATTAAAAGACCTTTAAAAATTATAGAAAAAAACAAACATACAAAAGGAAGAAGAAAACAGAACGAATTATCATCAAAAATTCATTTCATGGTTTCTAACACAGAAAAAAAAGAACTCGTTATTTTTGAAAATCAGTCCATTTCAGAAACCATGTATTCAACTTTAGAAGAAAAACCTAAAGTAGAACCTATTTATCTGCCGGCATACGACCCGCAGTTCTGGAAAGGTTATCACGTTATTGAACCCAATCGTGCTATTACAGAATTTAAAAGCATAAAATAATCCCATTAATAGTTTGAAAAATAGTGCAGCACAATGTTGTTTGCAGGCTTATTTTGAGGTGTAAACTGAGAGTCTTGGACACCACCGGCTTGTTCGTGATTGTGAAACCATTTCCAAATAAAACCACCTGCTACCCAATCCTCATTCCAAAAAGTTTCAAAAAAGGCTTGTGTTGCATTGGTTTGGGCCTCTAAATTTACCTCGACCATTTCTCTATCTGATCGCCATGGTTGTTTTCCTGAAAAATCCACACTTCTATAGCCAAATTCTGTAAAAATAATGGGCTTTTTAAAAGTATCATAATAGCTTTTTATTTCCTTTTTCCAAGGTTCCAAACCTATTTTACAATCTTCAACCGTTGGTGTTTTTAAGTCACTTACAGGAAAATACCCATCAATGCCTATATAATCTAAATCTTCCCAAAAAGAAGTCTTGGTATATTCATTCCAATTAGCAGCATAGGTTAATTTACCATAATACACCTGCCTAATATCTTTAATAAGTTGCTTCCAGTAATTAGGCCGTTTGTCAATAAAATTTTCCAACTCTGTCCCAATACAGAAAATATCTACATGCACCTCTTGAGCAACTAATGCATAGTCCAAAATAAACTTAGTGTAAGAATCTTCTAAAGACCTCCAATCTTCTTCAGTCGCCATTTTAATATTTCCAGTAAATTCTCCTCTCCAAACCCAAATCTGAGGTTTCATCATAACAAAAAGGCCTTCCTTTTTAAGAGTATTAACATATTGCTTTACGCCCACTTTTGTTTCTCCAAACCATTGTCTGTTAGAATTATATTGAATTTCAGGATGCGATATGTCTCGAATAAAACCAAAAGGCATGACCGATGCGTAATTGGCATGAAAATCTAACATAGGTTGGACATGCTTGTCTGAAATAGAATCTCTGGAAGCTACAAAACTTACCCCATTTATCTTGGTTGGAAATGGCGTGGTCATGGCGCAAGAACTCAATAAAAGAAACAAATAAATAACATAAATAAGCCTCATAAGTTTATATTAATTTTTAAATTTACGGAAACTGAAGCAATTGTTTTAAGGTTTTAACAAATCTTGCGACAGAAACTTAAATTAAATTATTTTATGGAGCATATCGTTATTATTGGAAACGGAATTGCTGGCGTTACAGCTGCTAGGCACATTCGTAAACTTTCCAATAAACCAATTAGCATTATTTCTTCCGAAACCGATTATTTTTTCTCTAGAACCGCACTTATGTATGTGTATATGGGCCATATGAAGTTTGAACATACACAACCTTATGAGAACTGGTTTTGGGAGAAAAACAACTTAGCCTTGGTTAATGGCTTTGTAAAAACCATTGATACCAACACTAAAACGCTTTACTTTAAAGATGGTCAATCACTAAGCTATGACAAGCTTATTATTGCTACAGGTAGCAAACCCAATAAATACGGTTGGCCTGGACAAGACTTAAAAGGTGTGATGGGAATGTACCATAAACAAGATTTAGAACAACTAGAAACCTATGCTCCAAACAACTTGGTTTGCAAACGAGCGGTTATTGTTGGTGGTGGATTAATAGGCATTGAATTGGCAGAAATGCTCAATTCCAGAAATATTCCAGTTACTTTTTTAGTTAGAGAATCGAGTTTTTGGAATGGTGTTTTACCAAATGCCGAAAGCGAAATGATTAACCGGCATATTAAAAACCATCATATAGATTTACGATTATCATCCAATTTAAAAGAAATAATTTCAGACAAAAACGGACAAGTAAAATCAATCATTATTGAAGAAACAGGCGAAGAAATTCCGTGTAATGTTGTTGGACTAACTGCTGGAGTCTCGCCCAATATAAACTTTATAAAATCTTCTAATATTGAAACAAATAAAGGGGTTTTGGTAAATAAATATCTAGAAACCAATATCCCTGATGTTTACGCTATTGGCGATTGCGCCGAACAACGCAAAGCTATAGGCCTTAGAAGACCAGTTGAAGCTGTTTGGTACACCGGTAGGATGATGGGAGAAACTTTAGCCCAAACTATTTGTGGCCATAAAACACCCTACAATCCTGGGCATTGGTTTAATTCGGCTAAATTTTTTGATATAGAATACCAAACCTATGGCTGGGTATTTGCCAAACCCAAGGAAAATCATGCCCATTTTCATTGGAAGCATAAAGACGACACTAAGTGTATTACCATTGAATATCATACCATAAGTAATGAATTTATTGGAATAAACAACTTTGGAATAAGAATGCGCCATGAAGTTTTTAATACCTGGCTCAACGAAAAACGGACCATGGATTATGTGATTAATCATTTAAGCGACGCTAATTTTGATCCAGAATTTTACAAACATTATGAGCAAGACATTTTAAAAGCTTACTCTAACCAACTTCAAATTCAAACAATTTCTTAATGAATTCTCAAACAAATCAAAGTATGTCTTTAGCAAACCCTGAAGGCACTAATCTTTCCATAAAACAAAAAACAGCCATTACTTTTGGAGTCCTTGGCCTTTTTATTTTTTTGCTGGCTATTTTCAACACCAACCTCCCTAACAAAGCTTTATTTTTAATCAGTTCGTTAGGATTGATAACATTGGGCACCATATTATATTCAAATAATGCCTATTTAACAAAACCAAAAGGCATAAAAAACGATGGTGTATTTTTTAAATCTATCTCATCACGTGGTACATTAGGTTGGATAACCGGCATAATATTAACAAGTTTTTACATAGTCCTTTATTTTATTCCACAATATTTAGGACTAGCATCAAACGGATTACCAAACACAGGTTTGATTGCTTTATTCGACCCACTAAGCAAGTTATTAAGTGGAAACCCTGCAAGCCAGTGGTTTGTTTATGGTACACTTTATACCTTGGCTATTTTAGTATTCGGTTATAAATTCATGCTAAAATATCGACACAACCGTTACGAACAATTGCGTACAGCTTCTGTGATGTTTTTTCAATTAGGCTTTGCGTTTTTAATTCCTGAGTTTATGTCTCGACTAAACCAGAGCCCTAATTATAATTTACCTTATTACGATTTAAAAAGTATGTGGCCCTTAAACTATTATCTGTTTGATAGTTGGTCAATAAACGGTTTGCTATCCTCTGGATCTTTAGGGTTATTAATGCTTGTTTTTGGGGTGATATCCATTTTTGTAGTATCCCCAATTCTTACTTATAAATATGGAAAACGCTGGTATTGTTCATGGGTTTGTGGTTGTGGTGCGTTAGCCGAAACCGCGGGCGATTCTTTTAGACAATTAAGCAGTAAAAAACTTTCGGCTTGGAAACTTGAGCGTTGGTTGATTCATACCGTTTTAGTCTTTTCGGTCATAATGACCACCGCTATGATTTACACCTATTTAGGTAAAGATTCTAGTAAATTTTGGTTAACGCAAAGCACGTTTTTAACAAGTGTTGGCGTGTTTTTAACCTTAGTGTTTGCCCTAGTAATGCTATTTAAAAGAAAAGAATTAGGTAAAGATGCCCGTTATGGTGCTTATGGTTATTTTATAGTCATTGCCGCTTTATTCATCATGCATTATACGGGAACAACCGATGAGATTTTTTTAATAAAAGCCAGTAGTTTACGCTCAGCATACGGATTGTATATAGGATCCATTTTCTCTGGCGTAATTGGAACAGGTTTCTACCCTATCTTAGGCAATCGGGTTTGGTGTCGTTTTGGTTGTCCAATGGCTGCCATATTAGGTTTTCAACAACGGTTATTTTCAAAATTCAGAATAACTACTAACGGTGGACAATGCATTTCCTGTGGTAATTGCTCCACCTATTGCGAGATGGGCATTGATGTTAGAGCCTATGCGCAAAAAGGAGAAAACATAGTGCGTTCCAGTTGCGTTGGCTGTGGCGTTTGCAGTGCCGTTTGCCCTAGAGGTGTTTTAAAATTAGAGAACGGAACTTTGGAAGGCCGAATCAATTCAAACGATATTTTATTGGGAAATGACATAAACTTAATCGATTTGATAAAACGTTAAAATATTCATAAAAGTATTGTACTTTTGCAACTTTAAAGTTAATACTTTATGCCCAAAATTAAGGTCATCATTCCTGCTTACAATGAAGAAGATTCAATAGCAAATGTAATTAAAGACATTCCAACCATTGTTGATGAAGTTATCGTTGTCGACAACAATTCCAATGATGATACAGCAAAAAATGCTATAAATGCTGGAGCAACTGTTTTAACCGAAACCAAAAAAGGTTATGGCTATGCTTGTTTAAAAGCCATGGATTACATTTCAAATCAAACAAAAAAACCAGACATTATTGTTTTTTTGGATGGTGATTACAGTGATTATCCTGAAGAGCTTTTAAAACTAGTAGAACCCATAATCAAGAACAATACAGATTTAGTTATTGGTGCCCGCAAAAAAGAGTTAAGAGCTGCACATTCCATGACACCTCAACAGGTTTTCGGAAATTGGCTGGCTACTTTTTTAATGAGAATATTATATGGCGCTCGCTTTACAGATTTAGGCCCTTTCAGAGCCATAAAATACGAAAAGTTAGTAGCTTTGCACATGAAAGATAAAACCTATGGCTGGACAGTTGAAATGCAATTAAAGGCAGTGAAACAAAAACTGAGTTATGTTGAAATTCCGGTTAAATACAGACAAAGAATTGGTATCTCAAAAGTATCAGGAACCCTAAAAGGTAGTATCTTTGCAGGCTTTAAAATTTTAAGTTGGATTTTTAAATACAGTTTATAAAATGTTTTTTGTTACCTTAACTATTGTTGTTTACACCGTTGCACTACTGCTCATCTTTATGTATGCATTAGCTCAACTAAACTTGTTATTCAATTATTTGGCTTCAAAAAAGAAAACGAATAAGGTAGAAACAATAGACTTTTCTAAGCCTGATGAGATTCCATATGTAACCATACAACTTCCAGTTTATAACGAAATGTACGTTATGGAACGCCTATTGGATAATATTGCGCTTATGGATTATCCAAAAAACAAACTAGAAATACAAGTTTTAGATGACTCAACCGATGAAACCATAAAAACAACTTTTGATCAAATTGAAAAGTTGAAACAACAGGGTTTAGACATTAAACAAATTACCAGAACCGATAGAAGTGGCTTTAAAGCTGGTGCACTTAAAGAAGGTTTAAAAGTAGCAAAAGGTGAATTTATTGCCATTTTTGATTCAGATTTTCTTCCGGAAAAAGATTGGTTAAAGCGCACTGTCCCTTATTTTAAGGATAAAAATATTGGTGTAGTTCAAACCCGTTGGGGCCACATTAACAGAAACTATTCCATTCTTACCAAAATTCAAGCTTTTGCACTTGATGCACATTTTACACTGGAACAAGTTGGTAGAAATAGCAAAGGACATTTCATTAATTTTAATGGAACAGCAGGTATTTGGAGAAAAACATGCATTATTGATGCTGGAAACTGGGAAGGCGATACCTTAACGGAAGACCTTGACTTAAGTTACAGGGCACAACTTAAAAACTGGAAATTCAAATATCTTGAAGACGTCGAAACACCTGCAGAATTACCCGTTATTATTAGCGCTGCAAGATCACAGCAATTTAGGTGGAATAAAGGTGGTGCAGAGAATTTTAAAAAAATGCTTTGGCGTGTTTTAAAAAGCAACTCGATTTCAAATAAAACAAAGGTTCACGGTGTTTTGCATTTGTTAAACAGCACCATGTTTTTAAACGTGTTAATTGTGGCTGTTTTAAGCATACCAATGCTCTACATAAAAAATGAATATGCCCATTTAAAACCTTACTTTTATGTGATGAGTTTCTTTGTGGTTAGTACCATCATTTTCTTTGTTTGCTACTGGATTATGTATAAAAGAATCTACGGAAGCGGCATTAAAAATTTTATTAAATATATAGGGATGTTTTTTACCTTTTTCTCTATTGCTATGGGCTTTTCCTTACACAATTCCATAGCCGTTTTAGAAGGTCATTTTGGTAAAAAAAGTGAATTTATTCGCACTCCTAAATTTAATATAAACTCTTTAAAAGACAGTTGGAAAGACAATAAATACATTAAAAAAAGCATTTCACTTAATGTTATTTTTGAAGGTATTTTAATGCTTTACTTTGCTTTTGGAATGTACAGTGCCTTTATTGTTGGAAACCAAGGCGGCGACTTTGGTTTGTTTCCATTTCACTTGATGTTGTTTGTTGGTTTTGGGTATGTGTTTTTAAAATCTGTTACTTCAAAAGCATAAAAATACCTACTAGAAAGTTACCTCCAACTCTATGATTTCCTCGTTGCGTTTTATTTGAACTTTAGTAGTGTTTCCTTTTTCAAACTTCCCTAGAGATTTCATGTAACTCATCATATCTTCAACCGCAAAATCTCCCATTTTAATAACAATATCTCCTTTTTGCATGCCTGCTTTTTGAGCTGGTTTATCTTCGCTCACACCATCAATTCGCATACCTTTTCCATTATACAAATAATCTGGAACAACTCCTAAAGTTACTTTAAATGCAGGAACATCTTGACTTTCATTTTTAGTCTTTTTAAAGGCAATCTTGCCATCATCATTTAATTCGGTTATAATGTCCAATATGAACTGGGAAATGGTTTCCATGCCTTCATAATTCAACTTTTCAGCATCATCAGATGGTTTATGGTAATCTTCATGCTGACCAGTAAAAAAATGTAAGACAGGAATGTCCATTAAATAAAAAGACGTATGATCACTTGGCCCAACACCAGATTCATGTTCGGTAATACTTAATTCCCCTTTGTTTGCAAAAAGCAACTGTTTAAATATTGGCGACGTTCCAACGCCATGAACCGCTATGGTTTTCTCTTGATTCAATCGG
>PFKE01000151.1 GCA_002784145.1 Flavobacteriaceae bacterium CG_4_10_14_3_um_filter_33_47 | reverse complement strand
TCAGTTCTGTTAATTATTAACCAAAATAAAATCAATCAATCAAAAAATGAAAAAATTCGCATTATTGTGCGCGTTAATGTTATGTTCATTAATAAGTGCTCAACCTTTAAGTAGTGAACCCAGAACTGGTTCTGTTTCTGGAAAAATATTAGATGCTTCACTAAACGAACCATTACCTTATGTAAACATTATTGTAAAAAACGATGCCAACGAAACCATTACTGGTGGCATTTCTTTGGATGACGGAACTTTTAATATTTCTAAAATACCTGCCGGAAAAGTAATTGTAACCATTCAATATATTGGGTTTAAAACCATCTCAAAAGCCATAGAAATTGGCAATAATGTATATGATGTTGACTTAGGCAACATTTTATTGGAAGAAGATATCGCTAATTTAGATGAAGTAACCGTAGTTGCTGAAGTCTCAACCATTCAGCAAAAAGTGGACAGAAAAGTTATAACCGTTGGCAAAGATTTAACAACCTCTGGAGCAACGGCTTCTGATATAATGAACAACATTCCATCGGTAAGTATCGACCAACAAACAGGCAACATTAGTTTGCGTGGTAATGAAAACGTACGCGTTATGGTTGATGGCAAATTATCAAACGTACCCGTAGCACAATTACTGAAACAGATCCCTTCAACCTCCATTAAAAGTATCGAACTTATTACAAATCCTTCAGCAAAATACAATCCAGAAGGCATGAGTGGCATTATCAATATCATACTTCATAAAAATACGAATATTGGATTTAACGGAAATTTAAATTTAGGATTAACCAAAGAGATTAATGCGCGATTTAATAGCTCTATAGATTTAAATTATAGAAACGGAAAACTTAATATTTATGGAAACTATGGCAACAATATTGGCAATTCTGATAATGAAGGACACATTGACCGTTTAGATGACAACTCAAAGCAATTATTTGATTTTGAAAACAATAATAAATCACATTTATATAAAGCTGGTTTAGATTTTTATATGAATGACAACAACACGTTTTCTTTCTTTACAAATCAAAACAAATATGATGGTAAAGGCACAGGTTCCACAGGCATACAATATATAAACCAACCGCTACAATTTCAATTATTTGATAATGAGAATGATAATCTATCCTCTCAATACAATGGTGTATTCAATCATGTTTTTGCTAAAGAAGGTGAAAAACTAGATATTGAAGTTGATTACAGTAAGTTCAATAATGATGAAGTTTCAAATTTTAATTTCTTTAATTTTTCGTTTCCGCCAAATTACACAGATTTTGTGTACACCAAACGAGACCAAACCGTTGCTAATATTGATTATGTAAATCCATTATCTGACAAAGCAAAACTGGAAGTTGGTTTAGAAGCCAGATTATTTGAAACCAATATAGATTATAGTTCTACAGGATTATCTGTTAATGAAAATCAAGATGACATTGCAAATAATGGTGATGAATATATAAAAACACCTGGTACCGATTTCTTATACAAAAGAGATATTTATTCGGCCTATGCTACCTATAGTAAATCATTTGAAAAATGGACCATTCAACTTGGGGCCAGAGCAGAAACCGTGGCAGAAGATGCCAATGCCATCAAAACGTTTGAAAATTCCATTGAGACCATCCCATTTAAAAATGATTATTTTCAAATATATCCTTCTGCATTTTTTACGTATTCACCAAGCGAAAAAAATTCTTATCAAGCAAGTTTTAGTCGTCGTGTTGACAGACCAGGTTTACAGCAAGTTAACCCTATTAGAGAATGGAGTACCCCTTTAATCTCATCCTTTGGAAATACAACCTTACAACCACAGTTCACTAATTCATTTGAAATAAATTATACCAGAAAATTAGAAAAAGGAACGATTACCGGGGGCATATTTTACAGAATTGTGGAAGACGAAATTAACAGAGCTTTATTTATTGATCGATTGGATTTAAACAAAAGCATTTTAAGCTTTGATAATTTTGAGAACACAACAGCATACGGCATAGAACTAAGTTCTAATTACAAACCAACAAGTTGGTGGAATTTTAATGCCAGTTTTGATATGTATTCAAGAAATCAAAAAGGAATTGCTGAAGTTTTAAATGCACCCATTGAAACGGCAACGGCTGATGATATTTTAGTGTCAACCATTTCGGTAGATAATGTTGTATGGAATTTTAGAGTATTCAACAATTTTAAAGCAACAAAAAAATTGAACCTATCATTATTTACCATGTACAGAGGTAAAGAAAACGGACTGCAATTTAATAGAAAACCCATGTTTATGGTAAATACCGGATTGAGATATGGCTTCTTAGAAGATGACAGAGCTACTTTTAGTTTCAATTACAGCGATATTTTAAATACCATGAAATTTGAATTTGAAGGAGACAGACCATTTCCGTCAAAAGGAAAATTCAATTGGGAAAGCAACACTTGGAATATTGCATTATCCTACAGATTTGGAGGTGGAAAATACAGAGCGCTCCAACGTAAAAGCAGAGATGATAATGAAAAATCTGGAGGCGGCGGATTTATTTAATGACCTTCATAATAGTTGATGGTTAGTGCTATGTTAGGTTATTAAATGACAAAACCCAAAGCGCAATTGCTTTGGGTTTTCGTTTTATTTATTGATAACCCGTTGGCTATCAAATGTTAAAGTATGTTAAAATTTATATTTGCTTACAACAAAAACACAATACCACCGTTAATTAGTTTAAATACAATCTAAATCTTCAAACGTTATTTATTATTTTTTTAGAATTAGTCAGCTTTATAAAATTCAAAAACGTTAAAAAGATGGTATTAAACAAAAGTTCATAAAACTCGAAAGCTCATATTTCGAGTTTTTTGTTTTTAAAAAGTTAAAAACTGTTAAATTTTTATTTTTTTGAAATAAACCAAAAAGTTTTACGTCTAATTATTGTGTAAGCTTCGGTTAAAATTAAGTTGGAGTTTGATTAATAGCAAAGAAAAATCCGAAATATAACTGTTTCGGATTTTTTGATTTTAAAACCTTACCATTTAATAATGGCACTTGCCCAAGTAAAACCGCTTCCAAAAGCAGCTAAAACCACATGATTTCCTTCATTTATTTTGCCTTCTTCCCAAGCTTCGGTTAATGCAATAATAACCGATGCCGCCGTTGTATTGCCATATTTCATAATATTATTAAAAATCTTATCATCACTCAAACCAAATTTCTTTTGAATAAATTGAGCTATTCTAAGATTAGCTTGATGCGGTATTAACATATCAATATCATCTTTGGTAAGATTATTTTTAATTAAACCTTCCATGATTACTTCGGTAAATCTTACAACCGCATGTTTAAAGACAAAGGTACCATCCATATAGGGGAAATAAGATATATCTTCTTCTCCTGCCTCAATAATTTCTGGTACCCAATGCGCTATACTTGGAGATGCTACAATTAATTTATCAGCATATTTACCCTCACTATGCAAATGAGTAGATAGAATGCCTTTGGTGGTATCTTCCTCTCTTGTTAGCACACAAGCGCCTGCACCATCACCAAAAATTACGGTAACACCTCTTCCTCTGGTGGTTTTGTCCAATCCATTACTATGGTATTCGGCCCCAATAACCAGTACGTTTTTATACATGCCTGTTTTTATAAACTGGTCAGCTACAGAAATAGCATACACAAAACCAGAACACTGATTTCTAACATCTAAAGCTCCAACAGTTGGCATATCTAACAAATCTTGAATTTGCACACCACAACCTGGAAAATAATAGTCTGGACTTAAGGTAGCAAATACAATAAACTCAATATCATCTTTAGTTAAACCAGCTCTCTCAATAGCAATCTTCGCTGCTTTTGCACCCATAATTGCCGATGTATCATTGGTTCCTTCTTTTATCCAACGTCTTTCTTGTATCCCTGTTCGTTCTTGTATCCACTCGTCGCTGGTGTCCATCATTTTTGATAATTCATCGTTGGTAACAACGTTATCAGGAAGATATTTACCTAAACCTATAATCTTTGAATTGTACATAATCCGTTTAATTTGTTTAAGCAAAGTAAAAATTAAATATGTAAATTACTATAATAAAAATCATAAATCTTGAAAATGTTTAATCGTTTAATGATTTAAAGGTTTAATCGTTTAACTGTTTAATTGTTTAGTTGTAAACTTTGAAACTTTGAAACTTTGAATCTTAATTCAGAAAGTGTCAGTTTGTCACCTTTTAACTCTTGGTACTTTTTTTGTCTATCAATGAACCATATTAATAATCATAATTAAAACATATATAACATGACAAAAGGAAATATTAATGTATCGGTTGAAAATATTTTTCCACTTATCAAAAAATTCCTGTATAGTGATCACGAAATTTTTCTTCGTGAATTAATTAGTAATGCAACAGATGCCACTTTAAAATTAAAGCATTTATCCAGCATTGGTGATGCTAAAGTTGAATATGGCAATCCACAAATTGAAGTTAAAGTAGATAAAAAAGGAAAAAAGCTTCATATTATTGACCAAGGTTTGGGTATGACAGCTGAAGAAGTTGAAAAATACATCAACCAAATTGCTTTTTCTGGTGCTGAAGAATTTTTAGATAAGTATAAAGATTCAGTCAAAGATTCTGGCATTATTGGCCATTTTGGTCTTGGTTTTTATTCAGCCTTTATGGTGGCAGAAAAAGTAGAGATTATTACAAAATCTTATACCGATGCACCTGCAGCTCATTGGATTTGTGATGGAAGTCCGGAATTCACTTTAGAGCCATCAGACAAAACCGATAGAGGCACCGAAATTATTCTTCATATTGCTGAAGATTCTACAGAATTTTTAGAAGAATCTCGTATTAGAACACTTCTTTTAAAATATAACAAGTTTATGCCGATTCCAATTAAATTTGGAACCAAAGAAGTAAACGTAGCACTTCCTGAAGATGCTCCTAAAGATGCAAAACCAGAAAAAATTACGGTTGATGACATTATCAACAACCCCAATCCAGCTTGGACCAAACAGCCTGCTGATTTAAATGAAGAAAACTACAAAAGCTTTTACCGAGAATTGTACCCGATGCAATTTGAAGAGCCTTTATTTAACATTCACTTAAATGTAGATTATCCGTTTAACCTTACTGGGATTTTATACTTCCCAAAAATGGGACAGGATATAAACATCCAAAAAGATAAAATACAACTCTATCAAAATCAAGTGTATGTAACGGATAATGTAGAAGGCATTGTGCCCGAATTTTTAACCATGCTGCGTGGTGTTATTGATTCGCCAGACATTCCATTAAACGTATCTCGTAGTTATTTGCAAGCAGATGGTGCTGTTAAAAAAATATCATCATACATCACTAGAAAAGTTGCCGATAAATTAAAATCTATTTTCAATAACAACAGAGAAGAGTTTGAAGCCAAGTGGAATGATATTAAAATTGTGATTGAATACGGCATGCTTTCCGAAGAAAAATTCTTTGAAAAAGCAGATGCTTTTGCACTGTATCCAACAGTTGATGGAACTTATTTTACTTACGAAGAATTATTTAATAAAATAAAAGCAAATCAAACCGATAAAGATGATAAGCTTGTTATTCTTTATGCTTCTGATAAAGATGCACAACACAGTTACATTGACGCTGCCAAAGCAAAAGGCTATGAAGTATTGCTTTTAGATTCACCAATTGTATCTCACTTGATGCAAAAGTTAGAATCAACAAAAGAGAAGATAACGTTCTCGCGTGTTGATGCTGACCATATTGATAATTTAATTAAAAAAGAAGATACCAAAATTTCTAAATTATCAGATGAACAAAAAACCGAACTTGAAGCTATTTTAAAAGAAGTGATTCCTTCGGAAAAATTCATGGTGCAATTAGAACCTATGGATAGCGATGCTTCACCCTTTATGATTACCCAACCAGAATTTATGCGCCGTATGAAAGAGATGCAACAAACTGGTGGCGGCGGTATGTTTGGTATGGGAAATTTCCCAGAAATGTACAACTTAGTAGTCAATACAAATTCTGCATTAGTTGGTGAAATTCTTGAAACAAAAACTAAAAAGAAGCAAGAACGCTTAATCACTCAAAGTTTAGATTTAGCACGTTTATCTCAAGGCTTGTTAAAAGGTGAAGAATTGACCAATTTTATCAAACGTAGTTACGAAATGATAAAATAAGTTGTCTCACTGAAATTATTCAGCAATTCTAAATATCAAAAACCATCTTGTAAAATCAAGGTGGTTTTTTTTATGTCTCACATGACTTTTGTCATCTTTTTAATACGTTCTGTTGATTATATTTATTAGTCAATTTTAAATGAATTTATTAAGTCATGAAAACAAAATTATTTTTCTTGTTATCAAGCTTTCTATGCTTGAATTTATTCTCTCAAACTTACATGGTTAATGATAATTTTGAAGATGATGTCCTTGGTACACTTCCGGACGGTTGGGTGATTCGGTTCGACGGAACAGGCAGTGCCAATCAAAAAGTTGTTGATAATCCAGTAAAAAATGGCATTCATTCATTTCAGGTTTCTGGTTCAGGCTGGGCAGCCAACCTTAGCAAAAGTGTTGCTGAAATGCCTAATGAAGTAACCCTCGAAGGATGGATGTTGGCAGAAAATGTCGTTTCCGGTGGAAGATGTGGATTGGCAATTGGAAATCCATCAGCTGCTACTTGGGGCGCTTTTCTAGCTAGGATTGAATTTTATAATGGTAACCTTATTACCTATTACCATACAGGAAGTTCTGGAGGATATGGAACACAATATGTTTTGCAGACTGCCTCGTCAAACACCTGGTATCACGCTAAAATTGAGACTAATACAGCAGCTGGAACCTATAAAGTATACATTAATGGCGAACAGGCAAGTTCAAGCACAAGTGGGACAACAATTACAGAGTTTCCGCTTCTAACAACTGTTTCTCCTACATCCGTAGAATTGTATGGTAATAGTATGATTTATTTTGACGATGTTAAATTATATGAAACATTAAACTTAGTTGCCTACTACCCTTTTAACGGCAATGCTAATGATGAAAGTGGCAACAACTTACATGGAACTGTTAGTGGTGCAACGTTAACTTCAGATAGATTTGGAAACCCTGATAGTGCCTACAGTTTTGATGGAAATGATATCATAACGATTGCTCATGATGATCTTTTAAATTGTAGTGATGAATTAAGTATTTCGGTATGGATAAAACCCAATACACTTCAAAACGCCATGATTTTAGGAAAATCAAACTACCTCTCTAACACCAATTATTTATTAAGAACAAAATCTACTGGTTTGTTACAATTTGAATACAAAGAATTTGCTAATTCCAATTCATTACCCCTTACTGCTGGTGTTTGGAATCATATCGCTGTTGTATCCAATACTGATAATTCCAAGAACCTATACATTAATGGGGTTTTAGCTTCCCACACAACAGCTACAAGCCCTTATGGTTTGGTTACTAATGCGCTTACTATTGGTGCGCGTTCTGGTGCTGAATATTTTAACGGAAGTATTGACGACCTTAGAATGTACAAAACTGCATTATCTGCCTCAGATATTTCAAATTTATACAACAATAATTCCTTAGCAATTTCAGACAACCCAATAAAAAAACCTCACTCTTTTTATGTTTTTAACAATAAACTACATTTTGATGCTAATCAAAACCTATCTGAAATAAAAAAAATCACCATTTATAATCTTCTCGCTCAAAAAGTATATGAATCTAATACCATCCATAAAGAAACCGATTTAAGCTTTTTAAATCAAGGCATTTTCATTTTAAAAGTTGATTATAAAAATAATAACCTTGAAACCAAGAAATTTATAATACAATAATACTAACCATGTTATTTTTAAAACCACTTTGCGAAATCAAGGTGGTTTTTTATTACTTTTATTTTATGAAATGCCCATTAACAATTTGCAAACCTACAAAATGTTTAATAAGGCATTCCGTCTGACCGATTAAAAACAATAAAAATTAACAGATGAAATGAGCCATAACAATTAAGCTCATACCAACCGATATGATAATGGCGAATTCCATCTGACCTTTAAAAACAATAAATATTAACAGATGAAAATCATCTCAACAAACCTAGCCACTCCAACCACCATTATTTGGAACGGAAAAGAAGAAACCACTGGTATTTATAAAAATCCAACCAATAAACCTATTTTTATAGGCAAATCCGATGTAAAAAATGATGAAGTATCAGATCGTGAGCATCATGGTGGTTTTTATAAAGCCTGCTATATGTTTTCCGCAGAACAATATCCTTACTGGAAAAACCTATATCCAAATTTAGAATGGAATTG
>PFKE01000161.1:1487-2971 GCA_002784145.1 Flavobacteriaceae bacterium CG_4_10_14_3_um_filter_33_47 | reverse complement strand
AATTTCTTCCGATGCTTCTGAAGGGATGAGTTTTACAGAGTTTACCTATCAATTGGTGCAAGGCTACGATTTTTTACATTTATACAACGAAAAAAAATGTACCATTCAAATGGGTGGCAGCGACCAGTGGGGGAATATTACTACTGGAACCGAACTAATAAGGAGAATAGGCAACGGTAAAGGGTTTGCCATTACCTGTCCATTAATTACAAAATCTGATGGTTCAAAATTTGGAAAATCTGAAGGCGGCAACGTTTGGTTGGATGCCAATAGAACCTCACCTTATAAATTCTATCAATACTGGTTAAATTCCAGTGATGAAGACGCTGAAAAGTATATTAAAATCTTCACATTTTTAACACAAGCAGACATTGAAGCTTTGATAAAAGAGCATCAAGAAGCGCCACATTTACGTGTATTACAAAAACGGTTGGCTGAAGAAATAACTGTGATGGTTCACTCAAAAGAAGATTTGGAGAATGCCATTAAAGCCAGTAATATATTATTTGGAAACTCAACAGGCGAAGATTTAAAACACCTGAATGAACAAACCTTTTTAGATTTATTTGATGGCGTACCTCAAGCTGAAGTAACCATGGCTGATGTTGAGAATGGATTAGATATTGTTGCGGCCTTAGCAGAAAAAACCGGCTTTTTAAAATCAAACGGCGAAGCTAGAAGAGCTTTAAAGGAAAACTCCATTGCGGTGAATAAAGAAAAAGTTGCTGAAGATTATAAAATTACAACCTCCAATTTAATAAATAACAAGTTTGTATTACTGCAACGCGGCAAGAAAAATTACTTTGTTATCTGTGTTTCATAAAAAAGCCTGATAGGGAATATCAGGCTTTAAAACTAACCAACCAGCTAATAAAAAATTTTCTTTTTCATAGCTGGTATTTTTGTCGGTAAGGTTTTAATAAACTTACAAAAAGGCAGGTCTTTTTGGGTAATTGGCAAATAACGAGAGTTCTATATGGTTAAGCGCGTGTTTAATTGTAAATAAGTTGTTTATGTTTTCATGGTAGGTTACAAGCTCAGTCTAAACCCAAATAAATTATCGATTTTAAAAACCTTTAGTTTTTGCTAAGCTAACAACCCTTATAAATAGTAGCATTTCTCCACAATGATCCCAATGGCAAGGTAAAGAACGACCAAATTACCCTTACAAACCTTGGTAGGCCGTAACAACCCATTATTTAATCAATTCATTCGCCTTTTCGTACACCAAATGCGATTCCCAGCCACGATATAAAAAGTAATCGATAAACTTCTTTTTTTTCTTGAGCAGATTGGTTTCTGTAATGGAATGGGCCTTTTTTTCGGCTAAATCATTGAAAACGCCGACATACTCATCGTCCGATATTTCTGCAAGTGCTTGATTTATATTAACTTTGCTCACGTCTTTTTGCTTTAATTCAAAAGTTAAACGGCGTTTACCCCAATTCTTAAATTTAAACTTACCGCTTACAAATGTTTTGGCA
>PFKE01000161.1:0-1465 GCA_002784145.1 Flavobacteriaceae bacterium CG_4_10_14_3_um_filter_33_47 | reverse complement strand
GTATCATGTACATATCTTTAAGCTTTTGCGCAACTTCTTTATGGCAACGTTCTTGGTACGCACAATAATGCTCCAGTTTTTTGGTAGCTTCTTGTAGCGTGTATGTTTTTTTGGTTTGCATGCTATAAAAGTAACAAAAGCACCGCAACCTTAAAAACAAATAAAGGACATAAATCTCTCATAAAAATAGGTATTATGAATAAAAAAACTACGCTAATAAAATCTCTCACGCTTTTTGTAACCCTTTTTGGGGCTTTGAATTTTGGGTTTGGGCAATGTAGTACAACTACTGTAACTTGGGATGGTTCTGTTTGGGATAATGGAACAGGTCCAGATTTAACTACTCCTGCTGTTATTAGGGGCACTTACAATACAAGCGTAGGTGGCTTTCAAACAAGTTTTAGTGCGTGTAGTTTAACTGTTGACCCCACTTTTTCTCTAACAGTCGCAAATGGTGATTATGTTGAAGTTGAAAATGATGTGGTTATTAATGGGCAGTTAACTGTTCAAACACAAGGCAATTTTGTGCAAAATAGTGATACTGCGAGTTTTACTGATAACACAGTAAATGGTGTAGTTTTAACAAAAGATAAAACTTCTGAAGCTTGGTATAGTTATACCTATTGGAGCTCACCCATAGTAGATGAAACCGTTGAAAATGCTTTAGGTATTACTCCAGCAGATAGACGTTTTAAATTTGTAGCTGTTAATTTTGTGGATAATGATACAGAAATTGGAAACACAAACGCTTTTATTGTTGGGACTCCTGATGGTTTCGACGATGATGGAAACGATTGGCAACCTGCAAGTGGGCTTATGATTCCTGGCGTTGGATATGCAGCTACTGCAGGTGAATTTGCACCATCTTTTCCAATTACTGAAAATTTCCCCTTTCAAGGTGAATTTAATAATGGGGAAATATTAGTCCCATTAATTAATAATAGTGGTGGTGCTTATGATGACTGGAATTTTATTGGCAATCCATACCCAGGAGCAATAAGTGCAGATACTTTTTTTGCAGTTAATACTGGTTTAGTTGGTAGTATCTATTTGTGGGATCAGGCAACACCACCTAGCGGTAGTAATGGCGGATCACAAGTGTCAAATTTTTCTACTGATGATTATGCAATAATTAATGGAACTGGTTCAGTTACAGGAGCTAGAGGAGATACTGGTTTACCTCCAAACAGGTATGTTGCATCTTGCCAAGGTTTTTTTGTTGAAGCTCTTACTGGAGGTGATATAACTTTTAATAATTCCATGCGTTCCATAACTGCTGATAACAGTCAATTCTTTAAAGTTGTAAAAGAAAAAGGTAAGACTTCTGCAACCAATGATGCTATTTGGATTAATTTAACTTCAGATAATGGTGTGTTTAACCAAACTATGGTTGGATATGTGAATGGAGCAACAAACGATAACGATGGTTCTTTTTATGATGCTCCAAAAAATACAGCTACTGGCG
>PFKE01000111.1 GCA_002784145.1 Flavobacteriaceae bacterium CG_4_10_14_3_um_filter_33_47 | reverse complement strand
GGGGTGGCAGGATTCGAACCTGCGACCTCCTGCTCCCAAAGCAGGCGCGATAACCGGGCTACGCTACACCCCGAAATAGTTATCATTTTTTTGCGGAGAGACAGGGACTCGAACCCTGGCGACAGTTACCCGTCGACAGATTAGCAATCTGCTCCATTACCACTCTGGCACCTCTCCTGTTATAATGAACTTGTGCAATAAAATTGCGGTTGCAAATGTAGCATATCATCTTTAAGAACACAACTATTTATATATTTTTTTAAATTTTTTATTCAGGATATTCAATACGCAAATGATAAATATTTGCTAGCTTGTGTTTTAGCACTTTTTTTATAGACTGAATTTCTTTAAATGTTATGTTAGCATTTAAAAATTGGCCTTCCTCAATTTGTTTGTTGATGATGCTTTCAACAAACGCATCAATTTTAGTTGACGTTGGTTCTTTCAAACTTTTAGATGCTGCTTCAACACTGTCACACATCATTAAAATAGCGGTTTCTTTACTAAAGGGTTTGGGTCCCGGATAAGAAAAATCAGATTTATCTGCGCCTTGTTGAAGTTCTTTTTCTTTGATGTAAAAATAGTAAACCATGCTTGTTCCATGATGGGTTCTTATAAAATCAATAACTCTATCAGGTAAATTATATTTTTTTGCGGTTTCAATTCCAGCAATCACGTGCTCTATGATAATGCGTGCACTCTCTTTGGATGATAATTCATCATGTGGGTTTATCCCAGTTGATTGATTTTCAATAAAATAGGTTGGATTTTTCATTTTTCCAATGTCATGATACAAGGCACCTACTCTAATCAGCATAGCATTTGCACCAACTTCATTGGCACACGCTTCGGCCAAATTGGCAACATTTAAGGAATGATGAAACGTTCCGGGTGCTTTGTTTGACAGTTCTTTAAGAAGCTTGGTATTGGTGTCTGATAGTTCCAATAGCGATACATCCGAGACCAATCCAAAAAGTTTTTCGTAAATATAAATGAGAGGCTGAACAAACAAGGTTGCAAGTCCGCACAAAATAAACCAAATAAAGGTTTCCCACTTAATGGTTTCTATACTTCCTTCGTGAATCACAAAAAAAGCAAAATAAGCTATAATGTATATTAAAGTAATTTGACCTACTGAAATAAATAAATTAGCGCGTTTGTATAATTCTGAAACCGTTAAAATAGTCACAATACCAGCTATTATTTGAAGAAACATATACTCATAACTATTGGGCACAATAGAACCTAACAACAAAACGGTTATAACATGTGCAAACAAGCCCAAACGTGCATCAAAAAAAGCTTTAAAAACCAATGGTAAAATACAAATGGGAACGACATAAATATATTTTGAATTATAATTAACAACTAAGGTTGTTATTAATACCATTAAAAATATATTAAAGAAAATAAAGGTTACTTTGGTATTGTTTTCAAACACATCCAACCGATACTTTCTTAAAAACAGAAGCAACATTAAAAGCGCCAGAGACACCAATAAGGTGTATGCAAATAATATCCAATTATAGTTAGAGGCATTCCATACTTGAGATTCATATTCTGACTTTAAGGACTCTAAAATTTGATACTTATCACCTTCTACAATTTCACCTTTTGAGATGATTAAAGTTTCTTTTTCTATGCTTCCTCGAGTGTATGATATTTTATCTAAGTCTTCTTTTAATACTTTCTCCGTAAACGATTTATCATAGGTTAAATTGGGCTGAATTAAATCAAAAAATAATGCCGTGAACTCCTTTTTATAATCGCTTAATTTTTGTTCAACTAAAACCTTGTTAATGATGGATGTTACTTGCTCTTGATGAATTAAATTGGTGTATTTTGTAGTGTGCTTTTCAATTCTGTCATCTAAAATAATAACTGTTTTATCATCAGGTAAATTATAAGTCTCATTTAAAATTCCAAAAAAATATAATTCTTCAATAATTTGCTCTCCGGATTTGAATAAATTATTACGATTTAATCTATTTAAAGAATCTGAAAAAGTCCTTTTAAATTGATGGATATATAAATTTTTAATCTCATTTTCAATAGAAACATCTACATTGAAGAAGAGCGTAGAATGCTCTGAAATTGTTTTCTTTTCAGCCTCTATTTCCTCATTTGATTTTTTGATTGCAAAATTAAATGGCGCATATAGATTTTCTGATTGCCAAGGTTTTCCTTTTTCAAAATTATATTTAAATTTTCCTGTTTTTGGAAATAAATACACAATTAAAAAGGTTGAACATATAAATAATAAACCCTTGTAGATCAAGGAGTGGTTTCTGTATAATTTATTTATAAAGTCTGACATTTTATTTCTAAAGGTTTTCAAATGTAATAAAAACTAAGCTTTTTTGATTTTTTATATTGCAGTAATCGTTCTAATTACTGCCAAAAAATGATTATTTTCGCTGCAAGCTAATTAAACATCAAAAAAATGATTAAAGAAGTGGTTATTGTATCTGCTGTAAGAACACCCATCGGTAGTTTTTTAGGATCTTTATCAACTATTCCTGCTACCAAATTAGGAGCCATCGCCATAAAAGGTGCTTTAGATAAAATACATTTAAAGCCAGAACTTGTTCAAGAGGTTTTAATGGGCCATGTCGTGCAAGCTGGTTCCGGACAAGCTCCAGCAAGACAAGCGGCTATTTATGCCGGAATTCCTAATACGGTTCCTTGTACAACCATTAACAAAGTTTGTGCTTCTGGTATGAAAGCTATCATGCAAGCGGCACAAGCCATAAAACTTGGGGATATTGAGATTGCTGTTGCTGGCGGTATGGAAAATATGAGTTTAATCCCTCATTATTTATACAGTAGAACTGGCACTAAATTTGGTCCTACTACCTTAATAGATGGCATACAAAAAGATGGGTTGGTTGATGCGTATGATCAAAATGCCATGGGAGTTTGTGCCGATGATTGCGCAACAGAATATAAATTTTCAAGAGAAGATCAAGATGCATTTGCCATTCAATCGTATAAGCGTTCTGAAACTGCTTGGAACGAAGGGAAATTCAATAATGAAGTTGTACCGGTTGAAGTTCCTCAAAAACGTGGTGAACCTATTATAGTCGTTAAAGACGAAGAATATACCAACGTTGTGATAGAAAAAATACCATCATTACGACCTGCGTTTACTAAAGATGGTACCGTTACTGCCGCTAATGCTTCAACCATCAATGACGGAGCGGCGGCTATGGTGTTAATGAGCTTAGAAAAAGCAAATGAGTTGGGTTTAAAACCACTGGCAACCATAAAAGGATATGCCGATGCTGCCCATGAACCTAACTGGTTTACAACAGCACCAGCAAAAGCCTTACCAAAAGCTTTAAAAAATGCTGGTATTTCTTTAAATGACGTTGATTTTTTTGAGTTTAACGAAGCTTTTTCTGTGGTAGGTTTGGCAAACATGAAAATTCTTGATCTTAACGATAGTAAGGTCAATGTAAACGGAGGCGCTGTTTCGCTTGGTCATCCGCTTGGTTGTTCTGGTGCGAGAATTTTAGTAACCCTTTTAAACGTTTTAGAACAAAACGATGCTAAAATTGGGGCTGCAACCATTTGTAATGGTGGTGGTGGTGCTTCGGCCGTTGTTATTGAACGTTATTAATATTTTTTGAATGCAATACGGGATTTGTCATTTAAGCATAGTTCCTCTAAGATTTGAATCTTCTGATAAAAGCGAATTAGTAACGCAGTTACTCTATGGTGATTATTTTAAAGTATTAGAAAAGAGAAAGTTTTGGAGTAAAATAAAACTTGGTTTTGATGCTTATGAAGGTTGGATAGACAATAAACAATTTACCGAGATTGATGAACAACAATATGTTCTTTTAAAAGCGTCTTCTCCCAAATTATCGATTGATTTGGTTGAATTCGTTCAAGATAAAGACCATCAATTAAACCCTATTTTAATAGGATCTTCTTTAAATGGGCTTCATATTTTAAATCATTCTCATGATGGAAATATTATAGAAGGCATCAAACCTAAAAGTAACCTAATACAAACGTCTTTTTTATATTTAAATTCGCCTTATTTATGGGGCGGAAAAAGTCCTTTTGGGATTGATTGCTCTGGTTTTACGCAAATGGTGTATAAACTTAATGGTTATAAGTTGTTACGCGATGCTTCACAACAAGCAACTCAAGGCGAAGCCTTAAGTTTTATTGAAGAAAGTGAACCAGGCGATTTAGCTTTTTTTGACAATCAGGATGGTGCGATTGTTCATGTGGGTATTATCATGCAGGATTACTACATTATACATGCCCATGGCAAAGTAAGGATAGACCGTTTAGATCATACAGGTATTTATAATGTTGACAAAAAAATACACACTCATAAACTTAGGGTCATAAAAAAAATTATATAAAAAAAAGCCGCAATAGCGGCTTTTTTGTGTTCAATAGTTTCTTTTAGTTACCAGCTGCTTCTAAGGCATCTACTATTACTTTCAATTCATCATGTTTTGCTTTTTCACCAAGAACACTATAAATATTCATTAGGGTTTTAGCTGCACTGATATTTTCTGAATCAATCTCGCAAGCTTTCACTAAATAAGGAATGGCTTCTTTATATACTTCTTGGCGCATGCCACGTAATTCATCATAACGTAAATCGTCCTTTTTAGAAGTTCCCAATCCATTCATTTCTTCAATTAAGGCTTGTTCTTTGTTTAAAATTAAAGCAGCCGTGTTAATATAGGCATTTACATAATTTGGATCGAGCTCTACCGCTTTTTTGTAATAGGTCATGGCTTCTTCAGGATGATCAGATTCTGATGCGATAACTCCTAAATTATATTGTAATTCAGGATTTTTAGGGTCTTTGGTAGTTGCCAATTCTAAAAGGCTTTTAAATTCTTCTGTATTACCCATTTTATAGTAAACATTGGCTTCTGAAAGTAATAGATTGATATCATCTGGACTTTCAGCTCTTGCTTCTTTCATGGCTGCTAAAGCATTCTCATTATCTTCTTTATTTAAATAAATGAGCGCAATATTTTTTACTATCTCTGCTTTTTTAGATTCCGCCTTCTTATCAATAGGGTTGCTATGGGTTTTAGCTTTTACCGATAAATCTCTCATGGATTTATTTTGAAAGAATTCTTCCTCTTTTGTTTCTAGATTGGTTGCATAGTACTGATTTTCAATACCAGTGTACTTCAAATCCTTAAGTTCTTTGTAAAGTTTTAAGGCCCTGTCATAATCTTGAAGACTTACGGCCGTTGCTGCAGCATAGTAAAGATATACGGTATCTTTGGTTGAAACTCTGTAGGCTTTTTCAAAATTATTGGACGCTAAACCATATTCATTTTTCTCATAAGCAGCGTTTCCTTTAGTCAATAAACTGCTAATCATTTTTTGTTTTAACTCTAAAACCTCTGCACTATAGCCTTCGGTTACTAAAGATAAACTTTCTAAAGCTTTGTCTACATCGTTATTAGAGCCAGCCCCATTCGCATAAAAAGATTCTGCTTTTAAAAAATAATATTGAGATTTAGTCTTACTGTCTAAACCTGATAGCATAGGTTCTACTTGACTTAAAGTAGCCTTTGCTTCTGAAAAATTATTGCTTTTTAAAGCTTTTTCAACCGCCTTGAGTTCTTTTTTTTGAGCAAACGAAAACGTGCTAATCAAAAAAGCCAAAGCTATTATCACTTGTTTTTTCATTGTAAAGTAATTTAAAGTTAATGTATTAATTGTTATTGTCTTGTGTATTATCAAGAGTTGTGCCACTGCTCAACTCATCAGTGTTTTCAATAGATTCGCTTGAATTCAAATCTTGGTCTACAACATCATCATCTGGCATTACTTTCGCAACGGCAGCAATAGAATCATTATTTCTTAGATTTATAAGCTTAACGCCTTGCGTTGCTCTACCCATAATTCTTAAATCTTTAACAGACATTCGTATAGCGATACCAGATTTATTGATAATCATTAAGTCATCCGTATCGGTCACGTTTTTAATAGCCACAAGATTGCCAGTTTTTTCTGTAATAGAAATGGTTTTTACACCTTTTCCACCACGATTTGTAATTCTATAAACGGGTTCTCCATCTTCTGGATCATCTATATAGGTGCGTTTACCATAGCCATTTTCTGAAACAACTAATACGGATTCTTCTTGTGGATTTTCAATGGTTACCATGCCTATAACTTCGTCTTTAGAATTTGCAAGGGTAATACCTCTGACTCCTGAAGCGCTTCTTCCCATAGGTCTGGTTTTGGCTTCTTCAAAACGAATGGCTTTACCAGACTTAAGGGCTAACATCACTTGGCTTTCACCAGTGGTTAATCTTGCTTCTAATAAGATATCATCTTCTTTGATGGTAATGGCGTTAATTCCATTGGTCCTTGGCCTTGAATATTGCTCTAATAAGGTCTTTTTAACTTGCCCTTTTTTGGTGGCCATGATAACATAATGACTGTTTATGTAGGCCTCATCTTTTAAATCTTGAGTGCATATAAACGCCTTTACGGTATCGGTTTGCTCTATATTAATCAGGTTTTGAATAGCGCGTCCTTTGGATGTTTTACTGCCTTCAGGAATCTCATAAACACGCATCCAGAAACATTTTCCTTTTTGTGTAAAGAACAACATGTATTGATGATTGGTTCCTACAAATAGGTGTTCCAAGAAATCTTCATTTCTGGTTGTGGATGCCTTTTGCCCTACACCACCTCTATTTTGTGTTTTATATTCTGAAAGTGAGGTACGCTTAATGTAACCCGCATGAGAAATAGTAATCACAACTTTCTCATCTGGAATCATATCCTCAATACTTAAATCGCCACCTGCATACTCTATGACAGAACGTCTTTCATCACCATACTTCTCCTTGACTTCAAGAAGTTCGTTTTTAATGATTTCCATTCGTCTTTCCTTTTTATCAAGAATATCCTTTAAGTCTTCAATGGTTTTCATTAAGTCTTCATATTCGCTTCTTAGCTTATCTTGCTCTAAACCGGTAAGCTGACGCAAGCGCATTTCAACAATAGCCTTAGCCTGAAGTTCAGAAAGCTCGAAACGAGTCATTAATTTTTCTCTGGCTTCATCAGCATTTGATGACGCTCTGATTAATGCAATAACTTCATCAATATTATCTGAAGCTATGATTAATCCTTCTAAAATATGAGCTCTTTCTTCAGCCTTTCTTAATTCATAGGTGGTTCTTCTAACAACCACTTCATGCCTATGATCCACAAAATGATGAATCATGTCTTTAAGATTCAATAGTTGAGGACGACCTTTAACTAAAGCAATGTTATTTACACTGAAAGATGATTGTAACTGAGTGTATTTATATAATTTATTTAAAACAATGTTTGGAATGGCATCGCGTTTTAAAACATACACAATACGCATCCCGTTTCTATCCGATTCATCTCTGATAGTAGCAATACCATCCAGCTTTTTATCATTCACCAAATCAGCAGTTTTTTTAATCATATCCGCTTTATTGACTTGATAAGGTATTTCTGTTACAATGATACATTCGCGACCATTAACTTCCTCTGTGTTGGCTTTGGCTCGCATAACAATGCGCCCACGACCTGTATGAAAAGCCTCTTTAACGCCATCATAGCCATAAATAGTACCGCCAGTTGGAAAATCTGGTGCTTTTACATGCTTTATAAGTTCATCAATCTCTATGTCGTTATTTTCAATATAGGCTACAATGCCATCAACCACTTCGGTTAAATTATGTGGTGGCATGTTGGTAGCCATACCTACTGCAATACCAGAAGCGCCATTAACCAAAAGACCCGGAATTCTGGTTGGTAATACCGTAGGTTCATTAAGGGTATCGTCAAAGTTTAATTGATGATCAACGGTTTCTTTATCAATATCGGCCAACATGTCTTCAGATATTTTTCGCATGCGTGCCTCTGTATAACGCATGGCAGCCGGACTATCACCATCTATAGATCCAAAGTTTCCTTGCCCATCAACAAGCATGTATCGTAAACTCCATTCTTGAGCCATACGAACCATAGCATCATAAACGGATGTATCACCGTGAGGATGGTACTTACCCAAAACTTCACCAACAATTCTTGCTGATTTTTTATGTGCGGAATTAGCTCTTACACCAAGTTCATGCATTCCAAACAAAACACGTCTATGAACAGGCTTTAAACCATCTCTTACATCTGGTAAAGCACGTGATACAATGACTGACATTGAGTAATCAATGTAAGCCGATTTCATTTCATCTTCTATGTTAATTGGAATAAGTTTTTCTCTTTCAGCCATATATAATTAATTAGTTATTTTTTGCATATTTCAAATCATGCTAAGATAACTATTTCATCAGTCATGGTAAGACTTTTAAGGTGCTTTTTTAGTGTTTTTTATTAACAATTTAACATATAAATTTCGTTGATAAGTAAAACCTTAAAAATTTTGATTTTTTAAAGTTTTT
>PFKE01000044.1 GCA_002784145.1 Flavobacteriaceae bacterium CG_4_10_14_3_um_filter_33_47 | reverse complement strand
CCGTTTTTTGTGTAAAAAACATCTAGTTTTAAATCTTCAATAGTAAGCCAATAGTTTTGTTTTGGATGCGTTTTTTTAAGATTCTGTAACCAGACAGATCCTAAATTTTGATGTCTTCGTTCTTCAATCACGTAAATAAAACCAACATATAAATAGCCATTATGCATCCATGTATCAGCTTCATCTTTGGCATACATCATATCTGGCGGGCATTCTGTAAACACCAAGCCGCCTGCAATAATTTGATTATTGTCAACAAGTACATAGCCTTTTGTAGTTGCTTTTAAATGGTCCCAAAAAGGTAAAATAATTTCTTGCCAATCTAAAGGAAGTACTTTAAAAAACGTCTGGCAATCATCGCAAAGCTTAAAGGTCATTTTACAATATTTATACATTACAATAATCCCCAAGACCACAGCTTATCAGAATCTTCAGCCCAACGATCACCAATATCGGTTCTATAATAAGCATTGTTAATAATGACATTGCTTATTCTGTTATACATCATTTTTTGAGCATCTTTCATGGTTTGACCTACTCCAGTAACTAATACAGCAATACCCATATTTCCAGTAATAAGCCATTCTTCATTCACCTTTTTTAAATGCATGGGATGCACACCTTCTTTCCCATTCTTTTTAAACACCACCACAGCATCTTTAGAGAACAGATTAAATGTTTTTTTATCATCATATGGAAAAGGCGGAACTACTATAAAAGCCCCCACTTGAAACCCTTTTTTGACATTAATTTTAAAATTTTGTCCCGATGAAATTTTTAGAAACATCTCTCCTATGGGCTCATTGATACCTGCACGTTGAATAAATATTTGAGGATAGCCAAATCTGGATGTAAATTCCAGTGGATAAATACCATTGCCATTAACAATACAATTAATATCTATATGACCTATAAAATGATGTTTAGCCAGCGTATTTTGAAATTTTAAAAGGGTTGCATCAAAAATGGGAGAGTCTTTGGTCCAAAACATGCTGGTTCCCATTTCGCCCGTAGAAACACCTAACTCTTTAGGAAACAGCTTTTTATGTTCAAAGGTAATATTTATAGGGTACAAAAATTCTTTTCCGTTAAAAAAAGCAGCCACAGAAATTTCAACGCCTTTTACTTTACGTTGCAACTGAAAATTACCAAAATTATTTCCCCAAGATTTTTCGTAAGCTTTTAATACACGAATAACATCTAAGCCTTCATCATCACTTCCTACAAATAATAATTGTTTTAGTTCTTGGGTTTCACCACATGGTTTTAATACATACGAATTAGGATGCTGTTCTATATAAACAATAGCGTCTTTAAACGATGTAAATTCTTTTGAAGGAATGACTTTTATTTTATGCTTTTGAAGTTCTGATTGACCAAAATTTCTATCCAATTCTAACTGGTCTGTGTATTCTGTTCCTCCAATAACTAATTTTCCTGCTTGTCTTAATTGGGTTGCTATCTTACCATAGCCGGTGTAATCAAACACAATAATGTCGGCCCATTCTACATGCTTTTCCCAATGGGTAACTTTATCAACAAAACCAAAGCCTATTTCTCTTGAAAGTTTATCTTCAATATATAATTTGACGGCATGTCCTTCAGATTTAATGGTGTTGACAATATCTAATGTTTCGCCCCAGCGCGATACAAAAAGAAATTTTTTTTGTGTAGAAAGTTTAGTTTTCACCTTAAGAAAATAAAGGTTAATTTATTACCCATGTCTCGATGTCTATTTTGAGCAAATGTATGCAAATAACTTGTTTATTACATACAAAATTGAATCGACTTTAAAATATTTCTGTCCAAAAAAAAACCTATTAGAAAGTTTCTAATAGGCTTAAATAGAATTTTTAATATAAGGAATTTATTTATTTTCTTTCTTATTATCCAATCTTTTTATAGTATCGTACATGATTGGTGATGCTATAAATAATGATGAGTAGGTACCAACTACTATCCCTACAATTAAGGCAAACATAAAGCCTCTGATAGAATCTCCTCCAAAAATAAAGATAGCCAATAACACCACTAACGTTGTTGAAGATGTATTTAAGGTTCTTCCTAAGGTGCTGCTTAATGAGACATCCACAACTTTTTTGAAATCCCAGCTTGTATGCTCATTTAAGAATTCTCTAATTCTATCAAAAACAATCACCGTATCATTTAATGAATACCCAATTACGGTTAAAATAGCAGCAATAAATGCTTGGTCTATTTCCATGCTGAATGGTAAAAATTTGTAAGTTAATGAGAAAACCCCTAAAACAATTAATACGTCATGGAACACAGCTAATACAGCTCCAAGCGAAAACTGCCATTTTTTGAAACGTAACAAAATGTATAAGAATACCACAATTAACGATCCTAAAATGGCCCAGAACGATGCTTGTTTAATATCATCAGCAATGGTTGGTGTTACTTTGTAATATTTCATTAAACCAACTGTTTTAGTGTCTGAATCGCTTATAAATTCGTCATAACTTACACCATCCAAATGAGGTTGTAAGGCTTTATAAAGCTCTAATCTCATTTGCTCATCAACCTCAGCACCTGTTTCATTGACTTTATACTTGGTGGTGATTTTTAACTGATTGGAATCTCCAAAAGTTTTAGCATCTGCGCTTCCAAAGGTATTTGATAACGTAGATGAAATCTCTGTTGGGCTCACATCTTGTGCAAATCTTACTTGATAGGTTCGTCCTCCAACAAAGTCAACACCTTGATCTAACCCTTGGGTTAATAACGACCCTAAACTTATCAGAATAAATGCTGCCGAAACTATGTACGCTACTTTACGTTTTTTAAGGAATTCAATATTTAGGTTTCTAAACAGATTTTTGGTTAAAGCAGTTGAAAACTCTAATTTTCCACCTCTATTTATATACCAATCAATGAATAATCTGGTAATAAAAATTGCGGTAAATAAAGACGTTCCAATACCAATTAATAAGGTAGTAGCAAATCCTTTAATAGGTCCTGTTCCAAAAATGAATAATATTAAGGCGGTTAACCCTGTTGTAATATTGGCATCTAAAATAGATGATAAGGCATTACTAAACCCATCTTTAACCGCTTCTTTTTGTCCTTTTCCTTTGGCAAGTTCTTCTCGAATACGTTCGTAAATAATAACGTTAGCATCGACAGACATCCCAATGGTTAAAACAATACCGGCAATGCCAGGCAGTGTTAAAACTGCTCCTAATCCTGAAAGAATCCCAAAAATCAATAAGATATTCAAAACCATGGCAATATCGGCAAAACCACCAGCTTTACCATAATATACTATCATCCATGCTAAAACTAAGGCTAAAGCAATCATAAAAGATACTTTACCATTATCTATGGCTTCTTGACCTAACGATGGTCCTACCACTTCGCTTTGAATGATGTCTGCACGCGCTGGTAATTTACCAGCACGCAACACGTTTGCTAAATCTACTGCTTCATTTAAGGAAAAACTTCCTGATATGGATGAACTTCCACCTGCAATAGGTCCTGTGGTTACACCTGGAGCTGAATACACAATGTTATCTAAAACAATCGCTATTTGGCCTCCTTGCGTAAAAGCTCTACCAGTCATTTCTTCCCAAATCTTAGCTCCTTTAGCATTCATTTGCATAGACACTTCTGGTTTTCCTGTAGGTCCAAATGAATTTCTAGCATCAGTTACAACAGCACCGCTTAATTCTGGTGTATTATCTCTGTTTCCTTTTAAAGCATATAAATCTAGTAATTCACTGTCTTTTTCTGGTTTACCAAACGTAAATTTTACGTAACGTTGTTCAACAGGAAGTAAGGCTCTTACTTGTGGCATATTTAAATACTCGGCCACTTTTTCTTTGTCTTTAATTTCAAACTTAGCAATAACTGGTCCTCCAGGATAACCTTGTCCTCTAATTAAATCAAATAAAGGATTGACAGCAACGGTTGTTGAATCGGTAGTTGCATTTCCTAAAAGTTCGTCAATTTTAGAATCTGTGGCATTTTCATCATCATTTCCTTCTGCTTCTTGAGCTTCAGGTTTAACATTGACAACTTCTTTTAAAACTTCATTTGCCTGAGATAAAAAAGGAAAGAATTGTTCTCCTTTATAGGCATCCCAAAACTCTAATTGAGCGGTACTTTGTAATAACCCTGTAGCGCGTTCTACATCTTTAACGCCAGGTAATTCAACAAGAATTCTACCTGAAGTTCCTAAACGTTGAATGTTGGGCGATGTAACACCAAATTCGTCAATACGTTTACGCAATACTTCAAAGGCAGAAACTATGGATTCGTCAATTTTTGTTTCAATCACTTGTTTTACTTCATCGTCAGACATGCTTCCAACAATCTCACCATCTAGTGCTTTGGTATAAAAAATATCTGGAGATGCTAATTTTGTATCGCCTTTAATTTTATCAAAGGCAATAAAGAAATCCTCTAAATACGTGTTTTGACTATTTTTTTGAATTTCTGAAGCATCATCTAATGCCTTATTAAAAATGGGGTTGGTACTATTATTTGCCAATCCTTTTAAAATGTCTTTTACAGACACTTGTAAAATTACGTTAATACCACCTTTAAGGTCTAAGCCCAAATTCATGGCTTTTTCTTTCACTTCGTTGTAAGTGAACTTGGCTATGCCAATATTAAAAACAGTATCTGTAGCAATCGATTCTAAATAACTTGCTTCTTCACCGCTTCTTTTGGCTCTGTAATCTTCCTCGGTATCGGGAATTTTACTGATAGCCATTTCTTCTGCTTGGGTTTCAATTTGTTTTGCTTTAAATGTAAAAGACAATTGATAAATACTTACCAATCCAAACAAAATGGCGAATAGTTTTACTAATCCTTTATTCTGCATTTCTATGTTTTTTTTATGTCAAATATTAATAGAACGAATTGAAATCGTTTTACTATTTGACTATTAAATTATTAAAGTGTTGATTATTTTTACGAATTGATTAAAGGTACTAACCTTTCAAATTAAAAGAAATGGGTTTGCTTTAAGCCATTAAATTATGAAATATGAACAAAAGGTCCTGCTCTAACTTCTGGGATGTTTCCTGCTGAAGTATCTATGGCGTCCGCCATATTATTAACAACTTTTATTGCTTCGCTTACTATTCTGTTGACATCCTTTGAGTCTGTTTTATGATGTAAAAAATAAACTTTTGGATTAAAAAACCTATCGTAATCAAATTTTAGATTAAAAACAAATTTTCCATTTAAGCCAGATTCTAAGTCTTTGTTTTTATGGATTTCATAAACATCTAGTTGGTAGTCTTTTTGTTTGTTGTTTTTGGGAAAACTGGAATTGCTTTTGTTGATATTATCGAATGAATAACCTATTTCAATATGGCTTTCCTCTGAAAGGATTTCTTTTATACTTTCAATATCTCTTTTGGTGTAATAGGAAATTTTAAGTTGGCCTTCTTCCAAATGTTGAACTCGAATTGCAGAAATACCTATTTCAAGCAACTGCTTTTTGACAAGATCTGTTGCCTTTTGTGCTTCATCAGAAGAAATGTTGGTATCAGAAAATTTTAAAATTATTTCCTGATTAGGTTCAGAATTTTTATTCTGATAAACACCCAATAATGTGAATAGAATTAATAAAGCCCCAAAATACCTTGTCATTTTCATGCGCCAAATATAAAAAATAAAGACTGTATTTCTACAGTCTTTACATGAATATCTATTTAAAATTATTAAAATTATAATTCCAATAAATCATTGACATTTTTTACCGCTTCGGCACTGGTAATCATATTGTCTTTTTCAGCTTGATTAAGGTCAATAGCTACAATGCTTTCAATACCATTTTTACCTAAAATAACTGGCACACCAAGACAAATATCCTTTAATCCATATTCTCCCTCAAGCATTACCGAACAAGGAAACATTTTCTTTTGATCACAAGCAATGGCCTGAACCATAGAAGAAACAGCAGCACCTGGTGCATACCATGCGGAAGTTCCAAGAAGTTTGGTTAAGGTAGCGCCTCCTACTTTAGTGTCTTCTTTTACGGTATTTAATCTATCTTCAGATAAAAATTGAGATACTGGCACACCATTTCTGGTTGCAAATCTTGTTAATGGAATCATTCCTGTATCGCTATGTCCACCAAGGACCATTCCGTCTACATCACTAATTGGAGCTCCTAAAGCTTCAGCCAATCTATATTTGAAACGGGCAGAATCTAAAGCGCCTCCCATTCCTATAATTTTGTGTTTTGGTAAACTTGTAGATTTATGCACTAAATATGTCATGGTATCCATTGGGTTACTAACCACAATCATGATGGTATTTGGTGAGTACTTAATTAAGTTAGAAGAGACTGTTTTGACAATTCCTGCATTTATACCAATTAATTCTTCTCGTGTCATGCCTGGTTTACGAGGTATTCCAGAAGTAATAACACAAACATCGCTATTTTCTGTTTTAGAGTAATCGTTTGTAATTCCTGTAATTTTTGTGTCAAATCCATTCAATGAGGCTGTTTGCATTAAGTCCATGGCTTTGCCTTCAGCATATCCTTCTTTAATGTCTAATAAAACCACTTCTGAAGCGAAATTTTTTATGGCAATGTATTCGGCACAACTTGCGCCAACGGCTCCTGCTCCAACTATTGTTACTTTCATAATCTATTATTGTTTAATGTATATTATTTTTAAAGTTGTAAAATTACAAATAATAATGGTCTTAATAAAAAAAGTGCAAGTTTTTAACTTACACTTTTCCTGACTAATTCAAATAAATAAAACTAACTAAAACTAAACACTAACATATATTTTAAAAGCATGTGCTTTTATATTTTTTCTATCTAAAACCAAAATTGATTCCAACTGAAAAAGCGTTAAATTCAGCAAGATGGTATTCTGCATTAAGTCTAAAAAAACCTAACTTTAACTTGGTTCCAATGGTTCCTCTTACGCTAGAGATTTCACTAGACACTGAAAAGGGATCTACAATATTATCTGATGTAATTAATCCGTTTGAAACTCTGAAGGTTCCTAATAAATCTGAATCTGATTTCCCACTAATAAATCCTAAACCACCATAAAAATTAATGACTGGTAATTTTGTGGATGCAATTAATTGAAATAGCCATGTATCAATGGAAGTTTCTAAACGTTGATTTTCTCCACTTACACCAGATGAATCTGTTAAATCATAAGAACCATCTAAATGTGTATAGGCAATTAAACCAGAAATTGCAACTGGCAATAGTTTATCTGCTGGTAACCATTTAGTAAACTCTGCTTGCAATCCAGCACCATACATGTTTAAAGAAACATCATCGGTGTCTATTTTAGGAACAAATCGTGCTTTTACCTCTAAACCTTTACTAAGACCCAAAGCTCCTTGAATAAAAGCTGTAGGCAAAACACTAATGTTTGTATTCCCTATTCCGTTGGGAAGTGTAACTTGCTCTGTTTGCTGACCAAAAATAGGGTCATCAAAGGTTAAAACCACGTCTATATCTGGGTTATTTTCTCCTAAAGCATTTGCAACCATTTGTGAATTTCCACCTTGCACAAAATCTACATTATTATATAAATCTGTATTCATTAAAAACGATTTGTCGTCACTACCAATAGTGGCTGCATTGACTAATACCGTAATTTCGAAACCTCCTAATGGTTTTGCATCGGCTGTATTAAACCAACCGGCATTCATACTATACATTAGGCCATTAGTTCCCGGAGCAAGATAATCATCTGCAAATCGTTGTGCATCTTCTATTCCTGCTGCCAAAAAAACATCGAAATCATTTTGGGCTTTTGTTAAGACTGTTGCTAAACAAAACAACATGATTAGGGCTATTTTTTTCATTCTTAATAAATTTGGTTAAGCAAATGTATGAAAACATTTTAAAATATCACACTTTATCGATAAAAAAACACATTTAAACTGATATTTTTAAATTATTAACATAAAAAAGCCTTGAATTAAAATTAAATCAAGGCTTTTAAATTAAAAATTAAATGCGTTTATAATTATGCATCAATATTGGCGTACACGGCATTTTTCTCAATAAACTCTCTACGTGGTGGTACATCATCACCCATTAACATGGAGAAAATTCTATCAGCTTCAGAACCGTTATCTATTTGAACTTGTCTTAAAATTCTAAATTCAGGATTCATGGTGGTATCCCAAAGTTGTTCAGCATTCATTTCTCCAAGACCTTTATATCTCTGAATGCTTGCGCTGCCTCCCAGACTAACAACAACTTCATCACGCTCCTTATCAGACCAAGCATATTGCTTTTTAGCTCCTTTTTTAACCAGATATAATGGTGGTGTTGCAATATAAATATGTCCGTTTTCAATAAGCTCCTTCATATATCTGAAGAAAAACGTTAAAATAAGTGTTGCAATGTGACTACCATCTATATCAGCATCACACATAATCACCACTTTATGGTAACGCAATTTTGAAAGGTTTAAAGCTTTACTGTCTTCTTCGGTTCCTATGGTAACACCCAGTGCTGTAAAAATATTTTTTATCTCTTCATTCTCAAACACTTTATGCACCATAGCTTTTTCAACATTAAGAATTTTACCTCTTAATGGAAGAATGGCTTGAAACGCTCTATCTCTACCTTGCTTTGCTGTACCACCTGCAGAATCTCCCTCAACAAGAAACACTTCACATTTAGTTGGATCTTCTTCTGAACAATCGCTTAATTTACCAGGTAAACCACCAATACTCATGACGGTTTTACGTTGTACCATTTCGCGCGCTTTTTGAGCTGCATGTCGGGCTTGAGCAGCCAAAATAACTTTTTGAACAATTATTCTGGCATCGTCTGGATGTTCTTCAAGATAGTCTGTAAGCATTTCTGACACGGCTTGACTTACCGATGCCGAAACTTCTCGGTTACCAAGCTTTGTTTTTGTTTGGCCTTCAAACTGTGGTTCTTGGACTTTTACAGAAATAATAGCAGTTAAACCTTCACGGAAATCATCTCCAGCTATATCAAACTTTAATTTATCGGTTAACCCAGAGCTATCTGCATATTTCTTTAAGGTCATAGTTAATCCTCGTCGAAACCCTGCTAAATGTGTGCCGCCCTCGTGGGTATTTATATTGTTTACATAGGAATGTAAATTTTCAGCATAAGATGTATTATAAATCATGGCTACCTCAACAGGAACCCCATTTTTTTCACCTTCAAAAGAAATTACTTTTCTCATTAACGGTTCTCTGTTTCCATCCAAAAACTTAATGAATTCCGGCAAACCTTCAGTAGAATGAAACGTTTCGCCTTCATACTCACCATTCTCTTTTTTAGATCGTTTATCTATTAAGTGAATAATAATTCCTTTATTCAAAAAAGACAACTCTCGCATTCTGCTTGCAAGCGTATCATAACTATATTCAACGGTTTGGGTAAATATGGTAGAATCTGGTGTAAAGGTAACCGTAGTACCCCGTTTATCAGAAGTTCCTATTTGTTTTACTGGGTATAAGGCTTTACCACGTTCGTACTCTTGTTCGTAAATTTTTCCATCTCTATATACAGTGGCTCTTAAATGTTGAGACAAAGCATTTACACAACTCACCCCAACCCCATGCAATCCTCCTGATACTTTATAAGAGTCTTTATCAAACTTACCTCCTGCTCCAATTTTGGTCATAACAACCTCAAGTGCAGAAACGCCTTCTTTTTTATGTAAATCTACAGGAATACCACGTCCGTCATCTTCTGTAGTTATGGAGTTATCTTCATTAATTATAACTGTAATATTGTTACAATGTCCGGCAAGCGCTTCATCAATCGAGTTATCTACTACTTCATATACTAAATGGTGTAACCCTCTTGAACCAACATCACCTATATACATAGAAGGACGCATACGTACATGCTCCATCCCTTCCAAAGCTTGAATACTATCTGCTGAATAATTGTGTTTATTAAACTCTTCTTTTGGTTCGCTCATATCATGATTAAATATTGTTTATTTTAATTTTTTACTTCATAAAAAAAGATGCTTTTTGCATCCTTCTGAATACAAACAAATATACGAAATAATCAACCCTTTAAAAAGCATTTTATCGACTCATTTAGATAATTATCAACATTTGTTAATTACTTAAAAGTGGCTTAAATCGCTTAAAAAGTGGCTTAAATTAAATTTTTGCCTCTTTTTTTCATTTTAAAAATCCCAAAAAACAAAAAGCAGCTTAAAACTCAAATTTCATGGTTTTTTAAAATTTAAAAAACCATGAAATTCTTCCCACTAAATAGAATTAAAAACCAAATATTAGGGTTTTCCCTAGATTTTAATTTCTATGTTTTACCCTTAAAAATAAGTTGTATTCTCAAACTAATTTAGCAGGATAACTTTAAAACGCTATTAATCATGAAAACAACTATTTTAAATGTTACTTTTTTAGTATTTGGTGCGAGCCTTTTTGCACAAACCACATGGACGGTGGATAACCGCCCAGGAACGACAGCCCAATTTACATCGGTTCAAGCAGCTATTGATGCTGCCGCTGAAGGCGATTTTATTTATGTGCATCCGTCAGCTATTTTGTATAATAATATTACTATAAATAAAGAAATTCATTTGAGAGGTATTGGCCACAGCCCCGAACTAGCTAATGGTGAAAACGCTAAAATTAATGCTATTATGTTGTCTACAGATAATATAAGTAAGTCGGCTTCAAGCTCTAGTATTATGGGGCTGGAAATAGTTAATGGTATTAATGATAATAATTTTGGTCCCATTTCAAATGTGCTCATTCAAAACAACAGAATGGGTTTTATAGCACTTAGCAGACCATTCAATTTTATTATTCAAGGAAATGTTTTTAGTTCTTCACAACCTAATTTCATTCGATTTTTTACAAATGTTTCACATGCTAACAATATTATTTCGCATAACATTTTTATTAGAAATGCAAATAGCCAAATTGTTGCAACCATTGAAGGATTGGTATCTTCAGAAACGTTTTCTAACAATATAGTTGTATTTAACAATACTTCAAACGACTTAGGAATGTTTGAAAACTGCCTTAACCCTATAGTAAATAATAACATGTTTTTATTGAATTCAAGCCAGACCACTGCAACCGAAATTAAACTATTAAATAGTACAGTAAATTTCCAAAACTGCTTAACATTTGCTTATGGCGGACAAACTTTAAATACACTCAATGGCACAAATAATTTAGACAATACCAACCCTTTATTTGTAAACATTGGCAATACGGCAAATATGGCATTTACCCAAAACAACAATTATAAGTTAGATGTAGGCTCACCAGCTATTAACGCTGGCAGTGATGGCGATGATTTAGGCTTTTACGGTCAAGGCTTTTTATTTCAAATGAAAGGCTATCCGTTTGATTTACCTTACCCAACTAGCATAAACATTAACAATGCGATAGTTGAGGCTGGCGGAAACCTTGAAGTGGTTTTTAAGGCCAGTGCCAATGTTGAAAATTAAAACACAAATACTATGAAATCTAAATTAATTATCTGGGTATTTTGTTTTTATTGTTTTATGGCTCTCGGACAGAATACGGTAACAGAAATAGAATACTTTTTTGACACCGACCCTGGTGTTGGAAATGCCATAAATGTTGATATTACAGATGCAGCCAATATAAACGAAACACTGTTATTGCCTATTAACAGTTTATCGTCTGGTATTCACATATTACATATGCGAACAAAAAATGATGTAAATAAATGGAGTTTGTATGCACGTCAAACATTCTATATTGCTAATTTTTCATCGACATTAAATAACTCCATAATTGAAGCTGAGTATTTTTTTGATACCGATCCTGGAGTTGGAAATGCACAACCTTTAACTATTACAAACGGAACAACTTTAAATACTACGTTTGCAATTCCATTAAACTCTATTAATACTGGCATTCATATCTTGCATATTCGGGTTAAAAACAATTTCAATCAATGGAGTTTATACGGAAGACAAGTGTTTTACAAGTCACCCCAAATAACAAATAATACTATTGTTGCAGCTGAGTTTTTTATTGATACCGACCCTGGTGTTGGCAATGCTGCCGCCATTAGTATCACTCAAGGCGCCTTTATTGATGAAACTTTAAATATTTCTATTCCTAATGATTTATCGGCAGGAGACCATATCTTGCATATTCGGGTACAGAGCAGTAACGGTAACTGGAGTTTATATGGACGACCAGAATTTACAAGCACACTGACCAATGACGATGTAGTATTTAAGGATTTTAAAATGTATCCAAACCCTGTTGAAGATGTTTTGCATTTTTCAATTCAAAATAATACTATTCAGCAAATCAAATTGGTAGATATAAATGGGAGAATTGTTCTGGAAACTTCAAATAATATAAAAGAAATAAACCTTTCAAACATACCAACTGGTTTTTATTTACTTCAAATTGAAACAACTAATGGGAGCATTTCAAAAAAAATAATTAAAAAGTAAATAAATTAATTACATTTAAATTACTATTTATACTTTAGTATGAAACAATTCCTTTTCATAGGTTTAGTGTTGTTTTTTCAATCGAGCTTCGGTCAAAATGACAGCACTCTAATAAACACGATTTTAGACAAAGCCTATGAACAGGAATCTATCAATCCAAACGAAGCTTTAAGTCTTTATAAAAAAGCTTATTTAAAAAGCAAAGAAAGCAATTATAAAATTGGTGTTACAAAAGCACTACAATACAGTGGTATAGTGCATAGCGATTTAGCTAATTACGATTCTGCTATTTATTATTACCAACTAGCATTACCCTATAGCTTAGAAGCAAATTACCTAAAAGGAACGGGCGGATTATACATAAACTTAGGTAATGCCTACCAATACAAAGGCGAATTTAACAAGGTCATTGACAACTATATTAAAGGCATCAAAATTTTTGAAACAATCAAAGATAGTTCGCGCTTGGGAATGTCTTATGAAAATTTGGCAGCGTTTTATAATTCCATTAAAAACAAGGAAAAAGAATTGGAATATTTAAACAGAGCCCTAAACATTATTCCAAAAAATGATAAAGAAAGGCTAGCATATGCATTAGGTGATTTAGGATTGGCCAACATGAAATTTAAACGATTTAAAATAGCTTACCAATATTTTACAAAAGCTTACAGCATTACAAAAACACTTAACAATACGCGTTTAAATTATTTTTCGCAACGCAATTTTGGAACGTATTATTTTGAAACAAAAGATTACAATAAAGCCATCTATCACTATCAAAAAGCTTTGCCTTTTATTAATGACATAAACGACAGCTAT
>PFKE01000121.1 GCA_002784145.1 Flavobacteriaceae bacterium CG_4_10_14_3_um_filter_33_47 | reverse complement strand
AATACATGGGTTTGTTAAGTAGGTTTTCGAAGACAAAAGCTGTTCAAACACACAACTTAATGGTTTTATTGTCTGGTCCTGAACCTCAGCGTACCCTGCTTGAAAATAAATTATTATTAGAATTAAAAACTTATAGAGGCTCTGTTATTTTTGTTCGAGGTGTTATAGAAAAGAGTTCATCTGTTGTGCAAAAAGAACATCTAACCATTTACAATTTTATGCAAAGTAAAGAACTGGAACAAGCCATTCAAAAGAGTCAAATCATCATTTCCCGTTCTGGTTACACTTCCATTATGGATTTTGCAACCCTTGAAAAAAAAGTCTTTTTTATTCCAACACCAGGACAAGAAGAACAGTTATATCTCGCAAAACGATTAGAATCGATGAACATTGCGCCGTATTGCAAACAAGATGAATTTAACTTAGAAAAGCTTAAAAGATTAGACCTTTATTCTGGCTTTAGCCACCACTTTGATGTGCAACCAGATTTTGAAAAGTTATTTAGACTTTTCAAGAGTGAATGAAAACTCACTGCCAACACCAAATTCGCTTTCTACATAAATTTTTTCATCGTGAGCTTCAATAATATGCTTTACAATGGACAATCCTAAACCAGAGCCACCTTCGGCTCTCGACCCACTTTTATCAACTCTGTAGAACCGTTCAAATAATCGTGGTAAATGTGCTTTGCCAATGCCTATACCATTATCGGTAATTCTTACAATGACTTTGTTTTTTATCAGGTTTTCAATACTAACCTCGGTGGTGCCTTTTTCCCTGCCGTATTTAATGGAATTGACTATTAAATTTATCAATACTTGCTGAATACGTTCTTTGTCTGCATTAACCATAATGGGTTTTGGATAATCCATATCGAAAGTTAAGGTTATTTTTTTCTTATTGGCTCGCATTTCAAACATTTCAAAAACGTTTTTCACCATTTCAACCATATCAAAACTTTCAATATTCAGGCTTAAATCTCCTATTTCCAATTTGGTAATCATGTCCAAATCGTTAACTATATACACCAGTCTTTCAACCCCTTTACTGGCTCTTTCAAGATATTTTTCACGGATTTTGTCATCGTTCATAGCGCCATCAAGCAGCGTTAAAATATAGCCCTGAACGGTAAATAGCGGTGTTTTTAATTCGTGGGACACGTTTCCAAAAAACTCTTTTCTGTATTGTTCCCTAACTTTTAAGGTTTCTATTTCCAGCTTTTTATCTCGGGCAAACTTGTCTATTTCTTGGGTAAGCGTTCCCATATCGGTATTAATAGGGCCACGGGTTAAGTTGGTTGACTCTAAAAGGGTTAAATCATCGTATATTTTTTTTACACGTTTATAGATAAATCGTTCAACCCTAAATTGAATCACTATAAAAGAATACACGTATGCAGTAATAGCAAAACCCAATAAAATATAGGCATTTAGGGTATAAAAACTATATAAAAAAACACCCATTAAGAGCGTTAAAAAAATAGTTATATACAGCGATGTTTTAATCGCAAACTTATATGTTTTTTTAAATTTAGGCCGCATTAATCTACAAACTTATACCCAACACCTTTTATTGTTTTAAATGAATTATCTCCTATTTTTTCGCGTAATTTTCTTATGTGCACATCAATAGTTCTACCACCAACAACCACTTCATTTCCCCAAACTTTGTCTAAAATTTCATCTCGTTTAAAGACTTTTCCTGGTTTTGATGCTAGCAAAGATAGTAATTCAAATTCTTTTCTTGGAAGGACTATTTCTATTCCTTTTAAAATAATTTTATATTCATCCCTATTAATAACAAGATTGCCAATTTTAACCGAATCTACAACATCTTGTTCTTTAAAACGTCTTAAAAGTGCTTTTACTTTACTAACTAGCACTTTTGGTTTTATGGGTTTTGTAATATAATCATCGGCACCGGCATCAAAGCCAGCCACCTGAGAATAATCTTCACCTCTGGCTGTTAAAAACGTAATGATAGTATCTTTTAAATCGGGGTTTTTTCTAATAATCTCACAAGCTTCAATACCATCCATTTCTGGCATCATCACATCTAAAATGATTAAATGAGGTAATTCTTTTTTAGCTATTTTTACAGCTTCTAAACCGTTTTCGGCTGTCAGGACTTGGTAGCCTTCATTTGACAAATTGTAACCAACTATTTCTAAAATATCTGGTTCATCATCAACCAAAAGAATTTTAATGTCTTTTTTATTCATCAGTTAGTAGTTATTTTTTAGAGGTGAGATGCTATGCCTAAACCATCATTTTGGTCCATATTCAAATGATAAATTCTGTGCATTTCATAATAAAAATACCGTTATAAAATTATTTTCAGTAGTAAAGATAAAATTAATAACAGAGATTTATAATAAAAAGATTTAAAATAACCATAAGGTAACATACAGCTTACCGTGTTTTAACCTTTCGATATAAAACCCTATTTTTTAACATTACTTTGGTATAACTTTTGAAGTAATTTATTAAATTTACTTTTGTAAAGACCTACTATGAAAAAAAACTACTTTGTATTATTTATTTTTTCTCTTTTGTTTTTGATATCCATTCAGGGATTTTCTCAATCAAATGGAAATAATATGCCCCAACAAGAACATATTGAAGGCCTATCTGTATATCCAAACCCAGTGAATAATGGTAGAACTTTTGTGTTTATCGTTACCAATAAAAACTTTACTAAACACGTTGAAATATTCAATGTATTGGGAAAACAAATTTATGCTACCAACCTATCAGGTAAAGAACTGAACATTTCACAGTTAAGTACTGGCGTGTATATTTTAAAGATTACTGAAAATAATATTAGTGAAACTAGGAAATTAGTGATAAAGTAACCTTAGAGTTATTTCATTGTTAAAAAACAGCCTTGTGGGCTGTTTTTTTAGTTTACTTTTATTTTTTTACTACTTTTATATAATATTAATTAATCTCATTTATTATGAAAAAACTTTACATGTTATTTTTTACAATTTTAATATCTGGCTTGTCTTTTGGGCAAACGGTATTTATTAATGAAATTCATTATGATGATGCAAGTGGAGATGCTGATGAAGGCGTTGAAATTGCCGGACCAGCAGGCACCGATTTAACAGGCTATACGATTACACCCTATAACGGCGGTAATGGAGGCGCAACTTACACACCAATAACTGCATTGTCTGGGATAATCCCTGATGAAGGAGGGACTGGATATGGAGCCATTTGGTTTCCTGTTGTAGGTTTGCAAAATGGTGCTCCTGATGGTATTGCTCTTGACAATGGAGGCTCGCTCATTCAATTTTTAAGCTATGAAGGGTCCTTTACTGGAGCTGGAGGTGTTGCTGATTTAATATTATCAACTGACATTGGAGTTTCCGAAGCTGGAGAACCAGATGGTCTATCTTTACAGCTTACAGGAACCGGTTTTACTTATAATAATTTTTCTTGGACAGGGCCAGTAGCACATTCCAGAGGATTTATAAATGCAGGTCAAACCTTTGGAACGCCTGTCCCTTCTTTAGCATTGAGTGCCGGATTTATTAATGGAGACACCGTTATTGGCAATCCTGAAGATGTGAATGCTTCCATTGATTTTATAACAACCAACTTTACCATGTCTATGGATGCTGGTGGTGGTGTTAGCGATAACTCAGGCGATGGCTATATAGAATGGGCGGTTACCAACATGGGTTCTCCGGTTGATAGTGGCAATATTTTTACTTCAAATGATGGTTTTGAATATCCAATAACAGGTTTAGTTGCAGGGAATACTTATGTGTTCTTTTCGGAATTGGTAGATAATGCGGGCGCCTCTTTAATCCCAGCCATTACTTACTCTTTTACCATAACTATTCCTGCTTATAATGATGTGGCTACCATAGCCGATTTAAGAGCTGGCACGGTAGATCCAGATACTTATTATCGTGTAACTGGAGAAGTAATAAACACCTACTCAAGAGGTAACAGAAACCAAAAATATTTTCAAGATGCCACTGGTGGTATTTTGGTAGATGATGCTCTATTTGAAATTTCATCAACTTATAATGAAGGTGATGGTGTTACCAACATAAGAGGTAATTTATCTGTTTTTAACGGCGTTTTACAATTTGTACCTACACCTGCTGATTGGGGTGCTGCAACTTCAACTGGAAATGCTGTTACCATTCCGGTGGTTGATATTGCTACTTTATCTACTTCTTGGGAAAATTATGAATCTGAACTGGTTAGAATTAATGGCGTTACTTTTGCTGATGGTGATGGTATGAATACATTCTCGTCTAGCACCAATTATAATATTTCTGATGGAAGTAGTATGTTTTTTAGAACTACTTTTTTTGAAGCTGATTATATTGGGCAAACCATTCCTTCAGGGAGTACTGATATTGTAGCCATTGTTGGTGAAGTTTCTGGAACACCTAATGTTACAGCGCGTTCTTTATCTGAATTGACCTTATCAACAAAAAACAACCAAATTCAAGGCTTCAATATGTACCCTAACCCAACCTCATTAGGTTACGTTACTATTGCAAGCAAAAACAATGCTAAGATGAGCATTGCCGTGTTTGATATTTTAGGTAAACAAGTCTTAAACAAAACGGTTAGCAATAACACCTTGAATGTGTCTAGTTTAAAATCTGGTGTTTACATCATGAAAGTATCTCAAGACAATGCCAGTGTTACTAAAAAATTAGTCATTCAATAAGCATTAAAAACATACTATTTTAAAAGCGTTGCAAGTAGCAGCGCTTTTTTATTTTAGTACTTTTGTGTTTGTTCGCAATACCATAATTGCAACACCATTTTAATTGAACCGACACCTTTTAAATGATAGACACTCAAGCCATTTTTAACATTCAATCTGAACAGGAGTTCAATGCCATGGCTATGGACATTTTTAACTTCCAATTTAAAAACAATACCGTTTATAGGTCGTTTTGCGATTTGCTATACAAACACCCAAGTGATGTAAAAACCATTAAAGACATTCCGTTTTTACCCATTCAGTTTTTTAAAACGCATCAGGTTGTAAGTTCTCAAAACCCCATTCAAACCACCTTTACAAGTTCTGGAACTACCGGAAGTATGACAAGCAAACACTTGGTTACTGATTTAGATATTTATAAAACAAGTTTCACAAAAGCTTTTGAAACGTTTTATGGCGCTATTGACAATTATGTGATTCTGGCTTTGTTACCTTCTTATTTAGAGCGAGAAGGTTCGTCATTAATTTATATGGTGGATGCCATGATAAAGCAATCCAATCATCCAGAAAGTGGATTTTACCTCAACAATGTAACTGAATTAAAAAATACCTTAATCCAGTTAGATTCTCAAGGAAAAAAAGTTTTGCTTATAGGCGTATCTTTTGCTTTATTGGATTTGATTGAAATCTATCAATTCAACCTTAAGAACACCATGATTATGGAAACTGGTGGCATGAAAGGGCGACGAAAAGAATTGATACGCGAAGAACTTCACCGTACATTAAAACAAGGCTTTGGTGTTGAAACCATTCATAGTGAATACGGCATGACGGAGTTGTTAAGCCAAGCCTATTCAAAAGGAAACGGTATTTATAATGGTCCTAATTGGATGCGCATTTTAACTCGCGATACCGAAGATGCTTTGAGTATTCAAGCTATTGGAAAAACAGGTGGCATTAATGTGATTGATTTGGCCAATGTAAATTCTTGCGCTTTTATAGCCACCCAAGATTTAGGACGGGTTTACAACGATGGTTCTTTTGAAGTGTTAGGGCGCTTTGATTATTCCGACATTCGTGGATGCAACCTTATGGTGTTGTAATGTTATGGTCGTTGCCATGTCCGTATGAAAAAAAAACCCGAACACTCATTAAAGCATTCGGCCTATATAGCAGAACCTATGGTTACTTTTTAACAGCCTTTTTAGTCATTAAAGCCCCATTGGAAAGCAGCACTTTAGCAATAAATACCGATTGGTTTAATTGCGGAAGATGGTAGGTTTCCTCATTTTGGCTTCCTTTTAATTGGTAAAGCTGTCTGCCCAATAAATCGTAAATAGAAACGGTTTTAATGTTTAAATTTTTAGAAGCTTTAAACTTAATGTGGGTTTGGTCAACTTGAGAAATGATGACCGCATTAGCTGCTACATCAAAGTCTTGAGCCGATAAGGCTTTGGCATTAAACACTATCTCAAAACGGTCTTTAAATTCGCCAACGGCCGATGTAAAATGATAATCTGAAGCCGATAAATCATGCAAGGTATTGGTAAGATGGTCTTTTAAATAAACCGTGTTGTTACTTAAAAAGTCTCCTTGAAGTTGCGCCACCGATAAGGTGTAGGTAGTAGGCACATCAATACGGGTATTAAACCCAAGACGGATAACTTCATCTTCTGTTAAGCTATTTGGTGATTTGCCTTGAATAGCATAAACTTTATCAGAGCCTTCTATGATGGAATATAAAATGGCTGCTGCGCCAGCTGACAGATTTTTAACAGTATCATAGTACATGCCATCGTCATTATTGGTGGCGCCATTAGCATATCCAATCATAGTTTGGTTAAACACACCATTATCTGAAGTTAAATTAATCCAAAGCTTATCAATGATAGCGGTGGAAGTTTTAGCTTTTGTATTTACCCCTTTAAAAAATTGACTATTATCAGATGCTCCAGTTAGGCGCATGGAGTTATTAAAAATAACATCAGTAGTCCAAATATCACCGCCAATATTAGTTCCCCCAGAATTGGTTACAGACACAAAAAAGCCTTGCCCAGATGGTATTTTTCTTGAAGGTAGGAGACCGTCTCCACCAGCTGCTTGCCCTATTCCATTAATGATGGCATAATCAGAAGTTGAAAAGTTTAGGACTTCATTTCCATTCTCAGTTGGAGAAGGATCTGTATTTTGAGACCATAGAAAGATGGCGCCATTAAGTGATTTTGGGGAAACAATATCTTTAGCAATATTGGTATTTGCAGTTAAAAACAGATCTGCATCAATCGCTGAAGGATAGGGATTTCCAATAAAATTCCAGTTTTCATCGTTCAATTCAGAATCATTTCTGTATACAGGCACAGGGATTATTCCATTATTAAAAAGTCCAATAAAGGTTGATTTAAATGTTTTATTTGATAAACCCGGAGCGATACTATATGCAAACTCAGTAAGGGTAGCTGCATAACCAACACCAGGCTTCATAACTGTTGTGCCATTTACCCACTGCCAATCATCTTTATTGTCATCTATACCATCTTGTCCTAAAGTTGTTCCATCGTTGTTATTATTTGATTCAGCATAAGCATCTAGATAGTTTTCTCCATTAAATTTATAACGTCTGCTAGGTTCAGAATCTGTTAAGGCAACATCAATTTGAGGTTCAAAAACAGGAGAGCTCCAATAAGTATATTCATACCAAGCATTCATAGGAGCAGTATTTTTTTCAACTCGACATGTTCCAATACCAGTAACAGTTGCTCCATCATTTAATTGCACAAAATTTGCCTTTGAATTCATCAAAATGGTTCCGTTTACAATAACATTATTTTGAACCACCACATAAGTATTACTTAACGCACCGTTATCTATATCACCTATACTTAAAGTAACTCCTAAATCTACAGTAAGGCTACAAGCAGAAATACTACCATCAGCACCTGTATTATAATCCGTAGCAATTATCGCATTATCACCAATAGTTGGTGCTCCAGCAGACCAGCCTGAAATTGTCCAAGTAGTGGTAGATGAGCATGCAGGAAGGGCAGTGACTGCACCATTAACAACAATATCAGATCCTCCACTTTCAAACCTGCCAGAACCAGCAGCATCTTCAGCATAACCATAAAAACGATAGGTTACAGAATTTGCAAGAGTTGGTTGATTCACAGTAAATGTTAAGGTTTGAAGATTTGTATTGTCAATAATAGATTTTTCACCATCAAGATTAGTTGCATAGCCATCTAAAGAGCTTCTCAAGGCAACACTTGTTGGGCCAGTTAATGAGCGATAATAGTCAAATACAATAGTTGTAACATCAAATTGAAATCCTGATTTCGGAGAAATTGTGAATTCAACATAATCATCATTAACAACGGCATCTTCAATACTGGTAATATTCCAATTTTGAGAATTAAAGCTATCTAGATTATTGTTCGCTACTAAACCAGCACCTCTTGTTATTGTCGATGTAGTTAAATATATATCATTAGTATTTGATGTAACCGAAGTTTCATCACCGACATTTCCAGCAAAATCAAAAGTGATTATTTGCCCAAACCCAAAATTCAAAGCCCCCAAAAGGCATATTAAAAGCGTGAGAGATTTTATAAGCGTAGTTTTTTTATTCATAATACCTATTTTTATGAGAGATTTTAGCACTTTATTTGTTTTTAAGGTTGCGTTGCTTTTGTTACTTTTATAGCATGCAAACCAAAAAAACCTATACGCTACAAGAAGCCACCAAAAAACTGGAGCATTATTGTGCGTACCAAGAA
>PFKE01000041.1 GCA_002784145.1 Flavobacteriaceae bacterium CG_4_10_14_3_um_filter_33_47 | reverse complement strand
TCATTAAGTCGCCCGTTCTGTTTTTTTTATAAAAATTTAAAGATAGCTTTTGGTAATGCTCATAAACTTCATTTTTTAAATCATATTCAATATATCTGGAAACATTAATAATGGTTTGTCGCATTAAAAAGGTTAATAGTCCAGCAATAATTGCCGCTCCTACAATGAATAATATAATTTCTATAAGTTCTGATTGAATGGTTTTGTTACCAATATAAGTGCCATCTTTAAAGGCTTCCACCACAGTAAAAATTTCCCTTACGTATCGAGGTGTGAAAAGAAGAAATATTCTTGCTATAATGGTTATAACAACACCAATTAAAAGGTGCCATTTGTATTTTAAAAAGTATTTATTTAAATGCTGTAATTCTTTCATTTACAGGTTTTGTTTCCTTGGGGTTTTTTTAAAGCAACAAAGATAAAGCAATAACACTACAAAAAGTGTTCATAGGCTTTATAGCTTTGTTAAAATTAACTTAAACTTATTTTTACCTAATAAAAACAGAAAGAGCATGAATACTTTTTAAAATAGTATTATTTTTGCCGTTTTAAAAGAAATGATTCTTTTAAGGTTTTAATTAAAATTAAGTTCTTTGTAACGATGCTAAATAGGAGACATATTCGTGTAAAAGTGATGCAAACCCTTTATGCTTTTAAAGGGAATGAAAGCGATGATTTTAGTAGTAATCAAAAGTTTTTGCTTTTTAGTATTGATAATATGTACCAGCTTTATTTGTTATTGATTTCATTGTTGCTTGAAGTTCAAAAAAGAGCCGAAGACGATTTGATAAAAAAGCAAAAAAAGCATTTAGCTACTCAAGAAGATAAAGATCCTAACAGGAAGTTTATAAACAATCAATTGTTTCAAATTCTTAGAGAAAACAATGCCTTAAAACATCAGATTGAAATCCATAAGGCGGTTGATTGGGATTTAGATAGCGAGTATGTTGATATTATTTATAAAGCTATTGTATCTAGTGATTTGTATAAAGATTACATGAAAACCAAAGTCTCCGATTTTAAAGAGGATAAAGAGTTTATTGTTGATGTTTACAAAGAGATTATAGCGCCCAACGACAAACTTTATGAATATATAGAAGATAAAAATCTGACTTGGTTGGATGATCTTCCAACGGTTAATACCACCATCATGAAGCTTTTAAGAAAAGCTAAAACCACTTCAACCGATAGTTATTTTACGCCAAAGTTGTACAAGGATCAAGAAGACAAACAATTTGCTATTGATTTGTTTAAAAAAACCATTTTAAATCAAGTAGCTTTAAACCAAGAGATAGAATTAAAAACACAAAATTGGGATAAAGATAGAATAGCCAATGTAGATTTTGTGTTATTACAAATGGCTATTTGCGAACTTTTAAAATTTTCTTCCATACCCGTTAAAGTCACTATAAATGAATATTTAGAAATAGCCAAAGAATATTCAACCCCTAAAAGCAGCATTTTTATCAATGGTATTTTAGACAAACTAGTTAAGGAATACGAAAATGATGGAAAACTCAATAAAATAGGAAGAGGATTGGTATGATTTTCTGTTAAGAAAGGACTAAAATATTTTAAATAGATTAAATTATTATTACTTTTACAAATCGAATTACTAAAACAATTATTATGAAAAAAGTGATATTAGGATTGGTGGCATTAAGCATGGCATTCTTTACCTCTTGTAAAGATAATGCTACTAATAAAATCAATGAAGCAAACGTAGCCGTTGCTGCTGAAAGAGATGCCAATTCGTCTAAATTTCCTGTCATTACCTTTGATAAAACAGAACATGATTTTGGCGAAATTGAGGCCAACAAATCTGTTGAAACCGAATTTAATTATACCAATACGGGTGATGCACCTTTAGTTATCACCGATATAAAAAGTTCTTGTGGTTGTACCGTGCCAAAAGATTGGAGTAGAGAACCATTGGCACCAGGTGAATCGGGCAAATTTTCAGTGAAATTTAACGGCAGTGGTTCTAATAAAATTACTAAAACCATTACCGTAACGGCCAATACTGAAAAAGGCGCAGAAGTTGTAAAAATAACAGCATTTGTTAAACCAGACCCAAACAAAGCAACTCCAACACAAGGCCCTCTAAGAACCAATTAACTAAAACTAATAATATAAAAATGAGTGAAATGGGACAATTTTTGCCGTTTATTTTAATGTTTGTCGTTGTGTATTTCTTTATGATTGCACCTCAAATGAAACGTGCTAAAAAAGAAAAAAAGTTTGCTGCAGAATTAAAAAAAGGTGACAAAATTGTTACTAAAAGCGGTTTACATGGAAAAATACTTGAGATTGGTGATAAAGATAATACGTGTATTATAGAAACCATGTCTGGTAAAGTAAAGTTTGAACGCTCTGCTATTTCCATGGAGTTAAGCACTGCTTTAAACGCCCCTGCAAAAACTAATTAAGAAAAAACCAATTGAAAATATAAAAGCCAGAGAATCGATGTTGTCTCTGGCTTTTTTTATTTAATTTAATTGCTCGCTATTTGTTAAAGGTATAAGCAATACCAAACTGTATCATGGAAGTGGTCATTTTATAAGATACAGAAGAGCCTGGAATGGCACCCAAAGGATTGCTAGGAGAAATCATGTCTGGAGACAAGATGCTTCCTTCTGTAGATCCATCACTATCTCCGTAATGATAAACACCATCAACTTTCCAACGATCATTGATTATATAACTAAGACCAAATTGATATGCATTTTTAATAACAGCTGTTGCCGGAATGTTAAAAAATGTTATTTCTTCAGGAATTGGGTTGGAACTATAAGTGTACCCTATTCTTAAAGGCAATTTGTTAATGCCTTTATACTGAAGGCCTGCAGATAAAATGGAGATGTTGTCCCATCCAAAACCAGCAACAGAGGCTGTCTGTGTCCATCCTGTGTTTTTAAACCCTGCGGTTTCTTTATAGTGAACTCTTCTAAAATCTATGGCTAAGTCAACATCTTTAGTTGTATATCCAAATCCAAATGACAAAATTCCTGGGTAATCCATTTGAAACTCATTTTTGGAAGTGCTATTATCTAAGAAGGTATTATCAAATTTGAATTTTAAAAATGTTTGAGGCATTTTATAGGATGCACCAAATTTTAACCCAGATTCCAATTCATAAAACAATCCAAATTGTGCTCCAAATCCAATAGCAGTAGTTTTATCTGTTGAAGGATAGCCAGCAGTAAGAGACGGACTAGATGTTGGGTTTGGTGATAATTCCAATGTTGAATAATTTATAGTTGGTGCTATACCTACAGATAACTTATCGGTTAATTCATAAGCCCAAGTAAGTCCAATTTGTAATAGAATATAATCCGATTCTATATGCCCAAACCCTCTGGCATTTTGAGGGTAATTTATTGGGTTAGAATTTTCCAGTGGATTAAAAGTTGGACTTAAAGGATTGTTAGGTTCTTCTGGAAATGTAACACCAAAGCCACTAATGCCAAAAGCAGAAGCTCCAAAAGTATGCTTGCTACCTTCTTTTCCCCAAACCATTGCTAATGCTGGCATTGGAGAAACCCCTCTATCATCTAACGTAGTGCCACTTACACCAGGTGCTCCAGGACCCAACATTCCTGCTGGCAAAGAAGATGATAGTTCTGGTGATGAAAAAAACAAACCAATATCAAATTTTAATATTTTGTCATCAAAAACCGATATTGCGGCAGGATTCCAATGTAATGCTCCAGAAATATCCAAGGGTTGCGCTGTTGAAGCCCCACCCATAGACATATTAACGGCACCAACACCTTGCATAATGTGTCCGGCTTGTGAAAAAGCCATGGTTGAAAACCCTAAAAAAAATAATTTTAATACATATGATTTCATGATTAGAAGATTTATAAACCATATGTTTAAACATATGATTTCTTTGATTAATTTCAACAAATTTACGCTTTGAAACTGAAGTTATTTATGACTTTTGTCATTATTTTTTTTCAAAAACAGCCTATAATTTTTCTGCTAATAAAAAATAAATTTTAATCAATCTATTTAAGGGTTTTATTTTAAAAAGAAAGCCTATAAACTGGTAAACACAGCATTTAACAGAAAAAGCTAATGGGAAAAGAACTTTAAAGTTGAGGCATATTTTTTCTTCCTATCATTTGATGAATATTTATTCTATAAACAATTGGAATTGAATTGGTAGTTAATTTACTTGAAAAATTATTAATCAATTCTGGCTTTATCGATTCTTTTTTAGCCATAACACTCTTAACATTTAATGCAAAGCTATGAAGGTACATTTTGGCTTCGCTTCCTTTTAATTCTTCAAAATCACCAATTAACAGTAATGATTTCCATTGATTAATAGACTGTATTTCTTCAATTTGCACAGAAACTGAGGAGTGCAATCTCATGGCATCTATTTTATGCCCTTCATTTGAATAACTTAAAATTATGTTTTCTTTTTGATTGTAATAATAGGTTATTGGTACCACAAAAGGAGTGTTTTTTGCAATGTATGCCAAATGACCAATAAAATGGTTACTTAGTAGTTGTAAAGATTCTTCTTTGTTTAATGGCTCCATCATAGTCTTATATTTAAAAATTACAAGCTCAATTATTGTATTAAAAAGCACGAATTACAATAATGAAAAATAAAAAGAATTACATTTTTATTTTATGATTTAAATCATATCATTGATTTTACAAATGGTCTCTTATTATTGAAATGATACTATTTTTATCCAAAACGCCCGATTGTCTCCAAAGCAATTTTCCTTTTTTAAAAAGAATCATGGTAGGAACACCTCTTACTTGATATTTTGATGACACCATTTGGTTTTTGTCAACATCAACTTTTATAATTTTTAATTGCTCACCAAATTCTTTTTTTACATCTTTCAATATAGGAGCTAAGGTTTTACAAGGGCCACACCATTCTGCAAAAAAATCTACCAAAACCAGATGGTCATCATTAATAATATTGTTAAAAGATTGTTTCATGATGTAAAAGCTAATTAAATAATTGTTTTTCAATTAAATAATGTCAAATCATGTTTTATGATTTATAACCTAATAAATATAGGTAATTTCAATATAAAGACTTTAACATTTTCAATGTATTTTCATTCATTTGGACTATTTATTTTTTTGTATTTTTAAGCTTCATAATCTTTTAAAAAAATAAATACATGTTTCAGAAAGATAAAGATGTTTTCAATTTGCTTTTTGAAACAGTTTCTGAAGGTGTTATTGTTGTTGATGAATCTCAAAAAATAGTGGCTACAAACGTTTCTGTAGAGCAAATGTTTAACTATGGGCACAAAGAATTAATAGGGAAACGTCTAGATGTTTTAATTCCAAAAAACTATCAATATAATCATACCAACCATGTTAAGGGTTTTATAAAACAAAATGTTAGCAGAAAAATGGGTAATGGACGTGAACTTTCCGGTTTACGTAAAGATGGTAGTGTGTTTCCTCTGGAAATAGGATTAAATCCTTTTAAAGCTTATGATGAAACTTTTGTCATGGCCTTAGTAATAGATGTTTCTGTTAGAAAAAAGCACGAACAACAAGTATTGGACTTGAATGCAAAACTAGAAGAAAAGGTTTTAAGAAGAACCCAGGAATTAAGAAATGCTGTAAATGAATTGCAGGCACTTAATACCAGATTAGAGGCAGAGAACAAAAAGCGTATAGAGGCAGAAAAAAAAACAAAAATAGCGCTTAAAAAAGAAATTGAACTCAATGAGTTAAAAACTAAGTTTTTGTCATTGGTTTCGCATGAATTTAAAACTCCTTTAAGCGGAATTTTAACCTCCACCATGCTGTTAGGAAAATACAAGCTTACAGAACAACAGTCAAACAGGGACAAACATTTAAAAACCATTACAGACAGAGTTCACTATTTAAATAATATTTTGAATGATTTTTTATCCATTGATAAATTAGAAACAGGAAAAATAAAGTATAATTTTAAGGACTTCAAATTAAGCAAAGTCATTAATGAAGTTGTATATAGCTGTAATCTTTTGTTAAAGGAAGGACAAAGAATAAAATATCCGGATAACATAGATGATTTGTCTTTATATCAAGACGAGAAAATTGTGGAATTGGCCCTGTCCAATCTTGTGCATAACGCTTTAAAATATTCGCCAGAAAACACCTCCATTGATATAGCAGTAAGGCAAGATTATGAAGAAACAACTTTTATCATTTCAGATGAAGGTATTGGTATTCCACAAAAGGATCAAAAAAACATTTTTAATCGCTATTTTAGAGCAGAAAACGCATTATTAACCCAAGGGACAGGTATTGGGTTAAATATTGTAAAAACTCACTTAGAAAATTTAGGAGGAAAAATTAAATTTGAAAGCGAAGAACATAAAGGAACTATATTTACTATAATCATACCAAATAAAGCCAATTAAATAATGAAAAAAGTATTATTAATTGAAGACGATGTTGTTTTAAGAGAAAACACCGCAGAACTTTTAGAATTATCTGGATATAAAGTTGAAACAGCATCCAATGGTCGGGCAGGCGTAGAGGTTGCTAAAAAGTATCAACCCAATATTATTGTTTGTGATATCATGATGCCAGAACTGGATGGATATGGTGTTTTAGACAGTTTATCAAAAAATGATTTAACCAAACACATCCCATTTATTTTTTTATCGGCAAAAACAGAACGCCGTGATGTTAGAAAAGGGATGGATTTAGGTGCAGATGATTACATTACCAAACCATTTAATGAAGAAGAATTAATAAGTGCCATAGAAAGCAGAATGGCCAAAGCAGCTATTTTAAATGATGAGAGACAAAATAAAGGTGTCGATGAAGAAACCGATGGGAATGATGAAATTAGAACCCTTAACGATTTAAAGAATTTCTTTGATGATAACGGCAAAACCTTCAGGTTTTTAAGAGGCGATGTTATTTATGAAGAAGGTAACAACTCAAATTTCATTTATTTAATTAGAAAAGGAGTTGTTAAAAATTTTAAGTATGATCATGATGGCAAAGAATTAACCACCAATTTATACCAGGAAGATGAATTGTTTGGATATACTTCTTTTACGCAAAACATCCCTTACCAAGAATCTGCAACCGCCATTAAAGATTGCGAATTGGTTGGTGTATCAAAGCAAGAATTAAAAGATATTATAGATAATAATCATAAAATAACGCTTGAACTCATTCAGTTATTAACAGATAATCTTTCAGGAGCTAGAGACCAATTGTTGGATATGGCCTATAGCTCGGTCAATAAAAAAACAGCTTCTACCATATTAAAATTTGCTGAAAAATTAAATAATAAATCTGGAGAACCTATCAGGATTTCAAGAAATGATTTAGCCAGCGTTGCAGGTATAGCTACAGAAACACTCATAAGAACCTTATCTAGTTTTAAAAAAGATGGTCTCATTGAAATTGAGGCAAGGAACATCAAAATTCTTGATATTCAAAGGCTTCAACAAATTAACTAAATGAACCACTATATCTCACAATATGATTTATATCATTTTTTGTGATAAACTTGCCACATATTTTTGTTTTTGATTAACAGTAGATTAATGAAGAACATTTTAATACCAACAGATTTTTCTAAAAATTCTTGCAATGCCATAGAGTATGCTCTAAAATTTTATGAAAAATCCAATTGTAATTTTTATTTATTACATGTTAATACCATTAATACGCTGGTGGTTGCAGAAACAACCTATATGCCCACACAAGAAGTGATTGATGAAGCCTTTGTAAAGCCTGCAAAGGTTAAACTAAAAGAACTCTTAAAAAAACTGGTTAGTGTTTCTAATAATGAAAAGCATCAGTTTTATACCTTAACCGATTATAATTACTTTATTGATTCTATTAGAAAGCATGTTTCTGAAAAGAAAATTAATGTCATAGTCATGGGCACCAAAGGAGCTTCTGGGTTAAAAAAGCTTATAGTAGGAAGTAATACAGGAGATGTTATCACGAGGGTTCATTGTACAACGCTTGTAGTTCCTGAAAACGCCAAATATCAAACGCCTAAAGAAATTGCTTTTCCAACCGATTTTTCTTCGTTTTACTCTTTGGAGTTATTAAAGCCCATTATGGAAGTCCTTGATCTTTATAAAGGCACTGTTAATATATTGCATATCAATAAAAAAGGGGCTTCTTTAAATTTAGATCAACAAATTAATAAAGGTTATTTAGAAGATTACTTTGTAAACAGTCATTGTGTTTTTCATAATTTAACCAATAATCATATTGAATCTGCTATTCAATCATTTGTTGAGAAAAAAAATGTAAACCTTATTACTATGGTCGCTAAAAATTTAAATTATTTTCAGCGTATTCTATTTCATCCTACAGTTCAGGAAATAAGTTACCATACAGACATTCCTTTTTTAGTTCTTCATGAATAGAAATACTGACTTTTATCATGTTTTTTTCTAAATAATACCTTTATTCGAAGAGAATACCTCGGGGCTCTGCCCCGGGGTCAAAGAGGAAAAGTTTGAAAAACGGATGGTTTTTCATAACACTTTGAAAAAGTGTA
>PFKE01000054.1 GCA_002784145.1 Flavobacteriaceae bacterium CG_4_10_14_3_um_filter_33_47 | reverse complement strand
TACAGAATCTTAAAAAAACGCATCCAAAACAAAACTATTGGCTTACTATTGAAGATTTAAAACTAGATGTTTTTTACACAAAAAACGGTTTTAAGCGAATAAAATCTTTACACAATCAAGGCGTTGAAGAAGTGCTTTATATTTTTAATGCTTAATGGTTTTAATAAAGTGAAATTGTATTGAACAATATCCATTGGTTAAGAAAAGAAAAAGGACATTATTTTTTTTAGCTACAAGGGTACCTAGTTGCTTTGCAAAAGTCTTTACTAGATCAATCTACGCTCTTATCCTCTAAGCCCATAGCAGGCTCTCGTTTTAAAGATACGATAATGCCAATAAGGAGGGCCACCGCAATAAAACTTAAGGAAACCCATTCTGGGAATTTATAATGGTGCACCAAGATGAGTTTAACGCCTACAAAACTTAAAATAGCAACTAAGCTGTATTTTAAATAACTAAAGCGTTCCAGCATGTTGGCAAGGAAAAAATACATAGACCTTAAGCCCAAGATGGCAAAAATGTTGGAGCTAAACACCAAAAAAGGGTCTGAGGTTATGGCCAAGATGGCAGGTACGCTGTCCAGCGCAAATAAAATGTCTGTAAACTCAATTACTACCAAGGCTATAAATAAAGGCGTGGCCGCCGTGATATGATGCATTTTAACAAAGAATTTTTGCCCATGCATGTGCGAGGTTATGGGCATAACCTTTCGTAAATTTCTGTAAACAAATGATTTTTTTGGGTTGAATGTTTCTTCTTTTGAAAACAACATTTTAAAGGCGGTAAACAGCAAGAAAGCTCCAAATATATAGGTGGTGAAGCTAAATTTATTGATCAGCGCTATGCCAAAAAATATCATGAGCGCCCGGAATACAATAGCTCCTAAAATGCCCCAAAACAATACCCTGTGCTGGTATTTTTGTGGAATGTGGAAAGAACTGAAAATAACCGCTATTACAAAAATGTTGTCAATGCTTAAAGACAATTCTATTAAATACCCTGTGATGTATTTTATGGTGGCATCCATAGGGGTTAAGGTATCTACATTATCGATTTTGCCGGTGCTGTAAAGCCAGTATATAACGCCAGAGAACAGAAAGGATAAGCTTACCCAAACGCCAGTCCAAACAGAAGCTTCCTTAACGCTTATAATGTGTGGGTTTTTGTTAAAAACTCCTAAGTCTAATGCTAAAAAAATAAGTATCCCTAAAAGGAATAAACCCCAAACCATCATAAAGAATAAATTAACCTTTCAAAATTAAACATTTGAATGCTGTAAAAAAAATGCCGGGTGTTAATAAGTCCTTAATTTTCATCGTTTTTTAGCTTTTATCATAGTGGGTTATTTTGGAAAAGAATCTTAGTCATTATTAAGGATTTTTATGGTTTAGATTGTTCGTAAAAACAATGCCTTTTAGTTTCTACTGTGGTTTAATGCTGGCATCAAGCCTGTTATTATTTGGGTTATTTATGGACAAGTATCAATAATTTTAACCATATTGCATAATAAAATGAGCGTTTTATGATGATTATAGTCATGGGTGTTAGTGGTTGTGGGAAGACCAGTGTAGGCATGCAATTGGCAAAAGAACTCAACCTGCCATTTTTTGACGCCGACGATTTTCATTCTAAAGAGCATGTTGAGAAAATGAAGAATAATCAAGCGCTTACGGATGAAGATCGTTGGCCTTGGCTCCAGGGTTTATCGAACAATATTAAGGCATGGGAGCAAAGCGGCGGTGCTGTTTTAGCGTGTTCTGCTTTAAAAGAATCGTATAGGCAACTTCTTTCTGCTTCTGAAATTCCTATTTTTTGGGTATTTTTATACGGTTCTTTTGATTTGATACAACACAGACTTGAACAAAGGACTCATCATTATATGTCGTCAACTCTTTTACAATCGCAAATGGATACCTTAGAGATTCCTAATTACGGTTTGCATTTGGATGTGGAAGCAAGCTTGGCCTCTTTGGTATTTGAAATCAACTCAAAATTAAAGATACATGGATAAATCGGATGTAGGGCTTATTGGTTTGGGCGTTATGGGCAAAAGCCTGAGTTTAAACATGGCGGAAAAGGGGTTTAAGGTCTCCGTTTACAACAGAACCGATGGTGGCGAAGCACAGGTGGTTTCTCATTTTATAAAAGAGAATCGCTCGTTTAAACATATTTTAGGCTTTACCCAATTACATGATTTTGTAGCCTCGATAGAAAGACCCAGAAAGCTATTGATCATGATTAAAGCGGGGACAGCGGTTGATGCGGTTATTGAACTATTGATACCGCTTTTGGATGAAGGCGACGTTGTTATTGATGGTGGGAACTCCCATTATTTAGACACTTTAAAACGGTGCCACTATTTAGCAGACCATGGTATTTATTTTGTAGGTTGCGGTATATCCGGTGGCGAAGCAGGTGCCAGAACAGGCCCTTGTTTAATGCCCGGTGGGGCTTATGAAGGGTATCAAATAATTGCACCGTTGCTTGAGAAAATTTCGGCCAAAGACAGCCGAAACCAACCCTGTTGTGCCTATATTGGAAAAGATGGTTCTGGGCATTTCATTAAAATGGTTCATAATGGGATTGAATATGCCGAAATGCAATTGCTGGCCGAGGTGTATGCCGTGTTAAAAACCAGCATGCAGTCAGAAGAGATTGCCGAGGTGTTATCGGGATGGCTTGCCACCGATTTATCGAGTTATTTGTTAGATATTACCATAACCATCCTTAAAAAGCGTGATGGTGAGCATTATGTTTTGGATACTATTTTGGATCAAGCAGGACAAAAAGGAACCGGCTCTTGGTCCAGTAAAACCGCCTTGGATTTAGGAGCAGTTACCACCATGATGTCGTCTGCAGTCTTTGCTCGTTATGTATCGTCCTTTAAAGCGCAAAGAGAAACGTTTTCTAAGGCCATTGTTCCAGAAACGCCAACAGGGACTCTGGATGTAGAGCATCTTGAAAATGCGTATCGTTTTGCCAGAATCATCAATCATCATCAAGGGTTTGAACTCATGCGACTGGCTTCAGTAGAATACGATTGGCAGTTGGATTTGTCTGAAATTGCCCGAATATGGACCCAAGGTTGCATCATTCGTTCGCATTTTATGGAAGCCTCGGTTGAGATTCTCAAAGACAAGCCCTCGTTTTTAGCGAGTTCCCCTATTTTTGAAAAGCTTTTGCATTTAGAACGCCCTATTAAAACCTCTATTTTTTATGCTTTAAACCATCGAGTAGGTTTTGATGCCTTTTGGTCGGCTTACCATTATTGGATATCCATGACTACTAGAGAATTGCCAGCCAATTTAATTCAGGCACAACGTGATTTTTTTGGGGCCCATACCTATCAGTTAAAAGGAGATTCATCTTCTGAATATTATCATACAAACTGGAACGAAGCATGATTGATTACAGTCTTATTGTTGCGGTGATTGTTGGGATTATTGTTTTAATGGTCTTTATTTTAAAATTGAGAATTCAGGCTTTTATAGCCCTGTTGATAGCCAGTATGGTGGTCGGTATTTTATCGGGCATGGACCCTTCGGACATTATGGCAACCATGCAGCAAGGGATGGGCGATACCCTGGGATTTGTTGCGATGGTGGTAGGCTTGGGCGCTATGTTTGGTGCTATTTTAGAACATTCGGGTGGTGCAGAATCTTTGGCCCATTTTTTAATTAAAACCTTTGGTAAAAAAAATGCTTCCTGGGCCTTGGTAGTAGCTGGTTTTTTTATTGCCATTCCAGTGTTTTTTGATGTGGCCTTTATTATTTTGGTGCCTATTATTTACTCACTTCAACGCCAGACCAAAAAATCGTTGTTGCTTTATGGAATTCCGCTTTTAGCCGGATTGGCCATTACGCATGCGTTTATACCACCAACTCCAGGACCTGTTGCGGTGGCCGACATTTTAAAAGCAGATTTAGGCTGGGTTATTTTATTTGGTTTTCTTATTGGGATTCCAACGGCCATTATTAGTGGTCCTATCTTTGGGAGCTATATTTCCAAAAAAATATTTGTAGAAGCCCCGTTGCTATCCCAAGATTTAGAGACCGCAAAGGCGTTTCCTTCGGTGGGTCTTATTTTAGCTATTATTGGCATTCCTATAGTGTTAATTGTTTGTAATACGGTTTTAAACAGTGATTTATTTGTTGAAGACACCATCCCGTTTCAAGTGAAGTCCTGGCTTAAAATGATAGGGCATCCCTTTACAGCGCTTATCATTGCCAATTTAGTGGCGTGGTATGTTTTAGGCATCAAAGGAAAATTTTCAAAAGAAAGCTTATTGAAAATCACTACCAAATCTATGGAAGCAGCTGGGGTTATTATTTTATTGACTGGTGCAGGTGGTGTCTTCAAACAAGTATTGGTCAATACAGGAACTGGAGAAATGTTGGCCATTTATTTTGCAGACCAAGGCGCTAGTATTTTGCTTTTTGCATTTTTATCGGCCGTTACCGTTAGGGTTTTACAAGGCTCCTCCACCGTTGCCATGATTACGGCAGCAGGTATTACGGCACCGCTGTTAGCGCCTGGTATTTCTGAAATAGATAAAGCCTTATTGGTCATTGCCATTGCATCAGGAGCCTCCATATTATCGCATGTTAACGATAGCGGATTTTGGTTGGTAAGCAAATATTTAGGCCTTAATGAAACCCAAACGTTTAAAAGTTGGACGGTGATGACCAGCATTCTTTCTTTAACCGGTTTTATAACGGTTTATATTTTTTCAATAATTCTATAATTTTAAAAAATAATATTAGCTTTACAAGCTTTGAATTTAATTATAGATTTTTAAACATAAAACTAAACTACATTATATAAACTTTAATTATGAATACACATTTTGAATTTTGGGATTATTTTATTTTCACAGCGTATGCTGTTTTAATATTAGGGGTTGGCTTATGGGTGTCGAGAGACAAAAAGGGGCATCAAAAAAATGCCGAAGATTACTTTTTAGCTAGTAAATCTTTACCATGGTGGGCTATTGGTGCTTCCTTGATTGCTGCCAATATTTCTGCAGAGCAATTTATAGGCATGTCTGGTTCTGGGTTTGCCTTAGGGTTGGCCATAGCTTCTTACGAATGGATGGCAGCCATTACCTTAATTATTGTTGGAAAATACTTTTTACCCATATTTATTGAAAAAGGCTTGTACACCATTCCTGAGTTTGTTGAAAAACGATTTTCTACCAATTTAAAAACCATTTTAGCGGTGTTTTGGATTGGGTTGTATGTGTTTGTTAACTTAGCTTCGGTTCTATATTTGGGAAGCTTGGCTTTAGAAACCATTATGGGAATTCCCATGATATATGGGGTGATTGGCTTGGCTTTATTTGCTGCTGCGTATTCCTTATACGGTGGCCTATCCGCAGTGGCCTGGACCGATGTTATTCAGGTGATTTTTTTAGTGTTGGGCGGTTTGGTAACCACCTATATTGCCTTAAATACCGTATCGGATGGCCAAGGGGTTATTGCTGGATTAAAAACGGTTTATGAAGCTACGCCAGAACGATTTGCCATGATTTTTGATGAGTCCAATGCTTATTATGATATGTTGCCTGGAGTAGGCGTGTTGATAGGAGGTATGTGGGTCGCGAATTTATATTATTGGGGTTTTAACCAGTATATCATTCAAAGAACCTTAGCCGCTAAATCCTTAAAAGAAGCACAAAAAGGTATTTTATTAGCAGCCTTTTTAAAACTGATCATTCCATTAATAGTTGTGATTCCTGGGATTGCTGCCTATGTTATGATTAACGACCCTGAAATTATGGCTCGATTGGGAGATTCAGTGACAAATAATCTACCCTCTTTAGAGCAAGCAGACAAGGCTTACCCTTGGTTGTTGCAATTTTTACCAACGGGTATGAAAGGGATCGCTTTTGCAGCCTTGGCAGCAGCCATTGTGTCTTCACTGGCCTCTATGTTAAATTCAACATCCACCATCTTTACGATGGATATTTACAAACAATACATCAATCCGACAGCCAATGATAAAGCCACTGTAAACGTGGGTAGAATTTCAGCAGCGGTAGCTTTGGTTATTGCCTGTATCATGGCACCGTTGTTAGGAGGTATCGATCAAGCCTTTCAGTTTATACAAGAATACACCGGTATTGTAAGTCCGGGTATTTTAGCCGTGTTTATGTTAGGCTTGTTCTGGAAAAAAACTACCAACAAGGCTGCTATTGTTGGGGCTTTAGTATCTATTCCAATTGCTTTATATTTTAAAGTAGCACCCAACGGATGGTCCACATCACCGCTGTTTGTAGATGTTCCATTTATGGATCAAATGGGTTATACTGTTTTATTGACCATGGCTGTTATTGCTTTGGTAAGTTATACCCAACATAAAGGTGCTGATGATGAAAAAGGCATTCCCATTACCAAAGGCATGTTTAAAACAAGTCCGTTATTCAACATTGGTGCTTTTGCTGTCATGTTGATTGTAGCCGCCTTATACGCCACGTTTTGGAGTTAAACATAAAAGAATAAGATATAAAAAAAGGGTTGAAGGTTTCAACCCTTTTTTTATAAATCACGGTATTCATAAAAAAAATGGATTGTCCGTAATCTATCATAGATTACTGTCACCTCGAGCGCAGGCAAGAGGTTATCATACTTAATAAATTAAACATGGGGTTTCGACTGCGCTCAACCTGACATGAAACATTTTATTATGATAGATTACGGACAATCAAAAAAAATTATTTTTTTTCGAAAACCTAACAAAAGTCATGTTTTTTATTAGAAACATTGCTTTTATTTGTCATGTTATTTATTGGTTGGTTGATAACAAAAAAAAGGGAGTAATTCTTAAATGAATGGTTCTCTTTTTTTTTTTGCTTGTATTTTAACTACTGTTTTTCTTCTTTACCTATTATCGCGAAGCCTTTGTGTTCTTAAATAATTAATTGCATAAGATGATTTCAATCATTTTTAGTTCAACTATTTATCCTTTATTTTACAATTTTAAAACAGCTTGATAATGGGTTTGACTTAAGCCTAATTTCTGTAAACCTGTTTGTTTTATGTTGAATATAAACGGTCATCTACCATGAAAAGAGTAAGATTCCAGACTCGAATTAACATAGCCTTTGCCTTACTACTATTCACCTTGATTCTTGGGGGTTTTGCGCTGTACAGAATGAACAATGTAAATCAGCACATGGAAACCTTTTACAAGCATCCTTTTGGGGTATCAAATGCAACAGGCGCAGTAAAAGAAAAAGTCTCTAGAATCAATCACTGGGTGGATCATTACGTACAATCAGACATTGCAGTGAGAGACCTTTTTTTTAACGAAATTAAACATGACGATAGTTTATTGTTTGGAGCCATTCAAACTATTAAAACCAACTATTTAGGATCCGCCAAGGATTTAGATAGTTTACAAACAAGTTATAATGCTTATAAGTCATTTATTTTTGAGGTTGTTGATTTACAAAAAAAGCAAGACACTTTAAAAGCTACTCACCTTTTAGAGCAATTTGGGTTGCCAAAAATGAACCATTTGTTGGCTCAAGCCGATACCATTTCAGAATTTGCTCAAAATAATGCAGACACCTTGTACTTAAACATGGTAAAAAGTGGGAAAGAACGATTTAATTTTTTCTGGATGGTCATTGTGTTTTTAGTTGGTTTAAGTCTTTTTTTGGCCTATGCTTTATCCAGAAGCATTACCACACCAATCAATCGTTTTATTAAAGAGATAAAGGGCATTTATAGAGGGGAAACTGTTTCAGAACAACATGATTTATTGAAAGTTGGTGAAGAGAAAATCCTTTCCATTACCACCAATGAGCTCAAAGATAATTATCAAAAATTAAGTAGTTTTAATGTGATGCTTGAAGCAAAAGTTAAGGCTCGAACCAAAGCACTCAAGCAAAGCGAGGAAAAATTCAAGTCCTTGTTTGAAAAATCCAAAGATGCCTTATTTATTTTAAAAAACGAGCTGTTTGTTGATTGTAACGAGGCCGCCGTTAACATGTTTGGATATGATTCAAAAAATGCTTTTTTAAATAAGCATCCTTCTGAAATATCGCCAAAAACACAACCCAATGGCAGAGATTCTTATGATTTTGCCCAAGAAAAAATTGTGGAGAGCCTTAAACAAGGGTCGCAGCGGTTTGAATGGATCCATAAAAAAGCCAACGGGCAAGAATTTCCAGCCGAAGTTTTATTGACTGCCATTGTAAATGAACTCAATAGCCCAGCTATTTTTTGTGTTATTAGAGATATTACCCAGCGCAAAATGTTTGAATCTGCATTGCTTAGTGCTAAAGAAAACGCCGAGCACAGCGAAGAATTTTTGAATAACATCATCAATAAAATTATTGACCCCGTTTTTGTAAAAGACGATAAAAGCAGATTGTTAGTGGTTAATGACGCTTTTTGTAAAATGTTTGATACTACCGCCGAAGCCATTTTGGGAAAAACCATGGCAGAAGACGTTAGCGAAAAAGAGCGTGATCTATTTTTAAAAGTAGATAAGCGAGTGATTGAAACCGGAGAAGATAGTATATCAGAAGAAACTTTAACCTTAAGGAATAAACCGACGTTTACCATTTTAACAAGGAAATCAAGGTTTGTAGATGAGCATGGCAAAAAATTTATAATTGGTATCATTACCGATATATCTTCACTTAAAAAAACCGAAATAGAATTATTAAAAGCCAAAGAAAAAGCCGAAGAAAGTGAACGATTAAAATCGGCCTTTTTAGCCAACATGTCCCACGAAATAAGAACCCCCATGAATGCTATATTAGGCTTTTCAAATTTATTGGAAGATAAAAAGCTAGATGCTACCAAACGGAGTAAGTTTATAAAATTAATTAACGATTCCGGAAACCGATTGTTGCATATTATTTCAGATATTATAGACGTTTCAAAAATTAATGCCAATCAATTAGACGTTCAATTAAAACCATGTAACTTAAACGAGATCATAAATAACCTGTATTATCAATTCTCCATTCAAATAAAAAATAAAGCGCTTACTCTGGATACCTTTAAAGCCTTGGATGATGATGAAAGCCATATCAATACCGATGGTTTAAGACTGTTTCAAGTACTATCCAACCTTATTGAAAATGCTTTAAAGTTTACCCAAAAAGGATTAGTGCGTTTTGGTTATACCATAGAATCCGACATGGTTCAGTTTTTTATAGAAGATTCTGGCATAGGTATCGAAGAACAATCTAAAGACATCATTTTTGAACGATTCCATCAAGGTAATAACCAATCCTTAAAATCTGGAAAAGGCAATGGGCTGGGACTGGCCATTTCCAAAGGGATTGTGGAACTATTAGGCGGCACTATTTGGCTGGAAAAAACCTCCGAGAAGGGTTCGACCTTTATGTTTACCATCCCATTTACACCGGTTAAAAAAAATGATTCTCTAATAGTTGAACCACATCCACCTCTTAAAATAAGAGATAAAAGCCATAAAACTATTTTAATAGTGGAAGATGAAGTCACCAATTTTATCTACCTTAGAGAAGTTCTAAAAGTGTTTGATTTTAAAATCATTCATGTTCAAAATGGTTTGGAAGCGGTAGAACAGTTTACAAAACATAAACACGACATTGATTTGGTGTTTATGGACATAAAAATGCCCATTATGGATGGGTATGAAGCCACCATAAACATTAGAAAACACAACAAAACGGTGCCCATTATAGCCATTACGGCTTATGCTATGGAAGAAGATGAAACCAAGGCCATGAAAGCTGGTTGCAATCATTACCTATCAAAACCGGTTTCAAAACAAAGCTTATATGATACCATCCTAAATTATTTAGCGGTGAATGTTCACAATAATTAAGTAAGATGAAGAAAGAAGAAACAACGGAGAAACTTTTATTAGAGATAGAAGCTTTAAAACATAGAGCTTTGAACGCTGAAAAGTTCCAGAGTTTTATTATAGATTCGGCCATAGATGCCATTATAACCATTACCGAAGATGGGGTTATAAGCTCTTGGAATCGTGCAGCGCAAGGCATGTTTGGGTATACTAGCGAGGAGATTATCCATCAAAGTATTTTACAGATCATATCCGACAAGTATTTAGAATATAAAGATTTAAATCGGTTAATTAAAGTTTGGATTCAAAATAAAGCAGGCAAGACCAGTGAATTGGTGGCTCGAAAAAAAGATGGTACCGAATTTCCTGTAGAGCTCTCGGTTTCACGTTGGCAAAGTGAAGATCAAAATCTTATTACAGGCATTATTAGAGATGTTTCTGAACGTAAAAATGCCCATATTGAATTACAGAAATTACATTCTGCGCTTAAAAAATCCAAAGAAATTGTTTTTATGACCGATGTAGATGGTGTCTTTTCATTTGTAAATGATCAATTCTCCAACCTATACGGGTTTGAACCTTATGAGGTATTAGGAATCAAAACACCCAGAATATTAAAAAGCCCAAAAAATAAGCGGGATTTTACGGCCTTTTGGAACACCCTTTTAAACAAACAAGGTATTCCGGCAACACAATATACCAACATTACTAAGTATGGAGAGATTATAGATGTAGAAGGCTCGGCAGATCCTATTATAGATAGTCAAGGAAACATTATAGGTTTTATAGGCATACAAAGAGATATAAGACAACGCATAGTAGTTTTAGATAGTCTCAAAGAAGCTTTATCCAAAGCCCAAGAATCCGATAAGCTAAAATCTGAGTTTTTAGCCAACATCTCGCATGAATTAAGAACGCCTTTAAATGCCATTATTGGACTCTCTAGTTTAATTGATTCAGAAACATCCATAGACGAAGTTTTGGAGTATAATGACATTATAAAGTCAAGCGGTGATCATTTGCTTAATATTGTTGAAAATCTTATAGATATTTCCATGATAGAATCCAAACAGCTCAAGTCCCATAAACAGCCGTTAAAATTAAAGGCAGTTTTACAGGAGTTGGATGAATTGATGCGAATTAAACAGAAACATTTTCATAAAAACCATTTAGAATTTAATTTAATAATACCAGAAGAATACCAAGAGCAAACTTTAAACACCGATAAAATTAAACTCATTAAAATTTTTAAAAGCCTGATAGAAAATGCCTTTTATTTTACCAATGAAGGCTATATAAATTATGGCTATACCATGTATCATTCAGAAGGCAAACCTGTGATAAAGTTTTTTGTAGAAGATACTGGGATAGGCATTCATGATGAAAACCAAACAACCATTTTTGATTTGTTTAGGCAAGTAGATGGGTCGTTATCCAGAACCCACGAAGGTATGGGAACCGGTCTTTCTATCGCTAAAAAACTAGTTACCCTTTTAGGAGGCACTATTTGGGTTAATTCTATTGTGGATCAAGGAAGCACCTTCTTTTTTACCATTCCGTTTGAAGAAACCCATGAAACCCAAGATGAACCTAAACCTTTAAAAACCAAGGAGGTTGTTTTAAAAGATAAGCTCATTTTAATTGTTGAAGACGATGCGAGTAATTTTGAATATTTTAAGCATTTTTTTGAACGCTATGACATTCAATATATTTGGGCCAAAAATGGCGAAATGGCCGTGAATTATTGCAAAGAACATCCGAACATAGATTTGGTATTGATGGATATTAATTTGCCAATTTTAAATGGCTATGAAGCGAGTAAGCAAATTAAGAAGCTATATCCGGATCTTCTAATTGTAGCGCAATCTGCTTACGTGTATGATTATGATTATGATAAAAATAAATTAATGGAAGCTGGGATTAAAGACTATTTAATAAAACCCATTACGGTTGAAACCCTGTTAGAAGCCTTAAAATCTTATTGTACCTAGATTAAAAATGAACACTATTTTTAATGCTTCTGTGGTTCCGATAGCTATAGGGATCGCAATGACGGGGTCACTAGCAATGACGAACTGCAGTCCATAGTTGATTACTTTTATCGATGAAATACATTTTTGTTAGGTAAAAACCCCTTTTTTCCTTGAAAACTGATTTTTATCATGTTTTCTTTTTATAACATATTCTACATTTATTAAGTGTAAGGATTCCAAATACCCATTTTTATGAAAAAACATTACGTTTTCTTGATGCGTTTAATAAGCTGTATGCCATTCGTTTCTTTTGCTCAAATCGTTAATACGGGAACTTTACAAATACAGAATGCTACCACCGTATATTTTGGTGAAGCCTATACCAATACAGCCACTGGCTTGCATTATAATGATGGTGATTTATATTTAAACCATGATTTCACTAATGATGGTGCTACCTCTTCTATATCTGGAACCACCTTTTTTAAGAGTGCTACCCATGATTTATTATCCCTATCAGGTTCTACTGGCTTTGTTAATTTTTATAATATGGAAGTAGATGTTAGCAGTGGTACCAAACTAGGCATCTCTGTAGCCGATGGCTTTGGTGTTTTTGTAGAAAACAGGGTCCATTTAGAGAGCGGTGATATGCGGTTGGTGGGCGAGGCACAATTAATCCAAACGCATTTAGGCGCTAATAGCAATACCACAACCTCGGGACGTTTGTTAAGAGATCAGCAAGGCATTTCCAATGTTTATGGGTTTAATTATTGGTCATCTCCAGTAACCAATGGTGCTGGTACTTTCTCCTTACAAGGTGGTTTATTTGATGGCACCGATGCGGGCTTAAATCCATTTAACCCACAACAGGTTTCCTTCAATACAGGCAGCCCTTATAATGGTACTCCAGCCATTTTAGATGGCAGCAATAACGTGCTTTCGCCCTTACAAATAAGTGACCGATGGCTTTATAAATATGCGCCCAATACCACAGGCTATGCTGGATGGGAAGCCATCAACAAAGACACCGCTTTATTGCCAGGCGAAGGATTTACCATGAAGGGCACGGGCTTTGCTTCTCAAAATTATGTGTTTAGGGGCTTACCCAATGATGGTACTTATACCTTTACCATCAATGCAGGAGAGTTTGCCTTGTTGGGCAATCCATATCCTTCAGCTTTAGATGCTACCCAATTTATTACTGATAATTTAAGTACCCTGGATAAAATTCAAATATGGGTTGATGGTGGCACCAGTTCGCATACCTTATCAAGTTATTATGGTGGTTATGCTATTCGTAATATTTCTGGTGGCGTAGCACCATCCATTATTTCTTCTATTGCGGGTGTAGGTTCGGTATCTCTGCTTGTCCCAAAACGATATTTAGCCGTAGGACAAGGTTTTTTTGTCAATGCCATAGCCGATGGAACCATTACGATTGATAATTTACAAAGAACCTTCCAAACAGAGGATGGCGTGGACTCCAATTTTTACAAAAACATCCATTCAAAAGATACAAAATCCAATGATCCTTCAGAACCAACCAGACGCGTAAGAATTGGTTATGAAAATCCAGACTTATTTCACAGACAATTGCTGTTGGCTTTTCTTCCAGATTCTGAAGCCGACTTAAATTATAACGTAGGGTACGATGCGCTTATGACCGATCCGAGAGAGGATGAATTGTTTTACATCATTGAAAACGATTTAGATAAAAAATATGTCATTCAAGGCGTTGGCGCTTATGATAATGCCTATGAGTTTCCTTTGGGCTTAAGTATGACCCAAGAAGGGATTCATACCATTAAACTAGACGCTGTTGAAAATTTTACAGATCCTGTTTACATTAAAGACGCCTTGCTCAATACCTATCATAATTTAACGGCGTCTGATTTAACCATCAACGTGCCTGCAGGCGATTATTTGGATAGATTCTTTGTTGTTTTTAAGGCAACAGAAACCCTTAACAACCCCGACCTTGTTTTCACCAACCACGATGTAAATGCTTATTTTAAAAATAACGCCATCATTATTAACAATAAAAACCAGGTAGAGATTAATCAAATAAGGGTTTATAATGCCGTTGGACAAACCATTGTGGATTTAAAAATGCCATCTCATGATGAAAGCATTTGCATTCCATTTGTGCATCCACAAGGCCTGTATATTGTCTTGATTGAATCTGGACCCCATAAAAAAAGTTTTAAAATTATAAATTAACTTCCAACACAACCCATTATGAAAACATCCACCATATTTTTCGTCCTTTGTTTTTTTATAAACAGTCTTGTTTTTTCACAAGTGGGCATTGGTACCACTTTACCAGATGCCTCCTCTATTTTAGATATTCAATCAACTTCCAAAGGAATATTAATCCCAAGAATGGATACCAGTCAAAGAACCAGTATTGCATTGCCCGTATCAGGGCTATTAGTGTTTGATACCGATACCCAAAGTTTTTGGTTTTATAAAACCAGCTGGACAGAATTAGCGACTGGTGCTCCAGATAAAATTATAAACGCGGAAGGCGATACCCGAGTAGAGGTAGAACAAAGTGCCGATGACGATGTTATCCATTTAACGACGTCAGGCTCAGAACGAATGAGCATTGATGCTGTTGGAAATACCAGAATTGGCGATGGTACTAACAACACCTATATTGAAGAGGATGGCTCTTTAAGTTATGAAGGCACAGCCACCCGATATGAAGATTTAAAAGTACCTGTATTTTCAACTAGCAAAGATGGAACCAGACCACCTGCAATGTATTTTTATCAAGATACCAGTGGCGGTAGTGGTGCTGGTAGTCAAGGTGTTTTTGCTTATTGGTTCGATAAAAGTACTGAAGAAGAAGTTTATTTTATGGTACAAATGCCCCACAAATGGAAAGAAGGTTCTGATATTTATCCGCATGTCCATTGGTCTGCTAAAACCAATGTAGGAGATACAAAGGTACAATGGGGTTTAGAATATACATGGGCAAATGTTGCTTCACTACATGGCGCTACCACAATAATTACAGGAAATACTCCCATTACTCCTGTTGGAACCGTAGATGCTTATGAACATGCCATAACCTCTTTGGGTACCATGAGTGGTTCTGGTAAAGCCTTGTCTAGCATGATTATTTGTCGCATATTTAGAGATGCAGATGATGCATCAGATACCTATGGACAAGACGCAGGTTTATTTGAAATAGATTTCCATTATCAAGTTGATAGCGATGGAAGTAGAGAAGAGTACACTAAATAATTTTAATCTAAAGCTCTAGTGGTAACATAATAACGCCATCCAATGATTGCTAATTGAAGTTTTGAAGCTTTGCTTAAATCCAGTTGTTTTTTAGAATAACTGGGTAAAATTATTTTATTAACTTTTGCTAATATTTTAAAGACTTGCTTTTGCATGTTGTAAAATTAGTAAAACTTATTCTAGACTAAGTTCTACCCATTTCATTTTTTTTTAGATTGATAAAATAATATCAATCACTAAGAAAGCAAGTGTTATCATTATACTAGTTTTTTGGTTAATAAAAAGGTTTATTCGTTTAATGTATTTTGAAGATATAAAAAAAGGATGCTATCTTCCAAAGATTCATAATAAAAAGAATGCATTTGAATAGACTTTTGTAAGCAATAAAATGGTTTTGGTTTTAATATTTAAATTGATGTCTACAAATAAGTAATAAAATGATAGATTAAAATAGTTATATGCTTAAATACTGTCATAATTGTAGACCTATTTTTTGGTTTTTTTTTAAATGGTAGAGGCGTTTTATTTAAAAATGTTTTGTTTTAGGTGCTGTTATCTTTTTTAATTAAAAATGTTTACTTCATTTTAGACATCCAAATAAAAACGATCCGTTGTTTAATGTAGATTTATCATCTGTCCATTAAATTAAGAATTTAATAACGGCAAGCTCCATCAAGGACCGGTTAAGATACCTACCTTTGTAAAAAGTCTCTCTAATGAAAAAACAAATAACCTTAATACTTATTTTTATAATCAGTGAATTTGCATTCAGTCAACTCGTTATTAATGAATTGGATTGCGATACCCCAAGTGTAGACGATAAAGAATTTTTAGAATTAAAATCGACTACACCCAATTTTCCGCTAGATGGGTACGTGGTGGTTTTTTTTAATGGTTCAACAAATGTTGTTTCCGGTCTCAACAAAAGCTATTTAGCCATTGATTTAGATGGCCATTTCACCGATGTAAACGGATTATTTTTAATAGGCAGCAATACGGTATCTCCAGTTCCACATTTTTTAATTCCAATAAATACCATTCAAAACGGTGCAGATGCCGTGGCTATTTATCAGGCCAACGCTGTCGATTTTCCCGAATTTACAACAGCCTTTGTAGATGAAACGCTTATTGATGTGTTACTTTACCAAACCAATGATATCGATGGTACTGGATTAACACCCATATTTTCGGCATTCAATCCTAGTATTCAAATCGTTAATGAAGGTGCTGGAAATAATACCAATTCCATACAAAGAAATAACGATGGGTCTTATTTTGTAGGTACGCCAACCCCAAGACAATTAAACGATGGTAGTGGCATTGTATTGAATGGTTTGCTCTTGTCGGTTGCACAATTACAGTATCCAGAAGGCGAATCGTTTGACATCACGTTCACTGCCGAACAACCCGTAGCGTCTGACCTTTCGTTTGATATCAGTTTAAATAATGGCACTTTTAACACGTCAGATTTTACAGGAAACACCTCGTTAACCATTCCAAGCGGTGAAAATTCAATATCTACCACCATATCATTAACAGATGATGTTGATGATGAAGGCGATGAGGTTTTAAAAATCAGCCTTTCTACTTTACCAGTAGACTATTTAAAACTAAATGATAACATTGAAATCAGGGTTGTTGATAACGATTTTGTAGTGGCTGCCTGGGGAACACCCTTAAATCCTACCTTTGGATTGGTTTCAAGCACGCAACCCGCTAATTATTATGCGAGTTTAGATGGATTATCAAGTGTTGCTCTCAAGCAGGCTCTGCAAGATATTATTGCAAATCCTTCTGTGGTAAGGGCACAAACTTATGCCGATATTATTGATATTTTAAAAGAAGCCGATCAAAACCCAGCCAATAGTAACGAAGTATGGCTACTTTACACAGAACAGGGCAGAGCCAAATTAGATTTTCAAACTGTTTCAAATAGTCTAGGAAAATGGAACCGTGAACATGTGTATCCAAGGTCTCGTGGTGGATTTTTTAGTATAGAAGCTGATGATACTGCTGATGGAAAAGCTATTTATTGGACTACAGAAGCCGATTCTTTACGACATGGAAATTCCGACGCTCATGCTTTAAGAGCTGCCGATGGACCAGAAAATAGCATTAGAAATAATCAAAATTATGGTGTAAATGAGTATGATGGTCCAATAGGTAATTCAGGAATTTTTAAAGGAGATGTAGCAAGAAGCATTTTTTACATGGTAACTCGTTATAACGGATTGGATGTGGTAAACGGCTATCCCATAGATACAACACCAGGATTTATAGGTGATTTAGCAACCTTGCTAGAATGGCATAGAAATGATCCACCAGATGATTATGAAATGAACAGAAACAACGTTGTTTACACCTGGCAGTACAATAGAAATCCGTTTATTGATGAACCTGATTTAGTTGAGTATTTATGGGGATCACAGGTTGGTGATATTTGGAATCAGTCTTTAAGTGTAAAAGACACTTCATTCTTGGGAATTAAGATTTTTCCAAACCCAACCAGCAATGGGTTTTATATAAAGGGTCTTAAAATAAATACAACCATAGATTTATATGCTGTTGATGGAAGAAAGATTGAAACTAATACCATTTCTAATGATTCTTATCTCAATTATAATCTGTCTAGTGGTGTGTATTTACTGAAAATTTCTTCTGAAGGAAAATCAACAATTAAAAAACTTGTAATTAAATAACTGATGTTACGCAGCGATTTTGTTAATATTGATATTTGGTGTTGATAACTGATTTAATTGTTTCCAGGCCGCTTTGGTTGCTGCAAGC
>PFKE01000114.1 GCA_002784145.1 Flavobacteriaceae bacterium CG_4_10_14_3_um_filter_33_47 | reverse complement strand
AAATATCTTTTTTATATGAAGAAACGCCACCCATAAGTTGTTCTACTTCGTAAATTCTTCCAGAAGGTGGTAAAAAACTAATGGAACGCCCATGGGAAAAGCTGGGCATAAAACCCGGCTTGGCATCTGGTAATAATCCAAAAAGTCGTCTAATTTTAAATCGAGATGGTTCGTCCCGCATCCAGCCATCATAATAAAATTTTGAAGGGTCACTTCTCTCATCAGAGGTCGTCCAACGTACTTCATTGGCAATATAACCGCCAACGGCTAAAGCATCAGGTTTTTCTTGATAGGTTTTTATTAAATGTTCAAAATAGGTTGGTGTTAAAATAATATCATCATCTAAAAAACAAACAATTTCAGATGTTTTTGAAACTTGATGTAAACCAAAATTACGTTGTTTGGTTAAACCTCTTTCTCTATCATCAACTCTAAAATATTTTAAGTTTTTAAATAGATTTTCTTTCAGAATAATCTCAGTTTCTTCATTTGTTGAACCATCAATAATTAATATCTCATGAGGATATAACGTTTGTTTTGTTACCGACTGCAATAAGTTTAACAGTGGTTTCGGTCGCATGTAGGTACAAACTATCAACGTAAAATTCATAATAATTATTTAGTTCGTTTTCCCAAAGCTAGCAAGTTTTTCGCATAAAATATCGATTTATTAAACTGTAAAAGCCTTAGTGGAAACTTTAGAATTCTTAATGGTATATCTACCAACTTCGCTTTTGTAAAATAGAATATAAAATATTTAATATTATATTCCTTTCGTTGCTTATCATCAAAATGTTTAAACAGTTGGTACATGATGGTCGGACTTGGTTTTGGTACAATCCTTTTAACTGGCAGATCTAACTCCCATGGTTGTTGTTTTCTCTTTTTTCCTTTGATACCGGCTTGTTGTCCCCAAAAACGGTAACCGCCAACGGGTGGCTTTAAATGCAAATTCACCGAAAACGGATTATGCAAAACAGTAACGCCCAGTTTTGTAATAGAAAGTCCAAAATCGCTGTCTTCGCCATAACCGCCATCGTAATTGATATCATTACCAACTAACAAGTTAACAACGCGTCTGGACACACAGGAATTGGCATTGCTAAACGATTGTGCAGCACCAACCTTCCACCGCGATTCGCCTAAAGATTTTAACTTCTCGTCTAAATTGTTTAAATCTTGCTGCTGATGGTCGGCCCGAATATCCAAGCCATTACAGGCTTCTGCATGATAGGTTTGTAATAAACGGATATGGTTTTCAATAAATTGGGGCTGAATACGAATATCATCATCCCCAAACACAATATAATCACCTGTACATAAATCGATGGCTTCATTTCTGGCTCTACAACTGCCTTTGGTGGTTTGCCATTTAAAAATCACTTTAAATGAATATTTATGAGCATTATATAATAACTCATCTCTTGATTTTTCAGGTGTAGCATCAACAACAATCACTTCAAACGGTTTATAAGTCTGATGTTCTAAATCGTTTAACAGATTTAGGGTGAATTCCTGGCGCATCATGGTTGGAATGATGTAACTCACTTTTGGAGTTCCTTGGATAGGTTGTAATCCCCGAGGTTTTAAAACACTAGTTTTCTCTTTAAACTTAAATTTACGGTTTGCATACCTAAAACTATGAAGGTCATTGAATTTATAAAATCCTCTTCGAAATAACATATAAATGCTATGAGAACGCTTAAAATTTTTAATGTAAAACGTATAAATATCTTTTGTAGAAATATTTACTTCTTCAATAATACCTTCAAACAATCCTTTGATGTATAACGGAATGACACCTTGATACCGTAACGTATTAAAACCAAAGTCTAAGGCAGATGTTTGAATATTTTCATAATCTAAATCAAAGCCGCCAAAAGTATCCCAAACCTGTTTCCTAATCACAAAAGCATTAGGGTTAATGCGCCAACTGACTGATTTTTCTAAAGCATCAAAATCATTAGCATACCAGAAATACACCACGGTTTGGTAAATAATTTCAGGAAAGACGTTTTTAAAACTTTGGTCTAAACTACTGTGCCAAATATCGCCTTCACCCAAAGCCAATGCATCGAGCATTTTTAAATCTGGATGACCATTATATAATAAAACCTCACCTGATGCTGTGATATGTTCTTTTAATTCTATCAAGATTCTATTACTGATTTATAAAATTCAACGGATTGTTTAGCTACTAAATTATGGCTGAATTTTGCTTTAACTTTTTCTCTAGCAGCTATTCCAAATAGCTTTTGCCTTTCTGGATTTTCTAACAATTCCAGAATACGTTCTGCATAAACTTTATGATGCGTTGGATGCACCAAAAATCCTTCTTTACCATCGTCTATCATTTCCTTAGCCCAACCGATATTGGAGGCTACAATCGCTTTTTCCATGGCCATAGCCTCCAACCACGATACCGGCAAGGCTTCTGCGAACGAAGGAAAAACACAAACGGTAGCGTTTTTAATGAGCTCTTGAATTTTAGTATAGTCAACTGCGCCCAAATATCTAACGTTTTTAATGGAAGACTCATCAAACAACGGCTGCATGAGTTCCCATGTTGAAGAAGATCCGGATGTTATGTCGGCACTATCTTTCCCTACAAGCATTAATTTCACCTCTTTATTTACTTTATAAACTAAATTAAAAATTTTAGGCAATTCTAAAAGGCCTTTTTTTCGAATTAAAGTGCCAAAATAAAGGATACTTAATTTATTAGATTCAACTGGCTTAGGTAAAAACAAAGAAGTATCAATACTGTTTGGAATGACGGTAAATTTTTTATTTAAACCTAATAATTGGTTTGTTAAAACCCCTGTAAAGTCACTGACACTAATAAGGCCATCGGCTTTTTTAAGGGCTCTTTTTTCTAAGAATTTATTTTTGAACTTCACCTTTCTGTTATCTAAATAACAAAAATAGGTATCACAACCATTTTCCCGGATAACCAAAGGGCATTTCAGATTTATAAACGCCGTAAACCCTGTCCAGTCTGGAGCCTCCACAATATCAATCTTTCCAGAATCGACTAAGGTATTAATCATGAGTTCTACTTTTTTTTGAGTCCGGATGAGCGATAAGCCTTTTAATTTAATATTCTTTATTTTGTAAAAGTGAATGCCTGCTTCCATAAAAGAATCGTCTTGATCTTGTCCGTAAACAAGAATGCTAATATCGTGTCCCAAATCAGACAAGGCTTTAGATAGATTTAAAATACTGCTACCAATCCCACCAGCGGTTCCGGTTTTAGGGTGTGGATATTCTGGGGTTAGGAATGCTATTTTCATGCACCAATAAGTTTCATGTGATTTTGTACCATCATATCCATTGAAAATTGGTCCTCTATTAAAGTCCGTGTATTGCCTATAATATAGGTTTCTCCTTGGATGATGTCGGCTAACAAGCCAGATAATGCCTGACTGTTTTTTGTTTCAAAGATAAAGCCATTTTTGTTATGGGTGATAACTTCAGTGTTTCCTCCAACTGGAGTGGTGATAACGGGAATGTTGGCCGCTAGACTTTCTAAAATGGAAAGGCTAAAACATT
>PFKE01000029.1 GCA_002784145.1 Flavobacteriaceae bacterium CG_4_10_14_3_um_filter_33_47 | reverse complement strand
AAAGAATCAATATTTCCAATATCAGTCCAGTAGCCTTCGTACTGGTAACTAAGTGTTTTGTGCTCACTAATGGATTGAGGAATAATTTCTTTTCCAAAATCGTTGGTAGAAGGATCATTCATTAATTCAATAAGAAGATCTCTGTTAAAAATATATATCCCCATGGAAGCCAAATAGTTTCGGTCTTGGGATTTCATCTCATCACTAACTTCTGAGGTCCATTCAGGCAATAAACTAGCATCAGGTTTTTCAATAAAAGACGTAACAACATTTTGATTATCTGCTTTTAAAATACCAAACGACGTGGCGTCTTTACTATTAACAGGAATGGTTGCTATGGATATTTTGGCATTGCTGTTTTCGTGAGCATTAATCATGAGCTCATAATCCATTTGATAAAGTTGATCGCCAGATAAAATTAAAACATAATCAAAATCATGTCTTAAAAAATGATGCATGCTTTGCCTAACGGCATCAGCAGTTCCTTGAAACCAAGTTTTGTTATGAGGCGTTTGTTCGGCCGCCAATACATCAACAAAAGCCGAACTAAAAAAGCTGAAATGATAGGTGTCTTTGATGTGTCTGTTTAAGGACGCAGAATTAAATTGTGTTAAAACAAACATGCGTTTAATATCTGAATTAATACAATTAGATATAGGAATGTCTACAAGCCTATATTTTCCCGCAATAGGCACGGCTGGTTTAGATCTTTGTTCTGTTAATGGGTGAAGTCTAGAACCTTGTCCACCGCCTAATATGATGGCTAAAACCTTGTTGTTAATCATGTTTGTTGTTTTAAGAAGTTATGAGTCTGAATATTTGTTTTTTTTATTGAATGAAAACCTTTGTTGTTAATTTACAAATTATATTTTAAATGCAATACTATGTTATCTAGATTAATGATTTGTATAAATCTTCAACTTGTTTCGCAATGGATGACCAATCAAAATAATCTTCAACGCGTTTTCTGCCTTTTAAGGCCATGGTTTCTCTAAGTGCTTTATTGCTTATTAATGTATTGATACCGTTGGCGAGATCTCGTGCAAATTTGTCTGGGTCAACCGGTTCAAAAGGAGCCACTTTCTGTTGTTCTAAAGGCACTAATATACCCGTTTCACCATCTACTACCACTTCTTTAATGCCTCCAACGGCACTCGCAACAACGGCAGTTCCACAGGCCATAGCTTCAATGTTTATAATACCAAAAGGTTCATAAATAGATGGACAACAAAACACATCGGCATGGGAATATAATTGTATAATTTGCTCTTTTTCAAGCATTTTATCAATCCAAATAACATTATGCCGCGTTTTTTTAACAATGTTAACAGCATCTTCCATTTCTTTTCCAATTTCTTTGGTATCTGGAGCACCAGCACACAACACAATTTGAGTTTCTGGATCAATGTATTTTATGGCGTTTACTAGATGGATAATGCCTTTCTGCCGTGTTATTCTTCCAACGAATAATACAAAGGGTTTAGATTTGTCAATACCGTATTCATCCAATGTTGAAGCATTTGAGGTTATGTTATATTGCTGAAGGTTGATCCCGTTGTATATAACTTTTATTTTCTTTTCTTCAACATTAAAATATTTTAAAACATCATCTTTGGTTTCCTTAGAAACAGCAATCACTGCATCGGCCATTTCAATAGCTGTTTTTTCAACCCATGAAGAGGCATCATATCCGCGACCCAATTGTTCTCGTTTCCATGGCCTTAAGGGTTCTAAAGAATGTGTTGTGATGACCAATGGAATACCATAACAAAGTTTTGCTACAATCCCGGCAAATTGGGCATACCACGTGTGACAATGGACAATATCGGCATGACTGTCTTGAGAATTCATATGAATACACGTACTTAAGGTTTGAAAAACAGCTTTAAGTTGTGAATTACTTTCATTAAAAACCAGGTTTTCATAAGGAAATCCTTTTACAGATAAAGTTCCGTTTTGATCTTCTTGATCACCAAAACATCGCACTTCAACGTCCATGAGTTTTGAGAGTTCATCGGCCAGATATTCAACATGAACACCTGCGCCACCATACACATAAGGAGGAAATTCTCTGGTATAAAAAAGTACTTTCATAGTATTCAAAATTATTTAACCCAAAAAGCAACGGCTTAATGAGCGGTTCTCATTTTACAGTAAGGTTTAAAAACACTCAGGCATTTAAACACCGTATAAATAAAATGACAAGCCTATAAACTTAAAAATATTATTCCAAAAAAAAGCAAGAAACCCTTACTATTATTGATTTTTTCTTAAAAATCAAAATTCGTTAAGAATCCTTCAAACAAATTCATTATTTTATCCTTCTGATTATAAAGTTTCAATAAGTTTTATCAAAAGAAATTTTTTCGTAACGCTATCCGTGTGAGTTACTTGTTAATAAGGAAGAAAAATTTAAAAACCCATCCTTAAAAAGAGATAGGCTTTTTAGTTAATCATTTAACTTTAAAACAGCCATAAAAGCTTCTTGAGGAATTTCTACATTACCAACTTGGCGCATACGTTTTTTCCCTTTTTTCTGCTTTTCCAGGAGTTTACGCTTACGCGAAATATCGCCACCATAACATTTAGCCGTAACATCTTTTCGAAGCGCTTTGATGGTTTCGCGAGAAATAATTTTAGCGCCAATAGCCGCCTGAATAGGAATATCAAATTGTTGTCTTGGGATAAGTTCTCTTAGCTTTTCGCACATTTTTTTACCAATATTTTGGGCATTATCTGCATGTATTAAAGCAGAAAGTGCATCTACGGTTTGGGCGTTTAATAAAATATCAACACGCACCAGTTTTGATGTTTTCATGCCAATAGGATGATAGTCAAACGATGCATAACCTTTTGAAACGGTTTTTAAACGGTCGTAAAAATCAAACACAATTTCGGCTAAAGGCATATCAAAGTTTAGCTCAACACGTTCTGGCGTTAGGTAGGTTTGATTGGTTATAACGCCTCGTTTATCAATACACAAGGACATGACATTACCAACAAAATCTGATTTAGTTATAATAGAAGCTTTAATATAAGGTTCTTCAACACGATCTAAACCAGAAGGATCTGGCAAATCGGATGGGTTATTAACAATAATGGCTACATCTGGATGTTTTCTGGTATAGGCGTGATAAGACACGTTTGGAACGGTTGTAATCACGGTCATATCAAACTCACGCTCTAATCGTTCTTGGATGATTTCCATATGAAGCATGCCTAAAAAGCCACAACGAAACCCAAAACCTAAAGCCGCAGAACTTTCTGGAATAAAAACCAATGAGGCATCGTTAAGCTGTAATTTTTCCATAGAAGCCCGAAGTTCTTCATAATCTTCGGTATCAACAGGATAAATCCCAGCAAACACCATAGGTTTTACATCTTCAAACCCAGAAATGGCATTTTTTGTTGGGTTTTTAGCGTCGGTAATGGTATCACCAACCTTAACCTCTTTAGCTTCTTTAATGCCCGTAATTAAATAACCAACATCACCTGCTTTAATTTCATTTCTTGGAAATTGTTTTAAACGCAAGGTGCCAACTTCATCGGCATTGTAAGTGTTTCCAGTAGCAATAAATTTTATAAGTTGATTTTTTTTAATTGAGCCATGAATCACTCTAAAATAAGTTTCAACACCTCTAAAAGGGTTGTAAACCGAGTCAAAAATTAGGGCTTGCAAAGGCTCATCCACATGGCCTTTTGGAGCAGGAATGCGCTCTATGACGGCTTCTAAAATTTTGTCTATACCAAATCCTGTTTTTCCACTGGCGTGAATAATATCTGAAGGGTCACAACCTAATAACTCAACAATGTCATCGGTAACTTCTTCAGGGTTGGCACTTGGTAAATCTATTTTATTAAGGATAGGAATAATCTCTAAATCATTCTCTAAGGCCAGATATAAATTGGAAATGGTTTGAGCTTGAATACTTTGAGCTGCATCTACAATAAGTAAAGCACCTTCACAAGCCGCAATAGAACGAGACACTTCATAAGAGAAGTCCACATGGCCAGGCGTATCAATTAAGTTTAAAACATAGGGTTCGCCTTTATAAACGTAATCCATTTGAATAGCATGCGATTTGATGGTAATACCGCGTTCGCGTTCTAAATCCATATTATCCAAAAGCTGGTCTTGTTTTTCTCTATCGGTTACAGAGCCAGTAAAATCCAATAACCGGTCAGCGAGGGTACTTTTACCGTGATCTATGTGTGCAATGATGCAAAAATTCCTTATATTCTTCATAAAACAATCTATACCTAGATTTAATTTGCAAATATAGATGAATTTATCTGTAAATATTTAATGTTTTAAAGGATTGGGATTTATCATTAATTTTGTGTTAATTGCATGATTTATAAAAAGTTAAGCTATGAAAATTATAATTTCAATATTTGTTTTTGTTTTAGGAACCTTTAGTTGCATCGGTCAAATAAGTGCTGCCGTTGAAAAATTCGCGTTACCTAGCAGTTTAAGCGAATCTTCTGGAGCTATTTTTTTTAATAATAAAATCATAACCCATAATGACTCTGGAGGCGAAAACAAACTCTATGAATTAGACACCATTACAGGGGTCGTTACCAGAACAGTGACCATTACAAACGCAACTAATGTGGATTGGGAAGATATCACCCATGATAATATGAATATTTACCTAGGTGATTTTGGAAACAATAACGGTAACAGAACCGATTTGAAAATATATAAGGTAGACAAAAACGATTATATAAATAATACAAGTGTAACTGCCGAAACCATTGCTTTTAGTTATACAGACCAAACAGATTTCACTGCGAACACCAATACAGAATGGGATGGCGAAGCTTTAGTTTCTTTTGATGCAACTAATTTAATATTGTTTACTAAAAACTGGGTTAACGGAATTACAAAAGCCTATTTGGTGCCAAAAGCACAAGGAACGTATTCATTAACACCTTTGGCAACCTCTTTAAATAGTGGCGGTTTAATTACCGGAGGAACATTTAATCCGTTAACCAACAAGCTTTTTTTGGTAGGCTACACTTATACAATCCCAACAAACGTGTTACAACCTTTTGTTTGGGTGAGTGAAAACTTTAATGGAAACGATATTTTTTCTGGCACTAATACCCAAACATTTATGCCTTCTTTTGCGCTTGAACAAGCAGAAGCGATAACTTACGTAAGCGAAAACAGATATTTTATAACCTCTGAATCTTTCAATCAAAGTGGTTTTTCTGACTATGCCAAACTCATAGCATTTTCAACTAATGATGTAACCTTGTCAGCAGAAAATAATATGCCCGAAAACCATACGATGTTGTACCCAAATCCAGTTAATAATATGTTGTATTTAGAGAATGGTCTTATAAACACTGTTGAAATATATGATAACAAGCTAACAAAACTTTATACTGGTAATAGTAAATCTATAGATATGAGTGCTTTTAGTGTCGGAATTTATATGGTTATCATTCATACCAACAACAACTTGCCCATAATAAAGAAAATTGTTAAAAAATAGTTTTCACTAACGACTGAAACAACAAATGATAAGAATCTCAACGGTTGTTAACACCATGATTTAAGTTTAAGTAAAAAGTCTTAGTTTTGCAAACTAAACAAAAAACGTGTTAAAAATAGACAACATAGAACTCCCAGACTTTCCGTTATTATTAGCACCCATGGAAGACGTTAGCGATCCACCATTTAGAGCCTTATGTAAAGAGCAAGGCGCCGATGTTGTTTACACCGAGTTTGTTTCTAGCGAAGGTTTAATTCGTAATGCCACCAAAAGCGTTATGAAATTGGATATTTACGAAAAAGAGCGACCTGTTGGCATTCAAATTTTTGGATCGAACCTAGAAAGTATGCTTCAAACCATTGATATTGTTGAGAAATCAAACCCCGATATTATTGATATCAATTTTGGTTGTCCAGTAAAAAAAGTGGTTAGTAAAGGCGCTGGCGCAGGTATTTTAAAGGACGTTTGTTTGATGGAAAAACTTACCGCCGAAATGGTTAAACGCACCAATATTCCTATAACGGTTAAAACTCGTTTGGGCTGGGATTACGATTCAATAAGAATTGTTGAAGTGGCCGAAAGGCTTCAAGATGTTGGTTGTAAAGCCATTGCTATTCATGGGCGCACTAGAGCACAAATGTATAAAGGTAGTGCGGATTGGAGACCCATTGCTGAGGTAAAAAATAATCCTAGAATGCATATTCCTGTGTTTGGAAATGGCGATGTAGATACGCCAGAAAAAGCTATGGAAATGCGTGATATTTATGGTCTTGATGGAGCTATGATAGGACGTGCCAGTATTGGAAACCCTTGGTTTTTTAAGCAAGTGAAACATTTTTTTAAAACAGGAGAACATTTAGAGCCCATAACTATTGAAGAACGCGTGGAAGCAGCTCGCAGACACTTACAAATGGCCATTGATTGGAAAGGCGAAACCCTTGGTGTTTTTGAAACCAGACGACATTACACCAACTACTTTAAAGGCATCCCACATTTTAAAGATTATCGAACCAAAATGGTTACCAGCGATAAGCCAGAAGATGTTTTTGCAGCCTTTGATGAAGTGATTGAAAATTTTTCCGGTTACACGTTTATAGAATAATTTTTTTATGGCAAGTACGCTTGAGCGTACCGCGCTATCCGTTACTAGTTTTGTAAAGCCATACACTGAAGCTTTACAAAAGCTATTCACTACTATCGCTCTTTCGGGCTGACCAATGGCGATTTGCCCTAATTGATAGCTTCAACTAAAGACTTAGTAATTCTAACAGAAGCTATTTTTGAAGCAATAATTCCTAACACTGAAATGGTTAAAAACACAATGATAAAGTTTTCGGTTTTTATAGTAACAGGATAAGCAAGGGTTGGCGTAATCATGACTAAAGAAAATACTTTTTGCAAAGTAATTACCAGAAACCCAATGGCAATGCCTACAAAACCACCAAAAACGGTCATTAAACTGCCTTGAAAAAAGAATATGCGCCTTATATCTGTTAAGGTAGCACCAAGATTAAATAAGGTGTGAAGTGTTTTTTTCTTATCAAGAATCATCATAATAATAGATCCAATCACATTGAATAAGGCTATAATAAGCACCAAGGTAAAAATTAAGTAAACGGCAAGATATTCGGTGTTTAACATTTTATAGAGCGCATCATTAAGCTGAGCCCTGTTTTTTATAATTACGGTATCTCCTAAAATAGCTTGTAGTTTCTCTTTAACATCAGTTTCATCAGCCCCATCAGATAATCTAAATTCTATACTGGTTATTTGATTGTCTTGGTAATGCAATAAATTTTTAGCCAATTCTAAAGAGCCATAAACGTAGGTATCATTAATTTTTTCATTGATATCAAAAACACCAACATTCACAGCTTTTATGGTATTAAAAGCATTGTTTGTTGAGGTAATTTGCCCTTTGCCGGGTTTTGGAACATAGATGTTTAGAATTTTAGAAAAATCTAAGACTCCAAGCGATAAATTATTTGATATTCCCCAACCAACAACCACTTGATTGGAGCTAGGAGCCATCCAACTGCCTTGAACAATCACAGAATCTATACTAGTAACACTTTGAAAAGATTCATCAACCCCTTTTAGGGTTACAATATCATTTTTATTGTCAAGAGTAATTATTACGCGTTCCTCAATTATTTTTGAATATAAGGCAATGTCTTTCAGGTTTTTTAATTGCTTCGTTTGGTTGTCGGTTAAAATAAAAGATTTGCCAAGGGCTGTTTCCGCTTTTAAGTCTGGATCAACAACACTTGAAAATTGAAGGGTAAAATCTTTCAATCCTGCAAAGCCGGATAACACAATAAATAAGGAAGCAGCTCCTAAAACAACACCTATAGCGGCTATAATCGTTATAAAATTAATAGCATTGTTACTGCTTTTTGAGCGTAAGTAGCGATTTGCTATGTAGAGCGATACATTCAATTAAGATTTTTTACGTTTATCTAAAATGCTTGGGTCTTTTATAGGGTTTTCTTTTCCTTTTAAGGATTGATTGATTTGATCCATATACTCTAAAGAGTCATCAATAAAAAACTCTAATTTAGGCATCCGTCTTAATTGATGCTTGGTGCGTTGAGCTATTTCGTGCTTAATTAAAGGTGCGTTGGATTTGATGCCCTCCATAAGTTCAGCACCTTTGTTACTAGGAAAAATACTTAAATAGACTCTGGCAACAGATAAGTCAACAGTTACTTTTACTTTTGATACCGAGATAAGAATGCCTTGCATACCGCCTTGTGTAGCAGCATTTTGTAATACATCCACCAAATCTCGTTGCAAAACAGATCCTATTTTTTTTTGTCTTTGACTTTCCTCTACGTTACTCATTTTTTACACCTTTAGTTTACTGAGCAAAAATACAGGTTATTTAAAGATTATCTTACTTTTGATTTGTAAAATTTGTACCTTCATTCAAACACTACAAACATGAATAAAATTGAACATATAGGCATTGCGGTTAAAAATCTGGAGGTATCTAACAAGTTATTCGCTAAACTTTTAGGAGAATCTCATTATAAAACAGAAAGCGTTGAAAGCGAAGGCGTAAAAACATCATTTTTTAAAGTTGGAAGCCAGAAAATAGAATTGTTAGAAGCCTCAAACCCTGAAAGTCCTATAGCAAAGTTTATTAAAAAAAAGGGAGAAGGCATTCATCACATTGCTTTTGATGTGGATGATATTGAAGCCGAAGTAAAAAGATTAATACAAGAAGGCTTTATTGTTTTAAATGAAACACCAAAAAAAGGAGCTGATAATAAGCGGGTTGTTTTTTTACACCCAAAAAACACTAATGGCGTCTTGATAGAGCTTTGCCAAGAAATCATTTAAACAAATAAATTTCTTGTAGAGTTATAAAATAAGTATTAAATTCGCAGCCAATTTCGGTCCTATAGCTCAGTTGGTTAGAGCACCTGACTCATAATCAGGTGGTCCCTGGTTCGAGCCCAGGTGGGACCACGCCAGTAAAGACAAGCCTTTCAAAAGATTGAAAGGTTTTCTTTTTTTACACCAGTACAACATCTGTACAACAATTGCTCTTTCTTTTGCTTTCATTTATTCTTATCTTTATGATATGGAACGGTTAGGCACACAGCAAATTCCGCAGAGAACTTCAGTCTGATTTTGACAAACAAATAGGGATAAAAGAGGGTGAAAAAAAGGCGAAAGCAGAGTTACTTAATAATGCAATTCCGCTTCCGATTGGTGTCCCTTCAAAGGCTCATATGGAGGAAATGTTAAAGGATAAAATTTGTAAAGTTTGCAACAGACCTACTAATCCTGATGGAACAGAAGATGAAGCAAAGGCGTATGGTTTTATGATGGAAAGGTTGAAAATCTACTTAGAGAGTCAAGATATAAAAGATGATAAACCTGAGAACCATGAACCATTATATAAGTTTGACTACACAAACAGACTAGAAAATTTAAGTATCAGTCACGAGGATAATCTGAAAAACCTCAGATTGATAAGAACCAAAATCAAGGAACTTTTTGAATTTAATAATGACCGTAAAAAAGATATCGAAGAGCTAAGTGAGCAATTAGAAAAAGAAAGAACAGAGAGAGAACGAATTTTGGGTAATTCAAACATTGCAGAAGAAAAATTGAAGGATGTACTCAAAAATTATAATGCTTGGCAAAATGACTTAAAACATCGAAATCAAGATCAGATTGGCTATTCAATAAAATTGAAAAACTTTGAAACCGATTTAAAGGCGAAGAAGGAAGAAAAAGATAAAATTGACACAAATTCTGCTAATTCATTCTTGTTAAAAACAAGAAACATATTGAGAGATATAGAAACTATCTTTATAGAAACCAAAGAGAAAAAATTTGATGAATTCATTGAGAAACTACAAACCAAATCAAATAACTTTTTCAAAACAATAAACATTGATGCATTCACTAGAACAATCGTTTTTACAAGGCGAAATAAAGTTAATCGGACAATAGTTGAAGTTGAATTGCAAGAGGATGGCAGGAATTTTTATAAGCCAAACCAATCACTGCTAACCTCAATGCACATTTCAATTCTATTTGCAATTTCAGAATTGGCATCAGAAATAAAAGAAGAAAACTTCCCTATGATTTTTGACCCTCCAACATCATCTTTTGGAGAAAACAAAACGGCCCAATTCCTAAATCTGATTTTTGAAACAGAGAATCAGAAAATCCTACTTATAAAGGACTTTCTTCATACAGACAAAGCCACAAAATCACTTTCAATAAAAAAAGAATTTAAAAATGTAAGAAGAGATAAAGCGTTTTGGGTAAAATTAGAGAGACCTTTTGATACAAATAATTTGAAGACCATTAACTCTGAAGTAATCACATTATAATATGAAGAATCTATTTGAAAAATGGAAAACTAAAATTCCAAAATACAGTGGGGTTCATAAAGACTTATTCATATCACTTTCTCAAAAATTTGGCGCAGAAGGTGAAAAGAAAATAAACCTTGGTAAACATTTCAGTACTAACTATGAACTATATACCTATGCTTTTTTCTTAGGACTTTATAATAATGAATTTGTTCCAATTCCCGATGGTTAAAAGAAAACCGATTTTAGTCATCATATTCAGCATTGGGGCAGCAAAACAACTGTAACAACACGTAAGGACTTCACCAACTTACAAGAAAATATGTTTATTGCACTTATAGCAAAAACAGACATAGACTTAATTGGACTTGAAAAAGGAGAATTGGAAGAAGATGAAGCAGTCAAATCTTTAATCAAAACAATGGAATCCTATACCAACGGAGGATTGATTTTGATAAAGGAAAAATTAGAGGAAAACCCAAACTATTTTCTTCAACCGACTTCATTTTTGAATATGATACTTTATATAAATCCCTGAAATATTAAAAATAAGAAAGGGTAAAAAGATGAAGTCGAAGGATGAACGAAATTTAACAAGTAAAGAAGCCAAGGAATTTCTTAAAATTCAAGATTGTGATTTAGCTCATATAAGAAATGCTGGAAAATTAAAATTCATAAAAAAGGGAAATGCTTTTCTCCACGATAAAGAATCGGTAGTAGCATATAAGAAACACATATAAGGTTGTTTATAAGTAGTGGATAATATTGATGATATTTTTTTAATAAACGCACACCTAAAAATGCAAAAAACAACTTATTTTGCACATATAAAAATGCAATCCGGAACAATTACTAGAAAAATCGGCAGCATGAGTACAACGAATGCGTACCGAAATGTGCATGCTTACTATTTGCCATTAGTAATTAATTAAATAGTGATTGAATTTTCTCTATTATCATTTTATATCTTATATCTTGAGTTTCATAATAAAGATTGCCTAAAATAGCTTCTTGCATCCTGTTTGAGTCTAAAATATTTTGAAATTGCTCAAGCAAATAAGTTTTAACTTTATTATCTGAATTGCCAACTAATTGTTGCCAATCTGTGCGATTATCTAAAATATAAATAATGTCTTCAAAATCATGACTCATTCTTGGATCGTTGCCACCTCTATCCGAATGAGCAACAAATTTACTTGCCAAAAAATAGGGTAGTGGCATGATATTAATAGTATATTCTTCAATTTGAAGCTGTTCTTTATGTTCAAAACCCAATTCAAACCATGGATTTGCAGGTGCCCATCCTACAGGCTTAGTTCCCATAACATCTACTAAAATATCATCAAGTTTAAATCTGCAAATTACCCCTAAATCAGCCGATTGTTTAAAACCTTTCGCTACCAATTTTTCTCTAATTTCTTCTAAATGTGTAATCGATGCAATTTTGATACTAATATCAATATCTTTTGTAGGTCTTACATCATCGGCAGCAGGGTCATTGATGTACAAACTTACTGTTGCTCCTCCTACATAGATGACCTCTTTATTAAGTTCTCCCAAGGCTTGGGCAACTCGCTGAATAATTATTCTATTTATTGCTGTATTTTTCAATTGAAATGTTTTTCAAGTTCTACTGTCGCTAATTTTTGCTCCCTTACATTTCCTAAACGTATAGCATCTACTAAGGCCAATAATTTATGTAAAACAGGATCTTTTAATGCCGCTTTAGGAACATTTGGATGTAGAGGTTCAATAGAAAACCCTCTCTTGTTTCCTTCAGCATATGGCCATACATATACTTCATCACTTTGTATGATTTCAGAAAGTGGTGCCGCACTATGTGCGGTTGCAATACCCCTTACCAGTCCACTTGGCTTTTGTGGATATACATATTTCAACCCTGAAGTTATAAACTCCACCAAAGCTTGCTTCATGACGCGCTTTTTATCACTAGCAATAAGTCCTGCCATTACACTGCGGTTTAAAGATTCACTTACTTCGCTATTACTAATAAAAAGCTCGTTAGCAATATCTTTCATCATCCAATCTTGATCACCCTTTGCTACTATTTTTAATAAAATAACAATATCGTGTGGGCGCATTCCATTATGCTTTTTCATACGCTTAGTTTCTGTTTCGCGATTCGCAAAACACGAATTTAATTTTTTTTAAATCATTACGCAAGAATACAAGTCAATAAATATGATAGCACAAATAAAATAATTTGAGTTTAGCAATAAAAATACCGATAGTTTTTATTTAATCAGGAAATTCAACTTTAGTAAAATTTCGAGAACGGTAGTAAATTTTAATAATTATCTCGCAATTTTACTAAAAAACTAATGGAATACAAAGAAATAACACGCAAGCAACTCTATGATTTTGTTTGGTCTGTACCTATGACTACTTTATCAAAGCAATTTAATGTGAAATCAGCGGACTTAAAAAAGTTGTGTATTGGTTTTGATATCCCTACACCTAACAATGGCTATTGGTCAAAACTAAAACACGGGAAAAACATTGAAAAATCAGTATTACAGGGAGATTTTAATATAGTCATTAAATTAGATGTTCTCAAAGAAGCTATAAATAAACCGATGTTTAACGTACCTGAAAAACTTTTGAAACCAGTTGATTTGGTTGTTTTGGCCAAAAAAGATCTATCAGGCAAGGAATTATCTCATTGGCATAGGGTGCAAGGGATGGTAACCACTTCGGAAGGAGTATTGAATATCACAGTAACACCAAAACTTGTTTCGAGAGCCTTAATTTTTATGGATACATTTATAAAATTGGCTAAACAGCATGGTCACAGCATATCATTCAAGGCTCATTATGGCACTATCATTTCCGTTTACGGAGTTGATTCAACCATATTTTTACGAGAGAAAAACAAAAGGATCATAACAAAAAATAATGGAAGTTGGAATGAAACAGAGTTAGTTCCTATTGGAGAATTAGTTTTTAAAAGGGATGATTACCCTCGTAAGGAATGGTCTGATTCTAAAAACATTAAGTTAGAAGCTAAAATTCCAGATATAATGCAATATTTCGAAGAACAGGCTATGCAAGAAAGAGCTTATGATATTGAGCGAGAATTAAGAAGAAAAGAACAAGAACGCCAACAAAAAATAGAAGAAGAAATAAAACAAATAACGACAAACGAAATTGAAAAATTTAATCTTCTGCATGAGGATTCAACACGTTACAGAAAAGCAGAACAACTAAGGGTTTTTATTAATGCAAAAAGAGAAAATGCTATTAGGAATAATTATTTAGATACTTCTTTAGAAAATTGGATAGAATGGGCAAATGCTAAAGCAGATTGGCTTGATCCAATAACATCAAAAAAGGATTCAATTTTAGGTGATTATGAAGATTACAAATGATTATATTTCAACTAATTTTTTATTATAATCATCTAATACTTCACTAGGTAGTGATTTAAGATAAATTTGAGTGGTTGTTAAGCGGTTATGTCCTAGCAAGGCAGAAATAGCCAGTAAAGGAACATCTTGAAGCATGGCTTGAGTTGCAAAACTATGGCGAGACACATAAGATGTCACTCGTTGTTCAATATTACATTTTTCTGCAATTTGCTTTAGCCCCTTATTATAAACTTTACGAGCCCATAATACATCTTTGTATTGAAGTTCGTTGGTGTCTCTTTTTATAATAGGTAAGTATCTCTTTTAGCTGAGGAGTGATTTTTTAAAGTTTTTACTCTACCACTTTGTATATTGGTTACCTTTAAATAAGACATTCCATGGCGCATACATAGGTTATCTAAAAGTAATGTATAATATTGAGTTAGATTTTTTAATAACAGCACATCCTAAAATGCAAAAAATAACCTATATTGCACATATAAATATGCAATATGGAACAATTACTAGAAAAATCGGCAGCATTGGTACAACGAATACGTTCTGAAAAGAAACGCTATTTATACAATGAGATTAACTGGAACAACAAATTAATAGGTATAAAAGGCGCTAGAGGTACTGGCAAAACGACCCTTTTGTTACAAAAATTAAAAGAGTTAAAGTTGTTACCAACCCAAGGAACCTATTGGTCCTTAGATGATTTTTATTTCACAACACATTCATTGGTAGAAACTGCCGAAGCTTTTTTTAAAAAAGGCGGTCAATATCTTTTTTTGGATGAGGTGCACAAATACGAAAATTGGTCTATTCATATAAAAAATCTGTATGATTTTTATCCTGACTTAAAAATAGTGTTCACGGGGTCGTCCATAATCGATATTTCTAGAGAAGAAGGCGATTTAAGCAGACGGATGTTAATGTACACCTTACCGGGACTTTCATACCGTGAATATTTGGCGTTTAATGATTTGTATAATTTTGAACCTATTGCTTTGGAAGACATACTTTCCAAAGACCGTAAATGGGTCGAAATGTTTCCTGTGGAGTTTAAACCATTAGTGTATTTTGAGGATTATTTGCAATACGGTTACTATCCATTTTCCATAGAAGATAAACAAGGTTACGCCACACGGTTACAACAACTGGTGCGCTTAATTGTGGAATATGATATGGCAGAACTAAAGGGTTTCGATGTGCGTAATGCAAAAAAAATGTTGCAATTACTTAACGTGGTTGCCGCTAATGTACCCTTTCAGCCCAATATAACCAATATTGCAAAAAAAAGCGATATCCATAGAAATTCAGTGGTAACCTATCTTCATTTTTTAGAGCAAGCCCAGTTAATAAGATTATTGTATGCATCCGGAATCAGTTTGGCTACACTTCAAAAGCCCGAAAAAGTGTATTTGGACAACCCAAATCTTGCCTTTGCATTTTCAACATCAAACCCAAATGTGGGTAATTTAAGGGAAACTTATTTTATTTCCCAAGTTTCAGTAAGGCATAAAATGGCATACCCAAAACAAGGAGACTTTTTAGTTGATAATACATTTACTTTTGAAGTTGGAGGTAAAGATAAAACAAGCAAACAGATAGATACTGTGAAAAACGGTTTTGTGGTTGCAGATGATGTTGAGTTTCCCATTACTAAACTACCGCTTTGGCTATTTGGATTTTTATATTAACACCTTATGGATTTTGCAAGATTTTATATAGAAATTTCAATAATTATTTACCTTCAACCCAAAATTTCAATCGCTTCATCTAAAACTGAGTTATCAAATTCCTTAAGATAAGCAAGTAACGGCAAACACCATAGACATGCATGTATCGATAAAAGACATTGCTGGAAATGCCATCCAATATGTAAAAGCACTGGAGTTATCAGGAACAGATGAAGATGAACAAAATCAACTAGAGTTAGAGTAAATCTGTACTGAAAAGGTTTCCTTTATTCAGCATGAATTTTAATAATTTGTATTTGCTTTTAGGGCGTTTTTTTTTAATTGATATAATACCATTAATTTTATAGTACAACTTTTTTTAAAAGAAAATGGATACTAACCTAACCATCAAAGAACAAATTAATTTGTTTCGATCCATATTCAAGGGGCGTGAAGATGTTTTTGCAAAGAGATGGGAAAAAGGCTGCAAAAAACGGACATAGTATACCACCCACAGCAGGTTAAAGTGAGCATAGCGCGGCGGGTGAAAGTGAACCACCCACAGCGGGTGAAAGTGAACCACTAATTATCGATTCTATTTGTAAAGTATTTTAGATCTTTTTTGCATAAAAAAAGATCATGGCAAACAAACAAATAGATATGCGAAAAATTAAACAGATTTACAAACTCTACAATGAAGTTGTTAGTAAGCGAAAAATAAGTCTTGTCACCGGTTTATCACGTAACACGGTCACTAAATACATTGATTTTTTTAAGCGTTATAAGCTTACCAATTACGAGGTGGCTGCCATGACTCTTGAAGAGCTAAACAGGCTCTTTAAAACCGATCAAAAAGTCAAGAGCCCACAACTATTAACTTTAGAGAAGTATTTTCCATATTTTGATAAAGAACTAAGAAAAACAGGCGTCACAAAAGAACTTCTCTGGCAAGAGTA
>PFKE01000055.1 GCA_002784145.1 Flavobacteriaceae bacterium CG_4_10_14_3_um_filter_33_47 | reverse complement strand
CATTATTCATTATTCATTATTCATTATTCATTATTCATTATTCAAGCGAATCCATTTTATCTAAGCTCCAAGCTTCAGGTTTTTCATTAAATAAAGGTTTCGTTTTAGACCAAACATTTTTAAATAAATCCGATTGTTTGTAATATTCTAAATCATTTTCAGATTCCCAGTAGCTATATGTAAAAAATATATTAGGATTGTTTTTATCTCTGTAAAGTTCTAATAAATTACAACCAGCAAAATTTCTAATGTTGCTTTTGTTTTCTTCAAAATTATTTAGAAAAGTTTTAATATGTTCTTTATAAAAACTCATTTTTACAATTCTTACAAACATACTTAAATTATTCCTTTAAAAAGTTAACACTTACCGTATCCATTAAATTTAATCCCATAAGGGTTGAAGCACTTCCAATGGTTGCGCTATTGCTTTTGTAAACCGCAATTTCTAAATAATTACCCGAGTTAAAAACCACCAGGCCTCGACCTTCATCATGTCTTTTTTCTTCAGGTATTTCAAAATTTACAAAATCACTGTATTTTTTATAGATAGTTTTGAATTTATAGCTTCTGGCTGAAATTTCAAAAGTTCTTCCTTTTTGAATGGTTTCAAAAAACGCTTTTTTAATGTTGGTCACCACATTTCCGTAATTATCAATGTAAATAACACTGCCTATTATTTGAGATTTATCTTCATTAACATAAGGCACTATATTTTTAATAGGCTTAATTTGAGTGATGGTTTTACCTATAACCTCAAGCGTGCCGCCTCTGGCAATGTGGCAAGCAACTTTTGCAAACACATCAAGCACCGGAAAACTGGTTTGAATTTTGTCGTGAATATTTATTTCTACTATTTTTTCAGGAGCTATTTCAGAACAAATCATACTCATAATGCCATTATTAGCGCAAATAAAATAATGATCATCCAGCTTAACGGCAATATGTTTGTTTTCAGGGTTTAATTCAGAATCAATCCCAATGACATGAATGGTTCCTTTAGGAAAACTACGAAATGCATTTTGAATGATGTAAGCCGCTTCAGAGATATTAAAAGGGGAAATAGAATGAGAGATATCAACAATTCTTGTTTCGGGTAATTCACAATAAATAGCTCCTTTTATCGCACCGGCAAAGTGATCTTTTTCACCAAAATCTGTCGTTAATGTGATAATTGCCATGTTAAAATTGTTGATATGTTTTTAATGAGACCTCAATCAAAATTATGTATTTTTGAGTTTTACAAAACTAATAAATCATTTCATCTGAATGAACTTTATTTGGGTTTAAGTTTGATGAAATGTAAACATAAAAATCATAGGCCTTTGAACGAAATCATTATCGAACTTGAAGAAATAACTCCTAAAGAATTTTTTGGAGATCACAATACCAATATTGAACTTTTAAAAAAATATTTTCCAAAACTCAAAATTGTAGCAAGAGGCAATAAAGTAAAAGCCTTTGGCGATGAAGAACTTCTTGAAGAATTTGACAGAAGAATAACCATGTTATTAAAGCATTTTGCTAAATACAATAAAATGGATGAAAACGTTATTGAACGTGTTTTAACAAGCCAAAGTAGCGACGATTATACCACATCGCATCAAAGTGGTGAAGTGCTTGTTCATGGTGTAGGAGGAAAGCTGATAAAAGCTCAAACTGCCAACCAAAGAAAACTAGTGGAAAGCATGCGTAAAAACGACATGGTTTTTGCGATTGGCCCAGCAGGAACGGGTAAAACATACACAGGTGTTGCATTAGCGGTCCAAGCCTTAAAAAACAAAGAAGTTAAACGCATTATACTAACTAGACCAGCCGTAGAAGCCGGCGAAAATTTAGGTTTTTTACCAGGAGATTTAAAAGAAAAATTAGACCCCTACATGCAACCCTTGTATGATGCCTTACGCGACATGATACCTGCGGAAAAACTGGCTATGTATATTGAAAATGGCACCATTCAAATAGCACCTTTGGCATTTATGCGTGGAAGGACATTAGATAATGCCTTTGTGATTTTAGATGAAGGACAGAACACCACCCATAATCAAATGAAAATGTTTTTAACCAGAATGGGTAAAAACGCCAAGTTTTTATTAACGGGCGATCCTGGGCAAATAGATTTACCACGTAGAACCATTTCTGGTTTAAAAGAAGCCTTATTAATATTGAGAAATGTAGAAGGCGTAGGCATGATATTTTTAGATGATAAAGATGTTATTCGTCATAAACTGGTCAAAAAAGTTATAGAAGCTTATAAAAGTATAGAGCACGAAGATTAAGTGTTTTTAGTAGCCAAAATAAAATTGTCGCACTGAGCGTAGTCGAAGTGTTTAATAAAAAAGAATGAGATTACCACGTCGCAAAAGCTCCTCGTAATGACAAAAAAAATGTCACACGGAGCGCAGTTGAAGTGTCACACAAAATAATTGAAAAATCAAATCATAAACAGTTAAAAAAATGAGTAATACCATCTTTGATACCAATTTTAATTTTCCCGGACAAAAAAGCATTTACAAAGGGAAAGTAAGAGAAGTTTATAACATCAATAACAATGTATTGGTTATGGTAGCCACCGACAGATTATCTGCTTTTGATGTGGTTATGCCCAAAGGAATCCCATATAAAGGGCAAATCTTAAACCAAATAGCCACCAAATTCATGGCACAAACCCAAGATTTGGTACCCAATTGGCTCATCGCCACACCAGACCCAAATGTGGCTGTTGGACATTTATGCGAACCTTTTAAAGTAGAAATGGTTATTCGTGGTTACATGTCTGGTCATGCAGCACGAGAATATAAAGTAGGGAAAAGAATACTTTGTGGTGTTTCATTACCTGAAGGTATGAAAGAAAATGATAAATTCCCAGACCCCATCATTACACCTGCCACTAAGGCAGAAATGGGCGACCATGACGAAGATATTTCAAGAGAAGACATCATTATACGAGGCATAATTTCAGAAGAAGATTATATGGTTTTAGAAGATTACACCCGTAAATTATTTCAAAGAGGCACCGAGATAGCCGCTTCCAGAGGGCTTATTTTGGTAGACACTAAATACGAATTTGGAAAAACAAAAGAAGGTAAAATTGTATTGATTGATGAAATACATACCCCAGATTCGTCCCGATATTTTTATGCCGATGGTTATCAAGACCGTCAAGATAGAGGAGAAGCACAAAAACAATTAAGTAAAGAGTTTGTAAGACAATGGCTAATTAGCAATAATTTTCAGGGATTAAAAGGACAAACCGTACCAGAAATGACCGATGCCTACATTGAAACCATTTCAGAACGTTATATTGAGCTGTACGAAAATATTATGGGAGAACCGTTTGTAAAGGCTGATGTTTCCAACATTCAAGAGCGAATTGAAACGAATGTTTTGGAGTATTTAAAGACTAATTAATTTAATTTATTGTATTACAATGATTAATATAACATAAAAATGGGCTGGAAATAAGAAACCAGCCCATTTTATATTAAAAAGATTAGATTCTATTTGATTTCTTTCACAACAATTTTACCAATCAAGTTTACATCAGTTCCCTGTGTTTTCTCAAGTTCCATGATAACATCCGTACTTGGTTTGAACAAGAAATTAGTCATTGACATGTTATAAGAAACATCGGAGCCACTTAGTCCAAAATAAATTGATGTACCTAAGTATTGACTGTTTGTTGCATCCTTCATCCTGTAGGTATGTCCTCCTGTTGCATTGTAGATATAAAAGGCAACAGTTACCTCATACATTTTATTTGCATGCAAGGTGATGGATGAACCATTCATTACAACACCGTTGACATATGTAGCTTCTGGAAACATTGATGTTAATGTTTGTGCACCTAAAGTACTTGCATTTCCAATATAAGCGTAAGCATACTCTGGTATTGTTGAGGTAGCAGTTGCACTAATAACACTATCAGTATTATCAATACCTGTACCTACTGTATAAGTGCCTGCTGGATCTGTTTCACCTTGAATACCTTGGTCGCCTTTTAGACCTTGTTACCCTTGGATACCTTGATCCCCTTGAATAACTTGGTCGCCTTTTAGACCTTGTTCACCTTGAGGGTCTGGAGTTGATCTACCACTTGTTTTTGCATATAATGCATAGGGAACACTGAGTAGTTTACTTGTGCCAGTTATGGTATAATTGGTTCCACCAGTAATATCAAGTTCGGTTTTAATAAAATAGTTGTTATTTCCCCAATCTATGGTAGTGAAATCTCCTGAAACGAAGGTTCCTATTCCAATTTCTAGACTAATCAATCCATTTATATTGGTTATTGGTGATTGGGTTTCAACATAAATGGCTGTTCCGCTTGCTGAACCTTCTAAGATACTTAATTGCATACCAATATTTTGTGATGCAAGAATGGTATCGCTAATAGTCTCTAGTAACAGCTTGATAACTTAATTTTTCAGGGGTTTGAGCAAATATATTTATCATAAATAAAATGCTCAATACTAATAGTAAGTAGATTTTTTTCATTTGGTTAATTTTTAATGATTTTGAATGATTTGATAAGGCTTTGGTTGTTTAAATAAACATGTAAATGATACATAGCATTGGGTAAATCTTCTATATTAATGATTGTTTTTTCTTCGGAAATAGTACTTGATTTTAAAGGACGTCCAAGTAAATCGAAAATTTGGTAACTAAGATTTGTGTCATTTAATTTAGCTATTTCTAAATTAAGTTCTGAAGTAATCGGGTTAGGGATAAAGGTTTAGTATTTTGGACTAAACAGGCATTAAAAACTTAGATTATTTTTTAAAACGCTCCACTAATTTTCGTGCAAGATTATAAACAAAATGGTTGGTTCTGGCATAATAAAATGAAATAAGGCTAACAACA
>PFKE01000080.1 GCA_002784145.1 Flavobacteriaceae bacterium CG_4_10_14_3_um_filter_33_47 | reverse complement strand
TGTGTTACAAGATATTAAAATTCTCACTTAAAATAAAGTCTTTCATAATTTAAGTTTACTGTTAAATTCAGACACTTTATTTTAATAAAAGTCACATGCATATTATTTTTATCCAAATTAGGCTATTTTATTGAAAATGTGTATTTTTGCACTCCTTTTAGCGAATTATCGGGAAAATAAAAGGGATGAAACTAAAAATAATAATAACACTTCTGTCTGTTAGTCGCTTAAAATTTTCCGAAGCATACAGAATACAAAATTTAATCAGCACATGGCTGAAAAAGCAAAACAAGCTGAAGTTGAAGCAGTTGATGCTCCAATAGTAGAAGCTCCAGTAGTATCTGAAGCTCAAGCAAATCCCGAAAAATTCTTAAAAGATTTTAACTGGCACAATTACCAAGAAGGTATTGATGAGGTTGATGACACACAACTTAAAGAATTTGAAAAGTTAGTATCAGAAAATTTCGTTGACACACTTAATGATGAAGTGGTTATAGGAACGGTAGTTCACATCTCAGATCGTGACGCCATTATTGATATTAATGCAAAATCTGAAGGCGTAATTTCATTAAACGAATTCCGTTACAATCCAAACCTAAAAGTTGGCGATAAGGTAGAAGTATTAATTGATGTGCGTGAAGATGCTACAGGACAATTAGTATTATCTCACCGTAAAGCTCGTGTTATTAAAGCTTGGGATAGAGTTATTAAAGCCAATGAAACTGGTGAAATCGTTAATGGTTTTGTTAAATGCAGAACTAAAGGTGGTATGATTGTGGATGTATTTGGTATTGAAGCATTCTTGCCTGGTTCTCAGATAGATGTTAAACCAATTAGAGATTACGATCAATTTGTAAATAAAACTATGGAATTTAAAGTGGTTAAAATCAACCACGAATTCAAAAACGTAGTGGTGTCTCATAAAGCTTTAATTGAAGCTGATATTGAAGAACAGAAAAAAGAAATTATCGGTCAACTAGAAAAAGGGCAAGTCCTTGAAGGTATTGTAAAAAATATCACTTCTTACGGTGTGTTTATTGATCTTGGTGGTGTAGACGGTTTAATTCATATCACAGATTTATCTTGGTCAAGAATTAATCATCCAAATGAAATTGTGGAGCTTGATGAAAAACTTAACGTAGTAATTCTTGATTTTGATGAAAACAAATCTAGAATTCAATTAGGTTTAAAACAATTAAGCAAACATCCTTGGGAAGCACTAGCTGATACTGTAAAAGTAGGCGATAAAGTAAAAGGTAAAGTGGTAGTCATTGCAGATTATGGTGCCTTTATAGAAGTTGCCGATGGTGTTGAAGGTTTAATTCACGTATCCGAAATGTCATGGTCAACACATTTACGTTCTGCTCAAGATTTCGTTTCTGTTGGAGACGAAGTTGAAGCAGTTATCTTAACTTTAGATAGAGAAGAACGTAAAATGTCTCTTGGTATTAAACAAATAACCCCAGATCCATGGACAGACATTACAGGTAAATATCCTGTAGGGTCTAATCACGTAGGTACAGTTCGTAACTTTACAAACTTTGGTGTTTTTGTTGAATTAGAAGAAGGTATTGATGGATTGATTTACATCTCTGATTTATCTTGGACTAAGAAAATTAAACATCCTAGTGAGTTCTGTGCTGTTGGAGATAAGTTGGACGTAGTTGTTTTAGAACTTGATGTAGAAGGACGTAAATTAAGCTTAGGACATAAACAAACCACTGAAAATCCATGGGATGTTTATGAAACCGACTTCGCTTTGGACACGGTTCATACAGCTGAAATTACTGATATTGTTGATAAAGGCGCAACCGTAGAGTTTAATGAAGATATCGTAGCTTTTGTTCCTACACGTCATCTTGAAAAAGAAGATGGAAAGAAACTTAAAAAAGGTGAATCAGCTGAGTTCAAAATCATTGAATTCAACAAAGAGTTTAAACGTGTAGTTGCCTCTCATACCGCTATTTTTAAAGCTGAAGAAGCCGCTAATGTTAAAGCTGCTGTTAAAAAAGCTGCTGCTACTGCTGCAGAAGCAAAACCAACACTTGGTGATGCCAATGATCAGTTACAAGCACTTAAAGATAAAATGGATGGTAAACCTGCAAAAGGCAAAACAAAAAAATAATTTGTAAGTTCTTATAACGAAATTCATTTAGAAAATAAAAGCCTTCTTCCAGATAATTGTCGGGATTGAAGGCTTTTTTATTTAACTATTTTAAAACTATAATTTTTAAAATTTTGCATTACCTTTGTATTCCAAATACGTTTGGGTAGTATATGAGTCAAAAAGTTTTACTTAACGCAAAAGAGGTAAACATCATTCTTCATCGATTGGCTTGTCAACTTATTGAAAAACATAACGATTTCTCTAAAACGGTTTTAATTGGTCTTCAGCCGCGAGGCGTGTTTTTGGCCAATAGAATTGCCAAAATTTTAAAAGAAGATTACAAAGTTAAAGACATCCAGTTAGGATTATTGGATATTACCTTTTTTAGAGACGATTTTCGTAGAGGCGACAAACCTTTAGAGGCCAACACAACAAGCATTAACTTTTTGGTTGAAAACAAAACGATTGTCTTTATTGATGATGTTCTTTATACAGGAAGAAGCATCCGAGCTGCATTAACGGCCATTCAATCCTTTGGAAGACCGAATGAAATTGAATTGTTAACCCTTATTGATAGACGTTTTAGCAGGCATTTACCCATTCAGCCAGATTATAGAGGCCGGCAAGTAGATGTGATAAATGATGAAAAAGTAAAAGTAAATTGGATGGAAAATGATGGTGAAGATTCCGTTTACTTAATTAATAAATAGAAAACCATGAGCGAATTAAGTGTTAATCACTTATTAGGAATTAAATATCTAAACAAACAAGATATTCAACTTATTTTTGAAACTGCAGATCATTTTAAAGAAGTGATTAATAGACCCATTAAAAAGGTTCCTTCGCTAAGAGATATTACCATTGCCAATTTATTTTTTGAAAATTCAACCAGAACTAAATTGTCCTTTGAATTGGCAGAAAAACGATTATCCGCCGATGTAATCAATTTTTCATCAGGACAATCATCGGTGAAAAAAGGGGAAACACTCATTGATACCGTGAATAATATTCTGTTTATGAAGGTGGACATGGTTGTTATGAGACATCCAAATCCTGGAGCCTGTGTATTTTTATCCAAGCATGTAAAGGCCAGTATTGTAAATGCTGGTGATGGTGCTCATGAACATCCAACGCAAGCATTGCTTGATTCTTATTCTATACGAGAGAAACACGGCGAAGTTAAGGGGAAAAACATAGTCATTGTGGGCGATATTTTGCATAGTCGTGTTGCGTTATCAAATATATTTGCCTTACAACTTCAAGGTGCCAATGTTATGGTTTGCGGACCTAAAACCTTAATTCCAAAATATATTGATAAATTAGGCGTTAAAGTAGAAACCAATTTAAGAAACGCTTTAAACTGGTGCGATGTGGCCAACATGTTGCGGGTTCAAAATGAACGAATGGACATTAGTTATTTTCCCACCACCAGAGAATATACCCAACAATATGGTGTCAATAAAGAGTTTTTAGATTCTTTAGACAAGGAAATAACCATCATGCATCCAGGACCAATTAACAGAGGTGTTGAAATTACCAGTGATGTGGCAGATTCTAAACAATCCATCATTTTAGAACAAGTTCAAAACGGTGTGGCTATTAGAATGGCGGTAATATATTTGTTGGCATCAAAAATTAAGCATTGATATGATTTTAAATCAAGACGGAAATATATCCTTAATTACTCAAGAGAAAGCGACTTTTGAAGAGTTAGTAAAAAAAATTCAGGACAGCTATTCAAAAATTAAAAACAATAACATAATTGTTAATATTACAAGTTTAAACACCTTAAGATTGCAAGATATTCTAGCGTTTTCAGAGCTTTCAAATAACCATAGAAAATCAAAACATTCTTTTGTTTTGGTTTCAGATAAAGTAGCATTAAACAATGTGCCAGACGAAATAATAGTAGTGCCCACCATACAAGAGGCCTATGATATTATAGAAATGGAAGAGATGGAAAGGGACTTAGGGTTTTAATATGAAACACCCATAACAATAGTTCTTGACACACAAGGGGATAATTATGGGTGTTCCGTCTGACAGTTAAAAAACAAATATTACAATCAGATGAAACTGACCATTTTAGGATGCTATAGCGCAACACCAAGAGTATTAACAAATCCTACAGCACAAGTTCTAGAGATAAAAAACCATATGTTCTTAATAGATTGTGGAGAAGGAACTCAGGTGCAATTACGTAAGCATAAAATAAAATTCAACAGAATAAAACATATTTTTATTTCGCATTTGCATGGCGATCATTTTTTTGGATTGGCGGGATTAATTTCAACATTCAGGCTTTTGGGAAGAGAAACAGATCTTCATATTTTTGGTCCCAAAGGTATTAAGGAGATTATTACACTTCAAATGAAATTGGCCGATTCATGGACCAATTATAAACTTGTTTTCCATGAATTAACTTCTGAAGATTCAAAACTGATTTATGATGATGAAGACCTAGAAGTCTATACCATTCCTTTAAAGCACAGGGTTTATACCAATGGGTTTTTATTTAAAGAAAAAGAAGGCGATAGAAAACTAGACATCAATGCCGTAGAAACCCATAAAATTAATATTGCCTATTACAGAAAGCTTAAACAAGGGTTTGATGTAAAAAATGATGAAGGCAAGCTTATTAAAAATAGTGTAGTAACAAAACCAGGAACAAAACCAATGAGTTATGCATTTTGCAGTGATACGGCCTTTCATGAAAGCATTGTTACCGTTATTAAAAATACCGATGTTCTATATCATGAATCTACCTTCTTGGAACAGCATGAAAAGTTAGCCGATCCCACCAAACACAGTACAGCAAAACAAGCAGCTACCATTGCAAAAATGGCCCAAGTTAAAACTTTGATATTAGGACATTACTCAACCAGATATGACAACTTAAATGATTTCAAAACAGAAGCACAGACCATTTTTAAAAATGTTAAACTTGCCAAAGACGGAAAGGTTTTTGAGTTTATTTAAATTCATTTAAAGTCGTAATCCAAGTCACGGCTTCCTCCAAACTTAAACAACGTTTTATGCTTTTTTTGGAAAATTTTTTTTCTAAAGACGCATTAATTAAACTGAAATTATTGTATGAAACAATGGCACTAGCAACAATAATACCATACATTCTGTCTATTTTTTCCCAAGATTGTGGCTCGGAAGAATAAGAATTAATTCTATTGGAAATATATCCAAGTTTAGCATTTAAACCGTAATGTTGAAATAGCTCTTTTGCAACCAATGTTACTTTTGGCCAATCAAAATGCTCACCTTCATTAATTTCTGAAACAAAGAAAAGGTCACAAAAATAGAAATTGCCAAAACCAAACGTGACCTTTTTAGGCTTTAATTCTTTAAAATATTTACTATCTTCAAATTGCATCGCTGTAAAATAATGTTTAAATTTATAAGATTTTATTCAACTGGAAAGCAAATAAAATATAATAATTTTTCAAAAATTTATAATGAATACAGACTTAGGCAATTATAGAAAGTCATACGAAAAGGAACAGCTTTTAGAAAATAATATTAGCGATAATCCTATGGAATTATTTCAAAAGTGGTTTCATGAGGTTGATACTAATTTTGAAGTTGATGAAACCAATGCCATGACCATTTCTACGCTAGGATTAGACGGTTATCCAAAAAATAGGGTAGTACTATTAAAACGATATACCTATGAGGGTTTTATTTTTTACACCAATTATAATAGTGAAAAAGGAAAGGCTATAGAGCAAAACTCCAAAGTTTGTCTTTCTTTTTTTTGGAACAGTGCAGAACGACAAATTATCATCAAGGGAAATGCTGAAAAAATTGCAGAAAACCTAAGTGATGGTTATTTCGAATCGCGCCCAAGGGGCAGTCAATTAGGGGCTTTGGTATCTAAACAAAGCGACATTATTGATAGTAGGAGCTATCTGGAAGAAAAGCTTTTAAATCTTGAGAAGGAATATGAAGGAAAAGAAATTCCAAGACCAGAGTTTTGGGGAGGATATATTGTAAAACCTATTGAAATTGAATTTTGGCAAGGAAGACCCAATCGATTGCATGATAGAATTCGTTATAAACTTCAAGAGGATTTTAATTGGAAAATTGATCGACTATCTCCATAAATCAACGATTAATAACATTTTAAAAATATATTTATTAAGTATTTCATCGATTAAAATCATAAAAAGACGATAATATGTATGTTTTTAATCGATTTTAACATTTTTTTAACATTCGTTTCTTGACTGGTGGTTTAACTTTATAAAACCAAATTTAACCTACTTTGTCATGAAATTAATAACTAAACTGCCACTTTTGGTGCTTTTAGCCCTTTTCAGTTTTTCTTGTTCTACAGACAGTATTGATGAAAACGCAGAAGCTATCAATAAAAGTCTTATCATACCACAAGACAAAATCATTGAAATACAAATTCTGGAATTAATAAATAATCATAGATTAAGCGTGGGTTTAAATCCGTTAGAAAAAATGGAATTAATTAAATCTCAAGCGTTCTCCCATACAGAGCATATGGTGACAGAGAATGAAGTATCTCATGACAATTTTTTTGAAAGAAGCAATTTTTTAAAAGCCAATGCAGGCGCAAAATTAGTATCAGAAAATGTTGCCTTTGGTTATACGTATGCAGAATCTGTAGTTAATGCATGGTTAAAGAGTGAATCGCATAAAAAAAACATAGAAGGCGATTTTACTAATTTTGATGTATCTGCAGAACAAAATAATGAAGGCCATTGGTTTTACACCAACATATTTATAAAAAAATAAAATAGTAAATTATAATTGGGATTAATAAGTTCTTAAGCTTTAGTATTAAGAACAAAAAAACACCGTCTCTATGCTAAACCATAAGACGGTTTTTTTTTTGCTTACACTAGTAAATATGCCATTTTATTTAGTGTAATTGTGCACCATTGGCATTAATATAAACTCCAAATCCAGTTTTTACGATTCGATTTAAAGACAATTTTCTAATATTTAAGGTTGTAATTTAGGCCGTGTAATAACAGGATTAAAAGCGCAGATGAGCAGTATTGTTTTTTTTGTAAATCTATTTTTAACAAGACTGAAAAAATATAAAAAAAAACCGTCTCAAGTTGTGAGACGGCTTCATTTTTTATGTGATTTTTAAATTAAATATCATCAAAATCAATATCGGTAAAACTTTCAGAAGGTTTAATGGTATCTTCTTTTTCATCGTCATCATGCTCTGAAACAGTATCATACTCTTTTTTAAAATCTTTTTGATGACGTTCACTAATCACTTCGTCACCTTTTTCATTAACGATATAGTCTGTCATCTCTTTTAAAATATCTCTAAATTCAGAAAAATCTTCTTTATAAATGTATATTTTATGTTTTTTATAGTGAAAAGAACCATCGTCGTTTGTAAATTTCTTGCTTTCTGTAATGGTAAGATAGTAGTCATCAGCTTTTGTTGATCTTACATCAAAGAAATATGTGCGTCTTCCGGCTCTTAATACTTTTGAAAAAATCTCCTCTTTCTCCATCATGTCATGTGTACTCATAGTTGTATTAAAATTTATAAGATTATAATTATATGTATCAAAAATCTTAAAAAAACCATTACTAAACAACAATTTATTAAGATTCTTTTAATAAGAATTAATTTTATTTGATAATCAATGCGAAAAATGTAGGGATTAAAAAATCAGTAATAACGCTGAATTATTTTTTTTTATGACTATTTTCGCTTAATTGTTTTAAATACAGATGCTTATAATAGCCCTCTCCATTCACTAAGGAATTATGCGTACCTTCCTGAACAATATGGCCGTTGTCAAGCACTATTATTTTGTCAGCGTTTTTTGCCGAAGAAACTCTATGTCCAACAATAATGGTCGTTTTTCCTTTGGAGACTTTGTTTAAGTTATTTAATATTTTTTCTTCTGTTTCTGTATCAACAGCAGAAAGGCAATCGTCTAACAATAATATTTTTGGGTTTTTTATAATAGCTCTCGCAATAGAGATTCGTTGTTTTTGTCCGCCAGAAAGTGTAATGCCTCGTTCACCCAAAATGGTATTATAACCTTTGTTAAACTTTACAATGTTTTTATGAACATGGGCTTGTTTTGCAGCGTTAATAACCTCTTCATCTGTTGCCTCTTCTTTACCAAATTTAATATTGTTTTTAATGGTATCTGAAAACAAAAAAGCATCTTGAGGCACATAGCCTATGCTATTTCTTAAGTCGGTTAAATGATGTTTTGAAATTTCAATATTATTCACAAGTATAGAACCTTTATCAATATCGTAAAGTCTTCCTATTAAATCTAAAATAGTAGATTTACCAGAACCGGTTTTCCCTAAAATAGCCAGTGTTTCACCATGTTTAATATTAAAAGTAATGCCTTTTAAGGCGTTAATATTAGTGTCATCATAAGTAAAATGAACGTCCTTAAACATTATATCACCAGTAACTAAAGTATGGTTATTAACCGTGTTTTTTATTTCTGGTTCAATTTTCAAAAATTCATTGATACGTTTTTGTGAAGCCTCTGCCTGTTGTACAATGGAAGTAACCCATCCAACTGTAGCCACTGGCCAAGTGAGCATGTTAACATAAATGATGAATTCTGCAATGGTACCAAGACTTTCAATTTCACCATTAATATATTGCAAGCCACCTATGTAAATAACCACTAAATTACTAATACCTATGAGTAAAATCATCATAGGATAAAATAGGGCTTGTACTTTTACCAGATTTAATTGTTTTTGCTTACTGGTTGTTGAAAGATCATCAAAATTTGTTGAAGTCTGTGGTTCAATACCGTAGGCTTTAATGACAGAAATGCCACTAAAAGATTCTTGTGTAAAAGCTGATAATTTAGATAAAAATTCTTGTACTATGGTGCTACGCTTATGAATTTCCTTACTTAATTTGTAGATGGCAATGGATAAAATAGGTAAAGGAATGATGGTGTATAAGGTTAATGTTGGTGCTTCATTGTACATATAAAGAATGGCAATAACAAATAGCGTAAAAGTGTTAATGCTATACATGATGGCTGGACCTACATACATTCTAACTCTGCCTACATCTTCGCTAATGCGGTTCATTAAGTCGCCCGTTCTGTTTTTTTTATAAAAATTTAAAGATAGCTTTTGGTAATGCTCATAAACTTCATT
>PFKE01000094.1:476-9455 GCA_002784145.1 Flavobacteriaceae bacterium CG_4_10_14_3_um_filter_33_47 | reverse complement strand
TTATAAGCTAATTCAATGAGTTCTTTGTATTGCTCACGAAGTTTAGCTTGATTACTTTTTATAGCATTAATCTTATTCATGGAGTCTTGATTAACAGACTCTTAAAGATACATTTTTTATTGACAAATAAAAATAGTAGTATGTTTTTTTAAAAGATTTAACCTCATAGACTTAATCTTGCAAGGCAAAAACCTTTTTTAATAAATCTGTAGTTCTAGAAGCTAATTTGGTTCTTATTTCTTTTTCTTCAACAGCTATCATGGTATAAACACCTTTTAAAGCCTCTTTAGTAACATAATCTGTTAAATCAGGATTTACATTGTTAGTAAAAGGCATGTTGTTATACTTCGAAATTAAATTACTCCAAATTTGGTCTGCACCAACCTTGCTAAAGGAGTTTTTTATAACAGGATTAAATTTTTCATATAAGGCCGCATCTGTTTTACCGGTTAAATATTGTGTTGCAGCATCATCATTTCCCAATAAAATTTGCTTAGCATCGGCAAAGGTTATTCCTTTTACAGCATCAACAAAAATAGGCGTAGCTTCTTTAACGGCATCTTCAGCGGCTCTATTAAGCACTTTTAAACCTTCATCGGCTAAATTGCTTAAACCAATGCCTCTCAAAGCTTTATCAACTTTTTTTAGGTCTTCTGGTAATAGAATTTTAACCAATTCATTTTTAAAAAAACCATCGGTTTGGGTGAGTTTGGTTACTTGCTTGTCAATCCCTAAATCTAATGCTTGTCTTAAGCCAGCTGCAATATCCGTATTGGTGATAACTCCACCAGTTTGTGGTAATTGGTTGACAACTTGTTGTATTTCTGCACAAGCTGTTAAATTAAAAATTAAGGTGAATACTATAAATTTACGAATCATATCTATGGGTTTTTAATGATTTAAAAAAGTAGGTTTACTGTAAGTTAGTCAATATTAAGAAAAAATAATGGTTTTGTTGTTGTAAACCAAAACCTTTCTATTGGTATGTAATTTAATGGCGTTAGCCAAAACAATTTTCTCTAAATCACGTCCCTTTGCTATTAAATCTTCAATGGAATGTGTATGGGAAACTCTAGCAACACCTTGTTCTATAATAGGTCCGGCGTCTAATTCTTCGGTGACATAATGACTGGTGGCACCAATAATTTTTACACCTCTTTTGTAAGCAGAATGGTAGGGTTTTGCACCAACAAACGCTGGTAAAAAGGAATGATGAATGTTAATAATTTTATTGGGGTATTTATGGATTAAGGTTTCAGAAACGATCTGCATGTATCTGGCTAAAACAATAAAATCTATGTCGTAGCTTGTTAATAATTCCAATTGTTTTTGTTCTGCCTCTTGTTTGGTTTCTTTGGTAACGGGTACATGAAAGAATGGAATTTTAAAACTTTCAGCAATCGGTTTTAAATCCAGATGATTACTTAAGATAAATGGTATTTCTAAAAATAATTCACCAGAATTATAACGTCCCAGAATATCATATAAACAATGGTCATATTTTGAGACAAACAGAGCCATTTTTGGTTTTCTGTTTGACGAATACATGCGCCATGTTATCTTAAACTGATCTACCAAGTTGTTTTTAAATAATTCTTTAAAAGCGTCAATAGAAAACGTACTCTTTTCAAATTCACTTTCTAATCTCATAAAAAAGATGTCTTGCTCTCTGTCTACATGTTGATCTATATAAACAATGTTTCCGCCATTATTGGCTATAAAATTGGTAACCGAAGCAATAATGTTTGATCGGTCTTTGCAAAACATTAAAAGCGTAATTTTATTCATGAAACAGGAAAACATTAGATTTCAAAATTAACCAAAATATGACGTTATTTTTAGATTCATACAATTTTAGATAATTAAAGATATTTAGGGTATTTTTTTGAATATTCCGTAAATTGCAACCCATAATACAGATATTTTTATAAATGAAACAAATAACTCCTTATAAGCCAATACATAAAATAAGAATGGTAACAGCTGCATCTCTTTTTGATGGTCATGATGCTTCCATAAATATTATGAGACGTATTATTCAATCAACTGGTGTTGAGGTTATTCATTTAGGACATGATAGAAGTGTTGAGGAAGTAGTAAATACTGCCATTCAAGAAGACGTCAATGCCATTTGCCTAACCTCTTATCAGGGCGGACATAATGAGTATTTTAAATACATGTTTGATTTATTAAAGAACAAAGGCGCAGCGCATATAAAAATATTTGGTGGTGGTGGTGGAGTTATTTTGCCATCTGAAATTAAAGAGTTGATGCATTATGGCATTACGCGCATTTATTCACCAGATGATGGACGGGAAATGGGATTACAGGGCATGATTAATGATTTGGTTGAACAATCGGACTTTGCTATTGGTAACCTCTTAGATATTGATATCAATAAACTTAACTATAAAAAAACCTCGGAGATAGCTCGAATCATTTCTTCTGCTGAAAATTTCCCTGAAGTAGCAAAAAAAACACTTGAAAAGATTCATATTAAAAACAAACCATCAAAAACGCCAGTTTTGGGTATTACTGGCACCGGTGGTGCGGGAAAATCATCGTTAGTAGATGAATTGGTTAGAAGATTTTTAATAGATTTCCCTAATAAAACCGTTGGAATTATATCCGTTGATCCATCAAAACGGAAAACAGGAGGCGCCCTTTTAGGGGATAGAATTCGTATGAATGCCATAAACAATCCACGGGTATATATGCGAAGTTTAGCCACTCGACAATCCAACTTGGCTTTGTCTAAGTACGTGCACGAAGCTATTGAGGTTTTAAAAGCAGCTGACTTTGATTTAATCATTTTGGAAACTTCTGGCATTGGCCAATCTGATACTGAAATTATTGAACATAGTGATGTGTCGTTGTATGTTATGACTCCTGAATTTGGTGCAGCCACACAGTTGGAAAAAATTGATATGCTCGATTTTGCTGATTTGGTAGCCATCAACAAATTTGATAAAAGAGGCTCTTTAGATGCCTTACGAGATGTTAAAAAACAATATATGCGCAATCATAATCTTTGGGATGTCTCACAAGATGATTTACCTGTTTTTGGCACCATTGCATCACAATTTAATGATCCTGGAATGAATACGCTCTACAAAGCGGTTATGGATACATTAGTTAAAAAAACAAGCGCGGATTTAAAATCAAATATTATCATTTCAAATGAAATGAGTGAAAAGATTTTTGTGATTCCACCTTCAAGAACAAGGTATCTATCCGAGATTTCTGAAAGCAATCGTTCTTATGATAAATCGGTATTTCAACAAGTTGAAGTGGCTCAAAAACTATATGGCATTTATAAAACCATTTGTTCGGTAATTGATGTCACCTTGAGCGCAGTCGAAAGGTCTTTCCTTGATAATAAAGGTCTCAATAATAATGAGATACTAAAACATTCAAAACCTGAAACTGAAGATTTTATTAAACTGCTTGTAGGTGAGTTTGAACGTGTAAAACTAAATCTTGACCCCTACAATTGGGAAATCATAACAGGATGGGATGACAAGGTTAACACCTACAAAATTCCAATATATGCTTTTAAAGTACGCGGTAAGGAAATAAAAATAAAAACACACACAGAATCATTATCACATCTGCAAATTCCCAAGATTGCATTGCCTAAATATCAAGCTTGGGGCGATATTTTAAAATGGATTTTACAAGAAAATGTACCAGGTGAATTTCCATTCACGGCAGGTTTATATCCTTTCAAAAGAACTGGCGAAGATCCGGCAAGAATGTTTGCAGGAGAAGGCGGGCCAGAACGAACAAACAGGCGATTTCATTATGTAAGTGAAGGCTTGCCAGCTAAAAGGCTTTCAACAGCTTTTGATAGCGTAACCCTTTATGGTAACGACCCAGATTTAAGACCTGATATTTATGGTAAAATAGGTAATGCCGGAGTCTCTATATGTTGTTTAGACGATGCTAAGAAGTTGTACTCTGGTTTTAACTTAGCTGATGAAATGACCTCAGTAAGCATGACCATCAATGGGCCAGCACCCATGCTTTTAGCCTTTTTTATGAACGCTGCGATAGACCAACAATGCGAAATTTATATCAAAAACCATGGATTGGAAGGTGAAGTTGAAGAGAAAATAAAAGGGCTTTACAAAGGAAAGGGACGTCCAAGATACCACGGAGAGTTACCAAAAACCAATAATGGTTTAGGATTGATGCTTCTTGGTATAACCGGGGATCAAGTATTGTCAGAAGCGGTGTATCAAGAAATTAAAGCCAAAACAATCTCTCAGGTCAGAGGCACTGTTCAAGCAGATATTTTAAAAGAAGATCAAGCCCAAAATACCTGTATTTTTTCAACAGAGTTTGCCTTAAGATTAATGGGTGATGTGCAAGAATATTTTATTAAAGAAAAGGTTCGTAACTTTTATTCGGTCTCCATTTCTGGATACCATATTGCTGAAGCCGGAGCAAACCCTATTACGCAATTGGCCTTAACCTTATCTAATGGATTTACATATGTAGAATATTACTTAAGCCGGGGTATGGATATTAATCAATTTGGACCTAATTTATCTTTTTTCTTTTCCAACGGTATCGATCCAGAATATGCGGTTATTGGTCGTGTAGCTCGTAAAATTTGGGCAAAAGCCATGAAACTCAAATACAGTGCTAATGAACGAGCTCAAATGTTAAAGTATCATATACAAACTTCAGGAAGAAGTCTGCATGCTCAGGAGATTGATTTTAATGATATACGAACCACATTGCAAGCCTTGTATGCTATTTATGATAACTGTAATTCGTTACATACCAATGCCTATGATGAAGCCATAACCACACCAACCGAAGAATCTGTAAGACGTGCTATGGCCATTCAACTCATTATTAATAAAGAATTAGGATTAAATAAAAACGAAAATCCATTGCAAGGGTCGTTTATTATTGATGAATTAACGGATTTGGTAGAAGAAGCTGTGTTATTGGAGTTTGATAGAATTACGGAGCGCGGAGGTGTTTTAGGCGCCATGGAAACCATGTATCAACGTAGTAAAATTCAAGAAGAGAGTTTGTATTATGAAACCTTAAAACATAACGGAGAATTCCCAATTGTTGGAGTCAATACGTTTTTAAGCAGCAAAGGATCGCCTACTATTTTACCAAAAGAAGTCATTAGAGCTACAGAGGAAGAAAAAGAAAATCAAATTAAAACTTTGCTAAATCTTCATAAAATAAATGATACAGAGCAACTGCTTAAAGACTTGCAAAGTAAGGCGATTCACAACCAAAATATTTTTGAAGCTTTAATGGAGGTTTGTAAAGTTTGCTCTTTAGGGCAAATTACCAAAGCTTTATTTGAGGTAGGAGGACAGTACCGCAGAAATATGTAGAATCTTACATAAAAGTGTGAATTAAATTTTATATTTTTGAAAGGTAAATCGCAATTGGTTTCTCTCAAAATCCCTCAAAAAAATGGTTGTTAATTATAAAAACATCTTTGGTATTACGCTTTTAAATTCCTTTTATCCTTTATCCAAATCGCTGAATGAATATTTGTCAAATAGAATGACCTTTAAGCAATATAAAAAAGGCGAATTTATTGTCAAGAAAGGCGATGTTTGTGATAGAATTCATATTATAAGAAAAGGTCTGGTTATTAGTTTTTATACTTTTGAAAATAAAAAAATCAGTTCGTGGGTTGGTGTAGATGGTCAATTAGGAACCTCCATTAATTCTTTTTTTAAGAGAGAACCATCTCTTGAAAATATTGAATGTTTAGAAGATACCTTTACAGAAAGCTTAAGTTTTGATGAAATTCAATATGCTTTAACACATTATAAAGATATGTTAATGTTACAATTAGAGGTTCTTAAATATTATATGTTAATCTCTGAAGTGCGAGCTATCATGACAAAAATACCAAGTGCTAGTGGCCGATATGAATTTTATAAACAAAATTATAACCCTAAAATTATTGAACGATTGCCTAAAAAGTATTTAGCTTCATTAATTAATATGCGACCAGAAACCCTTTCTAGAATTATATTAAACGGTAATTCTACAAAAAGCAACACGAAAATTGACAATTATCAATTAAAACAACACTTAATTTAATATTTTAAATTTATGTTGATTAAATTTATTCTGTAATTTAAATCTTGCATTTAGGTTATCGTTAAATTGCTATTTAACAACAAGGTTATGTAAAAGGGTTATGCCTTATAATAACACGAAACACACATTTAATCATGTGTGTTTTTTTTGATTTAAACAGAAATGAAAGGTTGATTTAAAATTCTTTTAAAGATGAAATGGATCATCTTTTAATGGTTATTTCATCGAATATTTTTGTAAATATCAACATGTAAAAGTAGTAATCAAACGCTTAAACTAATATAAACCCAAAAGTTTTTTGCTTCATATTTTCATATGTAGTTTTACAGTGTTTTAAGTTGATTTCTAATCAGTTAAAAACCCCAATATTTAAATCTAAAACCTATGGAAGCAAATCTTAATTATAATTTTAAAAGGAAATCTGAAAATTATTTGGATTGGTTAATGAATATTATAAAATCTGAAAAGTATTATCAAGCAGAAGGAGAAATTTTCTCTATTGAAAAACGTTACTATTAACTTTTATAAAAACTCAAACATTAAATCATTATTTATCACTCAGATAAACTAATAATTAAATTGTTTGTTGTATTTCAATAAAGTTTGTCCTCAAAAATTTAAAAGATTATAATGTCAACATCCAGTTGCGCTGTAATCTTTTAAATTTATTTAATTCACTTCTTAATATGGGCAAAAAGTCTTTACCGTTGCTGTTCGAGTGCTCCAATCTGTAGGAGTTTTTATAAAGTAAATTGGTCAATCTTTGTAAGGTAGCAATATGTTTGTGTTTTTTTTCTGAATAGCGTTCTAATTCCGCATTTAAAATTTCAGGTGCCAACGATACGGAATGCTGAATAATATCACCAGAAAAATAAATCTCGGAGTGTTCAGATCCGTCTGGTTTTAAACCAGATAAGTCATATTGAATGTATGATGAAATACTTCTAGTTAAGATGTAAATCTCCATAGCCTTTTTGTAGATAGGCAAATCTGATAGGTGTGATGGAATATTGGGCAACATCTTCTTTAGGCAATTTTATCAAAATTAGTAACAAGAAAGTAATTTATGCTATAAACATTAAAGTAAAATTGTATATTTACTTTAATATTTAATTATTAATAGGCAATATTTTTTAATGATGTTAGATTCTTTAAATTGGAAGATTTTAAAGTGTTTGCAAGAGAACGCAAGGCAATCCAATGTTGCCATAGGAAAAAAGGTTGGCATTAGTTCTCCAGCCGTTTCAGAACGTATTAAAAAAATGGAAGATGCCGGCATTATTCAAGGTTATAAAACATCGGTTTCACCATTAGATGTTGGCTATCAATTAAAAGCTTTGATTACACTCAGAGCCTTTATGGGGATGTTAAAACCCTTTTTAGAAAAAGTAAAATCTTATGATGAGGTGTTGAATTGTTACAGAATAACTGGCAATGAAAACATTATCATGGAAGTTGTTTTTAAAAACCAGAAACATTTAGAAAGCTTTATTGACCAATTGATCGTTTACGGCGAAACCAAAACGCAAATTGTATTATCTCATGTTGTAAAATATAATGAGGTAAAACCGGTTAAGTAAAGCACTTTTTATTTGTTTTAAACAAAATTTTTTAAGTTTTGTTTATATTCAACAAACCATTATTACCACAAATAACCCAGCTAAATAATGCTTTATTTCTTAGTTTTTTTATAGTTGCAAGCCTAGTTTTTTCATAAAAAACATAAAATAAAAAGTCCCACCGAAGCAGGACTAAAGATTTTCATCTACGGCATATAGCCTTATTGTGATAAGATTAAAGATTAGACTAAAATTTTCACAAATCAAATATAATAAATTATTATAAGATAAACAATGTGGTTTTTCGTAAGAAATTTACTTATTTATTTTTAAATTTAAGTTTCTTAATAAAAAAAAGAGTAATGACAAAAATTTTAGGATTAGATTTAGGTACAAACTCAATTGGGTGGGCTCTAATTGATGATAAACATAATCAAATAGTTGGTTTAGGAAGTAGAATATTTCCAATGGGCGTTGAAAATTTGGGTGAAGGTGAAGGAAGAGAAATGTCTAAGAATGCAGGAAGAACAGGTGCAAGAGGTGTAAGAAGGCAATTTTTTAGAAGACGATTAAGAAAGAAAATTTTATTAAAAGCACTTTCAGAACATGAAATGTGTCCAATGGTTTCTGATGATTTTCAAGATTGGAAGAGAACAAAGCAATTTCCATCAGAAAAACTAGCTTCTTGGTTCGCATTAAATCCTTATGAATTACGACATAAAGCATTAAATGAAAAGTTGTCTTTAGAAGAAATTGGTAGAATTTTTTACCACTTAATTCAAAGACGTGGATTTTTGAGCAATAGTAGAAAAGGAGGAACTGATGATGGAGCTATTTTTAAAGGAAATCCCAAAGAAGGAAAAATAGGGATTACAGAAACTCAGGATAAAATTCTTGAGAAAACCCTTGGCTCATACCTTTTTGAAATTTACCCAAATCAGAACGAACCATATCAAGATGGTTTAGAAAGAATTCGTAATCGCTATACAACCCGAAAAATGTATGTTGAAGAGTTTGAATTGATTTGGAACAAACAATCCCAATATCATTCTATTTTGAATGAAGATTTAAAAACATTATTTGGTGGCAGAAAATTAGATGGTTACAAAGAAGATGGCATTTTATTTCATCAACGTCCATTACGTTCGCAAAAGCATTTGGTTGGTAATTGTTCTTTTGAACCAGCAAAAACCAAATGTCCTATTAGCGCCATTCCATTTGAACAATTTAGAGTTTGGCAATGGGTAAATACAGTTGAATATAATGGAAGGAAAATCTCGCAAGAAGAAAAAGAGAAAATAGTAGAATTTCTATACGCCAATGAAAA
>PFKE01000094.1:0-457 GCA_002784145.1 Flavobacteriaceae bacterium CG_4_10_14_3_um_filter_33_47 | reverse complement strand
TACGCCAATGAAAAGCCGGAATTTAAAAAGATTAGAAAAGTTATTGGAAAAGAAAGTGCCGAATTCAAATTCAATTATAAAGATGAAGATAAAATTGTAGGAACGCATACTATTTCAAATTTGTCTAGTAAAAAATTCTTTGGTAAAAGATGGTTTGAATTTTCAGAAAAGGAACAAGAAGATATTTGGCATGTATTATATTTTTTTGATAGCAAATCTAATTTAAAAGAGTATGCTTTCAAGAATTGGGATTTTACTGAAGAACAGGCAAATGATATTTCAAAATTCAATGTTAAAGATGGCTATTCCAGTTTGAGCCGTAAAGCCATATCTAATATTTTGCCTTTTTTGAAACTAGATTTCACTTATGATATTGCTGTTGTGCTTGGCGGAATTAAAAATGTTTTTGGCACTGATTGGGAAAAGCTTTCTGAAGAAAAGAGAAATTATTTAATAG
>PFKE01000079.1 GCA_002784145.1 Flavobacteriaceae bacterium CG_4_10_14_3_um_filter_33_47 | reverse complement strand
GTTTTAATTGTTTACTAGTAAATTGTTCGCCTTTACCAATATTGGGACTTAGCTTATTTTGGATATCGGTATTTTGCACTTCGCTATTCATATCTAAATCGGCGTTTGAAAATCCGTTGGTACCTCTTAAAATTTCTACAGCCACTTTATCGCTGTTCTGTACTTGTCCGTTACCATCAAAATCACCAGAAAAGAGCGCGAAATTACCATCGCCCATATTGGCTATGGCGTTGCTACCGCCTTCAATTAAGGCACTATTTGTTGTGAGGTCTATACTTTGTGTGCCTCCAACTAAATTTATGGTGTTTGCAGTACGTATACCTAAATGGTTGCGGTGGCTTAGCATGATGTAATAAGCACCTTCGGGAACGCTAATGTTTAAAGGTGATACGCCATCGTTTGCTACCACATCACCATCGGCTTGTAATAATGCGGACATAGAAGTGATAACGGTAATGCCATCGGCACTATCACGCAGTTCCATCCAAACCCAATCAATAATGGCATCGCTTCCTGTAACTGTAAATACGGATGCATTGCAGGTCATACCATCTATATAAGGGCTTGTTGTTGGAATATTACCTGTTGTTCTTAAACCATCTAGCATAATGCCAGCGCCATAAGGGCCTTGGAGATAAGCTTTAATTTGAGCAATAATGCCTGAATTACAATTAGTACTAAAAGAGGTATGAGCGTCTTTAAAAAAAGTAGCTGGTAAATTTACCTCTGTATTCCAATCATTAGCAATAACTTGATTATCCACACTAACACAAGCAAGACTTGGATTTTGGTCAATGTATAAAGTTGTTAAATTTGTATTATTACCATTTGCTAGGTTTAAAGTGTTTAATGAGTTTCCATCACAATAAATGGTTGTTAAATCTGGATTATTGCTTAAATTTAAATTTGATAAATTATTGTAACCTAAATCTAAATCTGTCAGAGCAACATTATTACTTAGGTCTATGTTGGATAAATTATTATTAAAACAGTTCAATCTTAACAAATCTAGGTTAGTAGTTAAATTTAAAGCTGATAAATTATTGTAATCACATAATAACCTAATTAATGAAGTGTTTGTGCTAAGATTAAGATTTGAGAATAAATTATTACTTAACTGTAAATCCAATAGAGCAGTATTATTTACTAAATTTAGACTGCTTATTTGATTTTCTGTGGCAATTAAAATAATTAAAGACGTATTAAATATCGTACTTAAAGCATTTAATTGATTACTAGAGCAATCCAAGCCAATTAAGCCTATATTATTATTTATGTTTAAAGCATTTAATTGATTATCTGAACAATTTAAAACACCTAATGATGAACAATTGTTTATAAATAAACTAACTATTTCATTTTCATTACATGCGACAGATGTTAGAGCCGCATTATTATTTAAGTCTAAACTAGATATTTGATTTTTTTGACATTCTAATTCCTTTAGTGATGAATTGGTAGCTAAACCAAGATTTGTTAATTGATTATCCGAACAATACAAATACTGTAAATTAGTGTTTTTACTAAAATCAGCAGTTGTTAACAAATTCTGACTACAGTCTAAACTTATTAGTGATTCAAACTTTTTTATACCAGTTAAATCAAAGATTCCTTGATTAGAAATATCCAAAGTCTCCAATAAATTAATATTATCAGTATCAACGTAGTCATTGAGTGTTCCTGAATCTAAAGTTTGATCTATGAGAGCTTGTTCAAAATTGTCATCTGGAATATAAATATAGCAATCTTCACCAAAATCAGAAATTATGTCAATCACCCAATGAGCTAATCCATTTGTAACTTTCCCATTTGCATAAGCATAATCATCAACCATAATACATAGTAATTGATTATTGCCAGTAGTATTTAAAAAAGCTAGGTTTTCATTATTTCCATTTGTTATATCTAAATATTTTAAAGAATTATTTTCACAATAAATTTCAAATAAGTTCGGGCAAAACTGTAACGCTAAAACTTCAATCTGATTTTGGGAACAATCTAAACTGCTTAAATTTAATTGTTTAGTAAGATTAAGCGTCGTTAGATTGTTATAACTACAGTTCAAATTTGTGAGTTTATTACTCGTGCTGTGAAGACTTAAATTTGTTATTGTATTATTATTGCAAATTAATGTAGTTATATTAGGGCTAAAGTTTGTGTTTAAACTTGAAATATTATTATATGAACAATTTAAAGTTCGTAATTGTACCGATATATTTAAAGTACTTATGTTGTTATTAGAACAATCCAAATTTAATAATTGGGTAGGTATGCTTAAAGTATTTATATTGTTATTAGAACAATTTAAATCTTCAAGAATTGGAAGCTGATTAAAAGGTACACTAGGGATATTATTAAAGCTACAATCTAGAATACTTAAAGCACTCATCCCAATTAAATTTAAGGCTGAAATGTTATTGTTATTACAATATAATTCTTTTAATGTTGTAAGGTTACTTATAGAAAGCTTGGATAAATTATTATTTTTAATACTTAAATATTCTAAAACAGTATTAAAGTTTAGATTAATTGTAGAAATATTATTGGAGTCACAATATAATGTAATCAGGTTTGGGTTTGTGCTTACATTTAACTCAGTGAGTACATTATTACTACAATCTAAAAAAGTTAAAGCTGAATTATGGCTTATATCAAACGTACTATTGTTACTGAGCTTATTAAAAGAAACATCTAGCCCTGAAATTGATGTAAAATGCTCAATACCTGTTAAATCAGTTATATTTGCTCCTGCAACATCTAATGTCCCTGTTAGATTTGCTGCTTCAGTCACAGAAATTTCACCGTTATTATTAGTATCGGCTCCAGACCAATTAACTACAAAAGATTTAAATTTTGGGTCGTTAAAAATTACATTCTGACTATAAATTGTAACCACAGAAAATATGGTAAAAATTATTAATATTAATTTTGTTTTCATAATGGAGTGTTTTTTGATTTTTTAATAGATTATTAAAATATTATTTACAAACTCTTAAACTACTAGATGCCATAGTTACACTGGTTGATCTGGATACTTTTTTTTCATTTAATAAAGGCTTTATAGCATCGTTAAACAAACGTTGTGTTTCGCCATTTCCAAATAATGCAATCATCTCTAGTTTTACCGCTTTTTCAATATCTTTTGTTATTTTGAAAATAAGGTCTGCCATAAAATTACCGTTCAATTTTCCTAGCATGGTTATATCGGACACTTCGAAAGAAACCGAATTTTGATAGATGATTGGTTTTAAGAAAATTCTTAAAATGTTTGGCGACTCCCAATCAATATCTGGTGCTCTGCTATCTCGTGATGCTTTTATACAACCTGGACAAGTCCCTTTAATTTCTGGACCATCGTTTTCAAATTTTATATCTAACGCAATGGCATTCTTTTTAGAGTCATAAAAAAAATTGCTGTCCATACGTCTTACATTTTCAAAATTATAGTCCCAATCTCTAGCCAAAGGGCTAACGGTAACTTTTGGAACAGAAAAATTTTGTCTTCGCCCTTTTATAGCTAAAAAACCATCATTTTTATCCAATTTCATATCTAGACTGGGTTTAATTTCCTTATTCAAATAATTAATAATACTTTTTGTGTCAATGTCAATACATTGTGCAGACATGCTTATTGAAGCCAATAAGGACAACATGAATACTGTTAATAGATTTTTCATAATATTTTATTTAATGGTTATTGATTTATATTTAATTAGGTAGGATTAATATCTCAACCCGTCGGTTTTTTGCTCTGTTTTCTTCTGAATTGTTCTCTACTAAAGGTTTCGATTCTCCAAAACCCATTTCTTTCCATTTAAATACGGTATTAGTAATCGATTTTTTTAATTCAGCAGATACACTTTTCGCTCTGGCTAAAGACAAACTTTTATTAGTTGCCTCGCTTCCAACATCATCGGTATGGCCTTCTACAGTTATGGTCCCTTTTTTAATATCTTTCATTTTTACTGCCAGTTCTTGAATAGCTTTAATGCCTTCATCCTTAAGTTTATACTTTCCTGTTTCAAATAATACGGCACTATCCAAATTCATGCGTAATGCCCCTCCAATAGCTGCAACTGCGTCAATATCGGCTCCAGGCATGCCACTATAAGTATCTAAGTCGGTAAGCCGAATATAATTGAACGTGTCGCCTGCTTTTACAGAGTCATGAATGTCCAGACTACCAGTGCCTCCTTCAATTTTTCCTACATCAATCCAATCAGCGCCATTTTTAGAAATTTCAATATGGGTAGGTTCTATTTGTCCGACTTCAAAGACATAGATATCTGGTCCGTTGACATTAGTAATCACATTGTCTTCAAAAAATAGGGTTAAAACACCTTTAATTCCCATAACAACACAATCTTTGTCAATAAGTAGAATACTACCTTGTGCTGGCCCAAGTGCACCTTCTGGCGTTTTTCCTTCTGGCTTTCCGGGAATAAATTCAACCACAGCATCTGCAAAAGAAGCATCTCCCAAGGGTAAATAAATCATTTTGTTACGCGAATCTATATAGGTATCTTCCTTACTTTCATCTAAAGCAAACCAAGTAGGGTTCTCTTTATAAAATTTTTCTTTTTCTATTTGGGCAAGTTTTTTAAAATTGGCTGTACGTTTTTTAGCTTCGGCTCTGGCATCGGTAATGAGTTCTAAAAAATTACTGGATGCTTTACCACTTTTAACATAAGCCTCCACTTTTGGGTTATTTAAATCTTCTTCTATGGCTTGGGCGTGTTTTACGCTAACAATATCATTATCGGGCATGATGGTTAAAGAAAGATCAACTTCTTCTAAAGTCACTTCGGCAATTTGAGCAAATGTTTTTCGCATGGGTTTGCCCGCATCACTTTTTAAAAAATCGACGTTTAATTGCCCGTTTGATAAAAACATGCCTTGACCTGTGGAATCTTTAGTAGCACCACCAGACATTAACCCACCCATGACATTCATGAGTTCGCTCACATCAATTTGAGGGATTTCTTCATCCTCAATATGCTTATCAATACTTTCTTCTGATGTGACTTCACTAGCTATTCCGTTCTCTGTTTTGTCTTTTTTACAAGAATAAAAGACAAGGAGTAGAAAGATGCAGATGGTAAATAGCTTTTTCATATTAGTCATTTCTGTGGTATTGCGTTTTTGTGAAATCATAATAGATATAACCAAATCTGTCGTACCAATCTGGAATACCATGTTGTGCCTCACAAGCATCGAGTTCTATCAAAGCTCGTTGCATTCTTCCTAATAATTCTTGGTACTTTTTATCGTATGACTTTTTTAGACTTTTTACAGATTCTAGTACTTCAAATTTTTTACTTTGCCACGCAAGTCCAGAAACGCCATGAACGGGGGAATAACTATCTCCAAATGCAATAGCTCTATCGGTGTAATTCATCGTGCACCTATATATGGCTTGAAGCTTCACAAATTTGTAGCGAACATCTTCAAATTCTGCTCTGGCACCTAAAAAACAAGTTTCACAATCGTCGGTTTCGCAAAAGCTTGGTATTTTTGGCATTCCTGGAGGTCTAACCGCATCAATACAACTTGAAATGCCTTTGTATGCATCATAAAGTTCTTTTATCTCTTTGAGTTTTTTATAAGGGTTTAGTTCTCTAATTTTTTCACCAACAAACTTTAATCGATCCAATCTTCTTTCAAATTCATCAAAAGATTTTGACCCTTCACCCAAAACATCGTCTCCATATTCTTTCAACCAATCAATGTACTTATCGATTAAAATATCGTTCATATCAAAAGTCTTTATCGGTGGAGGTTCTTGTGCATTAATGGATTGAAATATTCCAAGAGAGATTAGCCATAACATGGTATTTGCTTTATTTTTATTCATCATTTTTGAAAGTAAAAACCCTATGACTAAAAGAGCAATCCCAATAATGGCATATAAAATGTAGTTTGGACTTGAGCCTTCCGAATTGGTATTCCCATCTTCGGGAATAAATTCTTCAGAATCACTCATATCTTTTTTAGTTATTTTTTTAAATGCAGAACCTAAAAATTCCTGAGAAGGCTCACTGGCATTAATAACAATGGAATAATTAACCGTTTCATTAGATGGAAATATCTCAATTCCAAAATCGCCTTGTGAGCGAAGCTTGAAGTGAATGACTCCTTTTTCTGAAGCTGCAGTAGTTTGCGTGTCTTCTATATTCTTCCATGTAGCACCCACTAAGTTGACTTTGAAATTGGGATCTCTGAAATTGCTAAAAATAAAGACATCTATAAACTGAAACATATCATGTCCTTTTACAAAATAATAATGATTTTCGTTTTTAATGGTAGCATTGGCTAGTATTCCTTTTGCGCCTTTTCCTTCTGGATTGTCTTTTAATTCTAGTAAAACGGGCTTTATATTTTCATCTAGCGAGTAGGGTTGTGCTAAAACCAAATTACTTAGACATAAAAAAACTACGATTAACAAGCTTCTTTGACTTTTCATGAGATTTATTTTTTATGCTTCTTCAATAAATAATTTGCCAATGCCATGGTTTTTTCTCCAAGCGCTGCATGTTGCGCTTCGGTTCTGCTTTTGTACATGCCTTTTTGGGAATAGCTGAGTAATAGCCAACTATCGTAATTTTCATTCATTATTACGGCACGTCCACTCATTGGAATTTTGGCTACATAACTATCCCCAGTTTCGCTCATCTCAATCCCCATCCCTAGAACACTTTTATTATTGGCCTGATCTTTTAAATAGTTTTGAATTTCCTTTTTAACCTGTGCTTTCCCAACATTTTCAAGAAACCATTGAATGACTGTTTCATCACCTAGGGTGTTTTGTCCAAAACCCTTAATAACAAAGGCGCAACGACCAGCTCTCTGATATTCAGGAACACTAACGTCGGTTTCTGGTATATCGAAAACTTTAGCGATTTCAGCAGCAGTCATATCACACTCATAATTTACTAGAAGTGAACTGTAATCTGCGCTAGGTAGTGTTTTACCAGTCTCCTCTTTTTTAGAGTTCTCATATTTTGATTTGATTGAATCTGAAGCTTCATTCTTTACGGTTTTATTGCACGATATGGAAATAAGCAGTATTGTAACGGTATATATTATTTTTCTCATCATAATTTATTTAAAACATACTTTTATAGCTTGCGGTTTCTATTTTGAAATCTGTAGGGTCTAAAGACGTACACCTCATAACAATATTAGAAGGCTTTTTCTTAGAGGTATCCGTCATGTTCATTTCTAAGGTGAGGCCTTCAACCATGGACAACCAAGATTGGTTAACTCCTTTGGCTGATTTTATTTTATTGGTATTTATTTTAGAAAATGCATCTGCGAACGCAATGGGCGCTTCTTGTGTTACCCAAATGGTACCTTGAAAATTTTCTCCTTGCACCTTATACTCATCACAATGATATCCAATGATTTCTTTTTTGTTTCCGGTTTGCTCAATAGTCATTTCGGTATTTTCAACCGTATGGTCTGTGACTTTTTCAAAATCTAAGGGGAAGGACATCATCGATTTTTCTGTACCTAAATCCATAAAACTATAGGCCGTTTTTTTTGTAAGATCTAATACGGTCAACATCTGTTCATTCTCTTTCATTTCAACAGCACTTCCCAAATATTGTCCTTGATTGGTTAAGTAATAAATCAATTCTGTGGGCTTATTTTTTTGTATAATCTCCATGACGTATTTATAAGAGAATTGATAAAAATCATTCGGTGCTTCCTTATTCCCTTTAAAAAGTTTGCCTTGATTATTGAAAGTAGAATCAAATGCTTTTTCAGTTTCTTTTTCTGTTTTTTCTTCTACCTTTTTTTCAATAGTTTTTTCGGCAGCCTCGGCGGCTTTTTGTTTTAACTTTTTTAATAATTGGGCATTTACATTTGTACTAAAGCAAATGGCCAAAATTAAAATGAGTGTTTGTAGTGTTTTCATGGTTTTTAATTTTTTTTATTGTTTTAAACTGGCACTAAAAGGATATATCATTTTGGATTTGAAACTGATTTAGCCAAGGCCTCGTTCAGTTTTTTATTAAATACGAGTTTTAAGGAGTCCTTTTTTTTTGGGTCTAGACTAAGTTCATATAACTTATATTGTTCATAAAGGTGCTTTTTTATATCGGGAGAAAAATTTCCTTGTTCCAAAAGATCTTGGTAATTATTTACTTTGCTAAATGCTCTACCTTCTTCGGTATCAACATCTCCAAAAACTTTACCAAGCATTTTAGCCTGCTCGTCTAACAGATTCATTTTTTTAATGGTGTCTTTTTTTACTACAGGCTTTTCCTCCAAAGGCGCTACTTCTATTTCTTGTTTCTTTTTATTTGATTCTACGCAACTTGTTAGGGAAACAACAATACCTAAAGCCGCGAATAATACTATTAAGGTTTTCATGATTCTATTTTTTAAAAGTTGTTTTTTTTATGACCTTGTTTTTATAAACTATTTTTAATGTGTACAGACCTTTTTCTAAATGATTCACATTTAGGTATATTTTATAATTTGGGAGATTGTCCAGTTTGCCTATAAAGGTTTTTTTTGCATCTGCCATTATTCATTCTTAAGTATCTTGCTATTAACTGGTTGTAAAAGTATGTTTGAAAGAAAACACAACCTGTTAACCATGTAACAAATGCTATAATATTTGTAACATGGCTAAAAAAGAAGTTTAAAAGTGAGCTAAATTAGAGGTGCGTAAAAGAGATGTAGTATAGTATCAACAAATGTTTGTTGAGGTAAAAACGAAAAGGAATTTGTGTTATGTATTAAGATTTTTTAGCATACTCTGTAGGCGTACATTTATAAGTGTCTTTAAAACATTTGCTAAAATAGGCATGATCGTTAAACCCAACCGAGTACCCAACCTGTGAAATATTAATATCGGATTGTTTTAGCAATTGCGCCGCAAGTTTTAAACGTTGAGACCTGATAAACTCCGATGCCGATAAACCTGTTAGTGCTTTAATTTTTCTATGCAATTGCATACGGCTCATGCCAACGGCTTTACTAAAATCTTCAACACTAAAAGAAGACTCTACTAATTGGTTATCAAGTACTATTTGTACTTTATTAAGAAATAGTTCGTCTAAATTGGTAAAAGCAATGTCTTTAGGCTTTAAAATAACTTCTTGACTGTACCGTGCTTGGAGTTTTTTTCTGGACTCTATTAATTTTTCAACTTTAAGCACCAATAATTTTTTGTCAAATGGTTTGGTTATATAGTCGTCGGCTCCAGTGTCAATACCTGTAAACTTGCTTTCAACATCTGCTTTTGCGGTAAGTAATATAATAGGAATATGTGCAGAGCGCTCATCATTTTTTAGGTCATTGGTAAGTGTTATCCCATCTTTTTCTGGCATCATAATATCAGAAATTATAAGATCGGGAATGGTTTCTAAAGCAAGTTCAATACCAAGTTTACCGTTTGGTGCAGAAATAACGGTATAATGTTCTTCAAAGGTTTGTTTTAACAAATGTCGCAAATCATTATTGTCTTCAACAATTAATAAAATGGGCAATTCGCTATCTACAAATTCATTGTCATCTTCAAAAATTGTACTTGAAACTATAGGAGATTCAATTTTACTGTCGGCCTCATCAGTACTTAAAATAGTTGCATTTTTTAAACTGTTTTTATCTACAGAAATCGTTACATTAAAAGTAGTCCATTCGTTAGGTGTACTTATAACTTCAATGGTTCCTTTGTGCAATTCTACTAACTCTTTAACTAAAGCCAAACCTATTCCTGTACCTTGGTTTTGTTCATTAGTTTGGTAAAATCGGTCGAAAATATGATTCGATTCCTCATAAGTTAATCCGGTTCCCGTATTTTTCACCTGTAAAACTAATTTGTGATTTTCTATGTATGCATTGCAAACAACCAATCCGTTTTCTGGTGTGTATTTTAATGCGTTTGAGAGTAGATTAACCGTTATCTTTTCAACAGCATCTTTATCGAACCAAACGTTTTCTTCACGTTGTTTTATGTTGAGGTTTAGATCAATATTTTTTTGAGTTGCAGAATGGTTGAAAGATTCGCTCAATGCAGAAATAAGTTGGAGCACATTATTTTGTTGTAGATGCAATTTTAATTGCCCTGCATCAATTTTTGAGAGGTCTAATAATTGATTGACGAGCGATAAGAGCCTTTCTGAATTTTGCTTGGCAACAGTAAATTGTTGACGGTTTTTGTCTGAAATAGAATTATGTGTTAATATATCATCAATGGGACTTGAAATTAAAGTTAAAGGCGTGCGAAACTCGTGCGAAATATTAGCAAAAAAGTTTGATTTTAAAGTGTTTAATTCTTTTAATTTGTTATTGGTTTTTTGTCGGTTTCTATATAAAATAAATAAAAATAATCCAGCAATAGAGGTAATGCCTAAACCACCTAAAAGTAAATTACGTTGATTTTTTTGTTTTTGAGCGGTCAACGCTTTTTCTGATTTTAATAGGGCAATTTCTTGTTCTTTTTTTTCGGTTTGGTATTTGGTTTCAATATCTAGCAATACTTTTTTGTTTTGTAGGACGTCTATACTGTCTTTATAATTTGCATAAACAATGGCAGTTTCTGCAGCTTTTTTATAATTTTTAGATTTAAAATGAACTTTGTTTAATAAATTCAAAGATTTTAAAACCATTGAAGGTTTTTTTAAACGCTTAGCTATTTCAAGGGATTCTTCCGTATAAATAATTGATTTGTTAAATTCTTTTTGGTCTATTTTAATAGATCCTAATACATTTAAGCCATAAATGATACGCAGTGAATCTTTTAAATCTTTGCTTATTTCTATACTTTTTAGTGCTACATTCTCCGCTTCATAATATCGCTTTTGCTTTCCATACAAATTTGCAAATTGAGAATACATATAACCAATTTCCGATTTCCTCTTTGATGCAATATAATATTCAAGAGCTTCTTTGTAGTATTTTTCAGCTTTATCGAAATTATTTCTCTCTAATTCAATAGTTCCTAAAGAATTAATTGTGTTTATCGCTGCTTTTTTTTGAGTTTTTAATCTTTCAAAATAATCTAAAGCAAGTTTATAATACTTTTCAGCTTCATCAAATTCTTTAAAAAGACCTTTAATTAAACCAATATTGGAAACAGCTATAGCACAATCGGGATCATTTTTAATAGTTTTCGTTGTGCAAATTGAATCTACTTTTATAAAATATTCTAATGCTTTTTTATAATTATCTTGACTTTGATAAATCCCTCCATATTCTATGTAAGTAGTAATTAAGCCTTGATAGTAATCAATTTTTTTTGCTCTAGAAATAGAGTTATTAAGATAAACTTTAGCCGAATCATATTGGCGCATTTCTGTGAAGTTTCCTGCTATCCAAGTGTTTAATTCAATCGATCCTTTAGGGAAGTCATATTTATCTAGATCTCTCACCCCTTTTTTTAAATTTTTAATAGCTTCTTGGTAGTTTCCACTTGCTTTAATACTTGCCGATAAGAATAAATAACCATAGGCTATTCCTCTTGGATAATCCAATTCCTTTGATATACTTATTGCTTTATTATTATAAAAACTAGCTTTTTCTATATTTCCACTTCCATATAGTCTACCAACATTGTTAAGAATATTAATTTTATCTATTTCGTTTTGTGTTTTGTCGTGAATTAGTAATAAAGAATCTATCTGTTTTTGACTTTGCCCAAAAGACATAACCGAAATAAAAAAGAAAAGCAATGCAAATTTAAACCTCATATCAAATCTTTATTTTGATTTCTAAATATAAACAAATATTTGATAGACAATTAATTATATTTAATTTTCACATAATTTTACTTCTATTAAAATAAAAAAGAACGCCAAAGCATAACGCTTTGGCGTTCCAGATTCGAGGACTTGCGACTTGGTTACTTTTGTAGTTTAATTGCTTTTTTTGGTGGGCAAGCTAATTTGTGTTGTTAAAATTTCAATATCTATTAAAATTTATTGATTTAATTTATTTGATACAGAATAATGGAATTATTGTCTCCTTTGGTTACAAACTCCAAATCGCTATCAGAATCAATATTATCAAGACTTATGGCTGAATTTCCATACACTGGAAAGTTTGGTAATAATTGAGCATTGCTATCAAAAAGATAAATTTTCTGTGTTTGTAAATCGGTTACCGAAACGTAAATTTTATCTTGTAAATAAAACAAGGTTGGTTTTGTGTAAATGCCATAATCCAGCTCATAAACGTTGCCTTTTATGGTGAGTTTGTTTTCACTTAGCGTTACCAAGGTTTTGCTTGAGGTATCTATGTGGTGTGTTTCAGATAGGTTTAAATTTTGCGATGCACTATGCCCTTTTGAATCTATAGTGATTAAATGCCCTTCTAAACTGGTTGTGGTGAATTTATCGTTGTATAAATAAATGGCTTCTTTTGAAAAAGTGCTTGATGTTTTTGCATTTAGTCTACTTTGTCCGGTTCTATCAAGGACATGTATCTTTTGGCTGGTTTTAAATACGATGTAATCTTTATTGCCAATTCTAAAGTGTTTCGGTTGACTTATTATAGTGTTATTATCTTGTTTAAAACTAAACCCGTTTACAACTTTTAAATTTTTGTCATACATTATTAAAGTGCTGCCTTGTGTTACTAAAAGCCTGTAGTTTTTGTTTCTGTCATAATCAAAAACCGATAGTGGTTGCGTAATGACATCGTTAAAATTCCCAGGGAATGGTGCTACATCTTTTCCATTTCTGTCAATAACATAAACTTTATGAGGCGTAGCAAATACTAATTGAAGCCTCCCATTTTTATAAAGGTCTATTTGTTCAATAGTTCCTAAAACAGGGCCATCCAGTTGCTTTTTCCAAAGAACTTTTCCTGAATTTGATATTAAATACAAATGGTTTTTAATATCTTGAACCACAATCTCTTTTTGTTTATTTAAATGATTGACTACAAAATGAGGATTGTTTAATAAATCATGGTCTAATTTGATGTTTAGTTCTTCTGTTATGGCGTTTTGAGCTGCTTTTATTCTTGTTTTTTTAATAATAGCATTAACATGTGCATAATTAGTTTCGTAAATAAATTGTAGGGCAGAGGCTTTATAGTTATCAATGGATAATGAGGTTGTTTCATTAAGATTTTTATTAATAACCGAATTCAGCAAAGTCGGATTTAATACTATTAGGAGAGATGATGCATCACTCAATTCTTCTTTTAGGTTGTTAAAATAGGCTTGATTTCCTAAGGTAGTTTTGTTTTGATAGTTAGAAATGATGTTTTTTAAAAGCTCTAAATTATCTGCAAACACAAAAAAATTATCTAAAACACAGTATTTAGTGGCTTTATTAAAAGTAACTAATGGTGAAAATGAGTTTTTAAATAATTCAGGTTGACCAAAGTTAAAAATGCTTATCTGTCTGTAGGTTTCAAGAATATTCTGCTCGCTTATTAGGGCTTCTTCGGTAGATGCGGTATCTAAAGAATTTAGAATGATAGCTTCGTCTTCAATATTGTAAATAACGCCAACTTCAATGATATTGTCAAACAGTGGTGAGGTAGTTTTTAAAGTGTCAACCTGTGTAAATTTTACAAGATTTGTATAAAAATTACTAAAATTATTGAAGGTAAAACTTAAAAATCCCTCACTGTTTGCTGGTGTAACATTTTGGGTTTGATTTTCTTGTGGAATGGTATTTTTAAAGAGGTTTACAAAGCTTTTTGTAGAATCAGAAGCTTGTGTTATTCCGTTAAATAATAACTGGTCTTGTGTAATATCCAAATCTACTGCTAAATATTTTGTAAAAACTTCAAGGTTTAAGTCGTTTTTTGGAAATAATGATGTTATCAAATTATTTTCATCACTTTTAAGTATAATAGAAACTGTTTTAGAATCATCCGTTGCTTTATACATTTTCTCTAAAGCTTGATCTGTATTACTTGCAGTGTAAGCGTTCTCAACCAACTCTTTTGAAGAAGAAGAAAAATAAGTGCTGTCAATAATAGCGCTGTAAAAAGTTTGATTGTTATAGTTGGATTTTATAATAGATTTTTTGTTGTAACTTAATAGTTCTTCTGAATAGTTTTTAAGCGAATCTCTTACAAATAAATCTTTTGAATGTCTGGTAATGACACTATATTCAAGACTGTCAAGCTTATTTTTAGTAAAACATATGATAAGGTCATTAGTTGGTTTAAAAAGAGAAAGGGTTTTTAATTTGTTTTCTAAGTTTTTTAAAGTAATTTTTTTTGAAAGCTGTTTTAAAAAATCGTTGTTAGTAAGGCTACTATTAAAATTCTCGAGATTTGAAATCTTAAGCACAACCGAAGTGTTTTCTGGAATAAAATAAAAAGGGCTTGAGTGGTTTGTTTCTTGTTGCGAACAGCTAAATATAAAAAGGAATAAGAGGGAAAGCCTAAAAAATCTCATGAATAAATTAATTTACACAAAGATATAAACTTATAGGTTTAATTTTAATTGTTCGGGCAATAGTCTAAACGTTTTTCTATGGTGTTTTGTAATACCGTATTTTTTAATGGCTTCTCTATGTTTTTTTGTAGGATAACCCTTATTTTGTTTCCAGTTATACATAGGAAATTCTTCATGGATTATGTTCATATAAGCATCTCGGTAAGTTTTAGCTAGTACTGAAGCCGCTGCAATACTTGTAAATTTCCCGTCACCTTTAACAATGGTTTCATAAGGAATATTTTTAAATGGTTTAAATTTATTGCCATCTACTATAATAAATTCTGGTGCTGGATTTAACAGCTCAATAGATTTATGCATGGCCAAAATGGAAGCATTCAAAATATTGATGGTATCAATTTCCTCCTGAAAAATATGAGCAATCCCAAATGAAATGGATTCAGATTCTATAATAGGTTTAAGAATATCTCTTTTTAATTCAGAAAGTTGTTTAGAATCATTTAACAACACATGGTTGAAATGATTGCTTAAAATAACAGCTGCTGCCGTTACCGGACCTGCTAAACAGCCACGGCCAGCTTCGTCTGTGCCACATTCAATCTTATAAGGCGAGTAATGTAAAGCAAGCATATTGGAGGTAAATAATGTCAAATGTAGCATTTTATAGACCTTTTTTTATGAGATTGTAAATTTTTAATCACAATTAATATGAAATTAAAAACAACGATTATAGAATTGATAATTTTTACAATATTATTTTGAAAATACATCAATTATGCACGTTAAAATTGATAATAATGCAATAAAATTTAAATCTAAAATCCTAAATCATCAATTTTTATCTTCAATATCTTGTGTATTAAATATAATAGTTACATTTTTGCAACGACTAATTCAAATAAATTTAATAAATCATTCTTTTAAAGGGTGATTGTTTTTATAGAAAGCCAGCAAATATTTGCTGGCTTTCTTAATTTAAAATATTTAGCGCTGCTTTACGTTCAAATAATTACTTTTGCCTAGGAAATAAATAATTATGAAGAGAATAATTTTATCAGTTATTTTACTAGTTTGGTTTTGTGGAATCAATGCTCAAGAAAAAAGGGTTTTAACAAAAGAAAGTCTAGATTTTAAAAAGGATAAAGATTCTCTGTTTTCAAGTTCTAGAAATTCTGAGGATTTTAAAAACCGTAAAAGCCCTAAACAGCAACTGGCTAAAATTTCCGACTATTTAATCATCAGTCAAGAAAACGATACAACCTTCGTAGATACAACCTTGACCATATATAAAGATTACAAGTTCAACTATTTAAGAAAAGATGATTTTGAACTTATTCCGTTTTCAAACTTAGGCCAAACCTACAACTCTTTAAGTTACAATTTTAAAAACACCAAGTTAATGCCAAGTTTTGGAGCACGGGCAAGGCATTTTAATTATATGGAGATTGAAGATGTTAATTATTACAGAGTTCCTACACCTTTAACCGAACTGTTTTTTAAAACGGCTTTTGAGCAAGGTCAGTTGGTTGATGCATTTTTTACTGTTAATACCTCGCCAAGATTAAATTATTCTATAGCTTATAAAGGATTGCGGTCCTTAGGTAAATACCAGCATATTTTAACAAGTACCGGAAACTTTAGGTTTACTACCAACTATAAAACTAAAAACGAAAAATATTTTTTTAGAGCCCATATCGTCATGCAAGATTTATTAAATCAGGAAAATGGTGGTTTGCAAGATTCTAGTATTGAGAATTTTGAAAGTGGCGACCCAGAATTTATAGATCGTTCCATTCTTGAAGTTAATTTTGAAAATGCAGAAAGTATTCTAGAAGGCAAACGTTTTCATTTAGATCATACATTCCATTTTGTGCAAAAAAAGGATTCTACTTCAAACCATACGCTTAATCTTAGACATATTATGTCTTTTGAAGATAAATATTATCAATTTGACCAATCAACAGCAGCAACCAATTTTTTTGGCCCAGCTTTTAAAAGTTCAAGATTAAGAGATAGAGTAACCCTAGAAAATTTCTATAATCAGTTCCAGTTAAATTACAGCAACAATTTAATAGGCGATTTGCAGTTCAATGCCAGTAGTAATAGCTATAATTACGGATA
>PFKE01000108.1 GCA_002784145.1 Flavobacteriaceae bacterium CG_4_10_14_3_um_filter_33_47 | reverse complement strand
ATTTTTGTAATATGGGTAAAGCACTTACAGAACAAGAATTGCATAATTTGGCCATGAACCATGTTGGTAAAGATTTGGAACAACGTGGTTTCGAGTTTATCGCCATAAATAGTAAACTTAAAAAACATCCTCAGTTTGTTTGTATTGATAAAAAGAATCAGTACTTTTTCGTGATTGTTAGAGCCGTTTTGCTTCCTGAAAACCCAAATAATTATGATGTTGTTTGGATGGAATCTTTTAAAAAACACGCCAGAGAAAAAAATGCTCAGGTACTTTATGCTGGTGTAGGGCTGGCCAATGTTAAAGATAAAAAACTACCTATTTATCTGAATGAATCGTATTTAATTGAATACCATGGTATCCAGTTTTTAAACACTATTTTAAATTAAATTTTGCTTTTAATATTTATGAATAAATTTCTCATAATTGCGTTTAGTTTTATTTTTTTCACCTCTTGTAACAACAAGAATCACAAAATGTCTGGATTGGTATTTGGTACCTCATATACGGTTCAATATGGTGGCAAAAACAACAAGAAAATGCAGATTAAAGTGGATAGTTTGTTTTATGCAATCAATAAATCGATGTCTACTTATGACACAAATTCACTGATTTCTAAAATTAACAGAAATGAATCTCATAGTATTGATGAGCATTTTTTAAAGGTATTTGATGCTTCAAAAGAAATTTATCAAGAAACAGATGGTGCTTTTGATCCTACTATTGGCGATTTAGTAAATGCATGGAATTTTGGTTCTGAAGGAAAAGTGAAAGACTTAGATAGCCTAAAAATTGATAGTTTAATGCTATCTGTAGGATTGGATAAAGTTCGAAGAGAGGGCTATAACATAATAAAAGAGCATCCCAACACGTATCTTGATTTTAATGCCATTGCCAAAGGCTATAGTGTAGATGTAGTAAGCGAATTTTTGGATAGTTATGGTATTGAAAATTATATAGTGGAAATAGGAGGCGAAATTAGAACTAAAGGGATTAATTTAGAGAAAAGTCACCCTTGGAAAGTTGGGGTGGAGATGCCACATTTTGATGGTTCACGGTCTATTATTAGGTCTATAAGCTTAAATAATAAGGCTATGGCAACTTCTGGAACTTACAGGAAATTTAAAGTCGATGATCAAGGAAATCGTTATTCACATATCATAGATGCCAAAACAGGTTATCCTAGTATAACAAATTTGTTAAGCATTTCTGTAATAGCGCCAAACTGTATGATTGCAGATGCTTATGCAACGGCTTTTAAAACTATGGGAATAGAAAAAGTTAAAACTTTTTTACAAACACATCCTGAATTGCAAGTGTTTTTAATTTTTGAAGATGAAAACAAAGAATTAAAAAACCTTTCTTTAAATGGCTACCCAGAAAGTTAAATTTTATAAACAACTGGAATAATTTCACCTTTTGCTATACAATAGGTTTCAATCTCTTTTTCAGAAAGCGTTGCCGTATAATCAATGTCATCAACTTTAAAACCAACAGAGCGAAGTTTATCAAAGTAATCTCGGCCATAAACTCTAACGTGGTCATATTGTCCAAAGATTTTAGAACGTTCTTTTTTATCTGTTATGGAATCATCCTCAAAGGTTTTTTCCCTATTTAAATCTTGTGGAATTTGAAAAACTCCAAATCCTCCGGGTTTTAAAACGCGATATAATTCTTGCATAGCCTTTGTGTCATCAGGAATATGCTCTAAAACATGGTTGCAAAGAATAACATCAAATTCATTCTCAGAAAATGGAAGATTACAAATGTCTGCTTTTACATCTGCTAATGGCGAATTCAAATCAGTCGTCACATAATCTAGATTTTTCATCTTTCTGAATCGCTTATAGAATGCTTGTTCAGGTGCAAAATGAAGCAGTTTATAATTAGCTGAAAAGAAATCAGTGTCATTTTTTAAATATAACCATAGTAATCTATGTCGCTCTAATGAAAGGGTAGAAGGTGATAATACGTTATTACGCTGCTTCCCATAACCATAAGGAAGAAAGGTTTTAAAACTTTTTTCATCAATAGGATCGATATAATTGGATCCTTTAAGAAAAAAAACCAAAAAGGGTCTGATAGCATAACTTAACCTGATTAATAAAGGTCGAGGAATTAAATTGAGTATGTATTTAAAAATTGGTTTTGACACGAATTTCACGAATTATCACAAATCATCATAAGACAATTCGTTTGTATTTAAGGCTTTCCTCTCCAAAATTTATTAATAATCCAAGTTTTAATTGTGATACAGCCAAGTAATTTAAAGTTTGTTTGATATGTGCCGAATTTAAAGACTCTATTGCTTTTATTTCTAAAATAATTTTGTTTTCAATTATAAAATCTGCTTGATATTTATGAGGTAAAACGTTGCCTTTATAGTTAATCGCATATTTTTTTTCACGAGAATAAGAAATATTATTATCTATTAATTCAATTTCTAAAGCATCAGCATAAACAATTTCATTAAAACCTTTGCCTAATTGATTGTGCACTTCCATGCAAAGACCAATTATTTTATAAGCTTCTTCTTTATAAATCAAATCTTTCATTGGCGAAAATTTATTTGATTAGGTTTAGAATTATTAGTGGTAATTTGTGAAATTCGTGTCTAAGAAAATTATAAAATCAAAGCTTTTTGTCTAAATTCATCTTCTTCGTTACTTTTTATTCCTAAAGCTTCATAAATGTATGCAAAGGTTGAAAGTAACTCCGGTTTTCCATCAACAATAGCAACATCATGTTCAAAATGAGCACTTGGTTTATTGTCTAAGGTTGTAATAGTCCAGCCATCTTTATGTTGCTTAATTCTATGGGTTCCCATATTGATCATAGGCTCTATAGCTACGACCATGCCTTCTACAAATTTTTTACCTCTACCACGTTTTCCATAGTTAGGCATTTCTGGATCTTCATGCATTTTTTTCCCTAAACCATGACCTACTAACTCTCTAACAACGCCGTAGCCATGGTCTTCGCAATATTTTTGAATAGCATATCCAACATCACCAACACGGTTATTTATTTTAAATTCTCTAATGCCTACGTATAATGATTCTTTAGTTACTTGTAGTAATTTTTCGGTTTCAGGATCAATATCTCCAACCGCAAACGTATAAGCATGGTCTCCATAAAAACCATTCTTAAGAGCGCCGCAATCAATTGAAATAATATCACCTTCAACCAAAGGGGTTTTATTTGGAACGCCATGAACAACCTGTGTATTTGGGCTCATGCACAAGGTGTTTGGAAAGTCGTATAAACCTAAAAAGCCAGGAATAGCGCCTTGATCGCGAATGTATTCTTCGGCTAATTTGTCAAGTTGTAAGGTAGTAACGCCAGGTTTTATTTCTTTGGCTATAAGTCCTAACGTTTTAGAAACTATTAAAGCACTTTCTCGCATTAATTCAATTTCTTCTCTTGTTTTTATAATAATCATAACATCTAAATATTGGCAAAGATACTTAATTTAAAATTTATTTGTTTTTTTCGGGAGTATGACTTTGGACAGTTTTTATCATCTCTTTTATCAATAATTTTGTAAAACAAATATGAATAGCAATGTATAAAATTGTAAGCGCAGAAGAAGCCGTAAAAGTCATTAAATCTAATGACAGAGTTTATATTCATGCAGCAGCAGCAGCACCTCAAGTTTTAATTCAGGCAATGACTCAGCGATTTAGCGAATTAAAAAATGTAGAAGTGTGCCATTTGCATGTGGAAGGAGATACTCCTTATGCAAATCCTGAACTTAAGGACAGTTTTCATGTGAATTCTTTTTTTATTGGAGGCAATGTAAGACATACTTTGGCAGCAGGAAATGGATCGTATACCCCAGTTTTTTTAAGTGAGTTGCCTTTGCTTTTTAAGAGAAATATTTTGCAGCTTGATGTGGCTTTAATTCATGTATCTGTTCCAGATAAACATGGGTATTGTTCGTTAGGGGTTTCTGTGGAAGCTACTTTGGCGGCTATTGAAAATGCAAAAATTGTCATTGCTCAAGTCAATCCAAACATGCCAAGAACTTTAGGAGATGGTATTATACACTGTACTGAAATTGATTTATTTGTGGAATGTAATGAGAAGATACCTATTTATGAAATGCACATGTCAACGGAGATTGAAAATAAAATAGGCGATTATGTGGCTAGTTTAATTGAAGACAGAAGTACGCTTCAAATGGGAGTAGGTGTTATACCAAATGCTGTATTATCGCGTCTTACCAATCACAAAGATTTAGGCTTACATACGGAAATGTTTTCTGATGGTGTGATTGATCTTATTTTAAAAGATGTTATTAATGGTAATTATAAAGGAATTAATCCAGGGCGCACCTTAGCAACCTTTTTAATGGGTTCAAAACGTTTGTATGATTATGTGGACGATAATCCATTTATAGAATTAAGGGCTTCAGATTTTGTAAATGATGTTTCTATCATCAAGCAAAACCCTAGAATGGTTGCCATTAACTCTGCCATTGAAGTGGATGTAACCGGGCAGGTATGTGCAGATTCTATGGGTTCAAAAATATTTTCTGGTGTTGGAGGACAAATGGATTTTATAAGAGGCGCTTCATTAAGCGAAGGAGGAAAAGCAATCATTGCATTACCATCAATGACCAAAAATGGTATTAGCAGAATTGTTCCATCATTAAAACCAGGTGCCGGAGTTGTAACAACCAGAGCGCATGTGCAATATATAATTACAGAATATGGAATTGCTAATTTATACGGAAAAACTATAAAACAGAGAGTAAAGGCCTTGGTAAATATTGCTCATCCTAATCATAGAGAACGTATTGAAAGAGCTTATTATGAGTTGATATAAGTGATTTTATTTTTTAAAAAGATTAAAAAGTCCTTTCTTTTTGTTCTCTAAAGGAAGATTGTCGGTAGATTTAATAAGCATGTGATAAACTTCTCCCCAGCCTATAAATCCACCAATGTTTCTGTCATCAATAAACAAATCGGCATGGATTTTTCTGCTCAGGTTACTGTCATACTGTTCTTCTGGAAAACTATGATTGACGGCATAAAAAAAGACACCGTTGCGTTCACAGAATTTAACAGCTTCTTCTAATTTTTCACCACATCTATACGTCCATAATATAAGTCTATGGCCATCTTCTTGTAGTTTTTTTAATGTTTCAAAAGCAAACATTAATGGTTTTCCAATATTGGGATAGGTATCTTCAACAATGGTTCCATCAAAATCAACAGCTATAATAAGCTTATCGTTTAAATTCATTACACCTTTACATTTGGTTAGTGTAAATGTACAATAAATATTTTTTGAAACTTTAAATTAACGCGTGTCTTGTCATGGCTTTGGGTTGCTCAATTCCCATAAGTTTAAGAATGGTTGGTGCTATATCACCCAAAACGCCATCCTCTACTTGTTTTAATTCCTTATCAATTAAGATTATGGGAACCGGATTTGTAGTATGGGCAGTGTTAGGTGTGCCATCTGGATTTATCATCGTTTCACAATTACCATGATCTGCAATTAAAATGGTGGTGTAATTATTTTCAAGTGCGGCTGTAATAACATCTTTTACACAAATATCGACAGCTTCACAAGCTTTTATAGCGGCTTCCATAACGCCTGTATGGCCAACCATATCACCGTTTGCAAAATTTAAACACACAAAATCAACATCTCCTTTTTGCAATTCAGGAACTAAGGCATCTCTCAATTCGTAGGCGCTCATTTCAGGTTTTAAATCGTAAGTGGCAACTTTTGGAGAATTTCTTAAAATTCTGGTTTCGCCATTAAAAGGTATTTCTTGTCCGCCAGAAAAGAAAAACGTTACATGTGGATATTTTTCTGTTTCAGCAATTCGTATTTGTTTTTTATGGTGTTTTTCTAAAACTTCGCCTAACGTTTCGGTTAAATTATCTTTGTTGAAAACAACATGCATGTTTGTAAAGCTATCATCATAATTGGTAAGGGTTACATAATACAAATTCAATTTATGCATGTTTTGTTCATGAAAATCCTTTTGGGACAAGGCTTCTGTTAACTCTCTGCCTCGATCTGTTCTGAAATTAAAAAAGATAACCACATCACCATCTTTTATTTTAGAAACGGGCTGATTATATTGATCAACCATTATGATGGGTTTAATAAACTCATCGGTCACATCGTTTTTGTAATTAGCTTCAATGCTTTCTGTGATATTTGATGAAAATTCACCATGACCATGAACCATGGCATCATAAGCTAGTTTTACGCGTTCCCAACGCTTGTCTCTGTCCATAGCATAATAACGCCCGGTTACCGTAGCTAGTTTGCTGTTAGTTTTTTCAAGCTGACTTTCTAAAGCAGTTAAAAATCCATAACCAGATTTTGGATCTACATCACGTCCGTCTGTAAAAGCATGAACATAGGTATTTCTTAAACCAAAATCATTGGCAGCTTCCAATAAACCAAATAGATGCGAAATGTGAGAATGAACGCCACCATCACTTAAAAGTCCAAGAAAATGAACATCTTTATTATTATCTTTGGCGTACTTAAAAGCATCAACCAATACGGTTTCATCATTTAAAGTTTTGTTTTTTACAGCAAGATTTACTTTTACAAGGTCTTGATATACAATTCGTCCTGCACCAAGATTCATATGGCCAACTTCACTATTTCCCATTTGGCCTTCGGGCAGCCCAACATGCAATCCATCTGTTCTTAAAGAGGCATTAGGGTATTTTGTATATAAAGAATCTATAAAAGGTGTGTTTGCATGATCGATGGCTGATACTTTTGGATCAGGAGATTTTCCCCATCCATCAAGAATCATTAAGATGACTTTTTTATTCATTTTTAAAGTGATTTTTAATAGATTTCAAAGATAAAGAAGTTTCATAAGATAACCTTATTAAAAGCCTTGCGAAATATGTATTTTAGTTATTCATTTTTTAAGAATATTAAAAATTTCTTTACTGTTAATTAAATGTTATAGTCAAATTTTACTGTAACACAATCTAAATTCTATCGTCTTTTAATAGACATCAAAAAACGAATCAATAATCAAATTAAAATCTTTCATCATGAAAAAAACAATCATTATTTCAACAATCGCCCTATGTTTTTCTATGGTAACGGTTAATGCAAAGCCTCAAACCAATGTTACAGCAAATTACAGTTTGGAGACTGCATTTAAATTTAAAGTAAGTCCGTTTTGTGCTTCTATAGCAAAAGGCGATTTTGAAACCGTAAAAAAACTAATAGATTTAGGGGCCGATATTCACGGTAAATCTAACGGTATGACGCCAGTAATGTATGCTGCTAGATATAACAGAACAGACATTTTAAAACTTTTAATTTCAAGAGGCGTTAACTTAAAGGCAAAATCTGAGAAAGGCTTGACTGCATTAAAATATGCAGAATTGTCCAATGCCTATCAAGCAGTTGAAATTATAAAGGAAGCCTTAAGTAAATAATTAGTGTATTTTTTATATTTATTTGAATTAGTCATTCAAATCAAAAGCCATGGTATTCATGGCTTTTTTTATTAAAAATTTTTTGCGTTGAAACTATTTTTAATCTTATTAAAAAAACTACAAACAAGTAAATTTACTTATTAACAATTCAAACTTATTACTTTCAAAGGTATTAATTCAACATTCAAAAATTCGTAAAAGAAAAGTCTAAAGATTATTTTTGCGCCATGCAATTAAAAAACTACACCAAAGAATTTAAATATAATTGGCAGCTGGCAGCACCGGTTATGTTAGGCATGCTGGGTCATTCTTTTGTTAGTTTTGTTGATAACATTATGGTAGGGCAGCTTGGCACAGCAGATTTGGCCGCAGTTTCTTTAGGAAATAGTTTTATGTTTATAGCCATGTCTTTAGGAATTGGGTTTTCAACAGCCATAACACCTTTAACCGCTGAAGCAGATGCTGAACAGGATTTTAAAAAAGGAAAATCAGCTTTTAAACATGGCTTGTTTTTGTGTACCGTTCTTGGAATTTCATTGTTTTTAATGGTGTTTTTTGCAAAGCCTCTTATGTATTTAATGAAGCAACCCAAAGAAGTGGTGGCTTTAGCCATACCTTTTCTTGATTTAGTGGCAGTTTCATTAATTCCTTTAATTATTTTTCAAGCCTTCAAGCAATTTAGTGATGGGTTATCCATGACAAGGTATCCTATGTATGCAACCCTTTTAGGTAATATAACCAATGTGATTTTAAACTATGTTTTGATTTTTGGTAAATTCGGCTTCCCAGAATTGGGCATTGTAGGCGCAGCCTATGGCACACTGGTTTCCAGATTCATTATGGTTTTGCATCTTTGGTACTTGTTAAAAGGAAAAGAAAAATCTAAAGCATTTGTTACCAACATTAAGTTTTTTGTTTTAGACAAATTAATGCTTAAGAAAATTATCAATCTTGGAGCTCCAAGTGCCATGCAAATGTTTTTTGAAGTGGCTATTTTTACTGCGGCTATTTGGTTAAGCGGAACCTTGGGCAAAAACCATCAAGCAGCCAATCAAATAGCTTTAAACCTGTCCTCAATGACCTTTATGGTAGCCATGGGTTTAAGTGTTGCAGCCATGATTAGAGTGGGCAATCAAAAAGGCTTGCAAAACTATTTTGAATTGCGAAGAATTGCGTTTTCAATATTTTTATTCGGACTTATGTTGGCATTTTTATTTGCGGTGTTATTTTTTAGTCTGCATACCTATTTACCAAAAATTTATGTAGATTTTGATGATGTGAGTAATCTAGCAGATAATACAGAGGTTATTAAAATTGCTTCTAAACTGCTTATTGCGGCGGCTATTTTTCAGTTAAGTGATAGTTTGCAAGTCATTGTTTTAGGAGCCTTAAGAGGTCTTCAAGATGTAAAAATACCAACATTAATTACATTTGTTTCTTACTGGATCATTGGGTTTCCTGTAAGCTGGTTTCTGGGAAAAGAAGACTATTACGGAAGTTTTGGCATTTGGTTAGGGTTATTAGCAGGGTTATCAACAGCAGCAATTTTATTGTATATTCGATTTAATTATCTCACTAAAAAGTTAATTTTGTCAAACAACTAAAAAACAAATAAAACCATGCAATTACCAAAATTTATTTTAGGTGATAATTCTGATTATCCCAATGCTATATTTGTAATTCACACAGAATTTCCTAGATTTATCATAAACCTTGAAAATGATGAGGTTGAATGGTTTGAAGATTTTGATGATGAAGATGAAAAAGAATTGGTTGCAGAAACTGAAAATATGATAACATTAGCAACAGAATTTTATGATAGGGAAATTTCTTTATATGATACTGAAAAATGATGGATCAACTTATAGAATACGATAAAGCTTTATTTGTTTTTTTAAATAATCTAGGGTCTCCAACTTGGGATAATTTTTGGTTGGTTGTTACCAATAAGTTAACCTTTATTCCTCTTTATGCTTTCTTATTGTTTTTGCTATATAGAAAATTTGGTTTGAAGGCACTCTTAATTTTTGTTATTATTATAGCTTTAATGATAACGTTTACAGACCAAGTTACGAATCTTTTTAAAAGAACCTTTGAAAGACCGAGACCATGTGGAGAAGAAAGTTTGAGTGATCAAATACGCTTTATAGCCGTACGTTGTGGAAAATATGGGTTTTTCTCTGGGCATGCTTCAAATTCTATGGCAGCGGCCATTTTTGCTGGACTTCTTTTAAAGCCATACCACAAAAAATTAATTTTTATATTACTCTTTTGGAGTGCTATGGTAGCTTATAGTAGAATATATATTGGAGTTCACTACCCACTAGATGTTATTTGTGGAATGACCTTTGGTGCCATCTCAGGATTTTTGTTTTATAAATTAGCAAAAGCTGCCATTCACAAATGGCAATTAGACCATTAGATTAAGCAATAATATTAAGGGCTTTTTCCAAAATGCCAATTTGTATGGTATTGGATTCTATTAAATAATATTCGCCATCAATCTGCATTTTAAATTGATGGAAGTCTTTTCTTGTAAGTATCATGTTTTTTGTTTGAAAACTACTTACTTCTTTAATAAGATGGTGCTTTTTAAAAATCATCAAAAGACTAAATAACACCATTTTAAAAATATTTAATCTTGAAATAATTAATACATCTAACAGCCCGTCTTCCAAAGATGCCTTTGGTGTTAAACTAACTTTAAAGCCCAGTTCGTTAGAATTTGAAATAAAAATCATAAATGGGTTAACTATTAAAGTTTTATCATTGATTTTTACTTGAACTTCTTTGGTATCATTAATGTTTTTAAAAGATTTAACAACGGCTTTTACATAACTCAATAATTTTCTGCCATTGGTTTCTTCATAATTTTTAATAACATGGGCATCAAAGCCAATACCCGAATTGCTAAAAAAATACCCGTTGTTTAAACAACCAATGTCTATTTTTTTTATGTCTTGGTTTTTAATAATTGCAATGGCTTTCTTAATGTTCTTTGGTATTTTAAGATTTGATGCTAAACCATTACCAGAGCCTAGTGGAATAACACCCAATAGTATGGAAGTGCCTACAATGCAAGAGGCCACCTCATTAATGGTTCCATCACCTCCACAAGCAACAATAATGTCGGCTTTTTGTTGGATGGATTCTTGGGTTAATGTTGTAGTATGGCTTTTATAAAGCGAGAATTTAACGGTAATTTTATAAAGATCTTTTTCAAAATATGGATTAAGGAACTCTTTATTAATCTTATGATTAGCAGATCCAGCAATAGGGTTTAAAATAAAGTGTATGTGTCTCAAGTGTTATTGTATTTTAAGACCATTATTTTTATATAAATAATCGGCTACTTGATAAAAAGAAATGGTTTCGTTTAAAAATGATTGGTCAACTGGTATTTCATTTAAACTATTATCTTCTTTATTCCATTGATAAAAACTTGATTGATTTTGTTCATTTAAAACCATAAGTTTTTCTCCTTTTAGCAGACCTAACTTTCTATAGTTGCCTATAAAAGCACGTTCATCTTCAGGTTGCATTTTTAAAATATCTAATCCAAATAAGTTGCTTGTATAATCCCAATGTAATAAGCCAAAAATGGTAGGAAATAAATCAATCTGAGAACAAAGTTTATCTATCTTTTGTGGTAAAACATATTTCGTATTAAAAACGATGGCTGGGATGTGATAGTTTTGAACATCTAATTCCCATTTTCCTGCACTACTGGCGCAATGATCTGACATGATTACAAAAACAGTATTTTCAAACCAAGGTTTTGTTTTAGCTTTTTTAATAAAGTCTCCAATAGCGAAATCGGTATATTTAACAGCACCTTCTCTACCTGTTCCAGAAGGGATGTCTATTCTGTTTTCCGGATATGTGTAAGGACGATGGTTTGAAGTTGTCATGATAAAATCGAAAAAAGGGTTACCTTCTTCATGCATAATATCAGCTTCCTTTATAACCTTATTGTAAATATCTTCATCGCAAACGCCCCAAGCATTTTCAAAAATTACTTCTTCATCTTCAATATTGGTGCGTTTTGTTTTAATGCTGCTATCCAATAAAAAACCACGCCCTCTGTCTATAATATTAAAGCCATTGCTGCCAAAGTAAGTATTCATGTTATCGAAATAGCCATCGCCACCATAAAAGAAATTTCTTTCATAACCTTGTTGTTCAAAAATTTCACCGATGGTAAATAAATCCTGATTGTTTATTCGTTTAACAATGCTTCTGCCTGGAGTTGGCGGAATGGATAGTGTTATGGCTTCCATACCTCTAACTGTTCTAGTGCCTGTTGCAAACAGATTGCTAAAAAATAGACCTTTATTGGCTAGAGAATCTAAATTTGGGGTGATGTTTAAATCACTTCCTAAAGCATTTAAAAATTTACCGCTTAAACTTTCAATACAAATAAAGATAACATTGGGCTTTCGTTCTGCATTTAAAGAATCTGAATTTATTACAGTTCTTAAAATGCTATTTTTGTTTGGATAAATAAATTGTTCATTATTTGTTTTTATTTTGTTTTTAACGGTTTCAAAAGCTTGTTTATCATCTATCGTCTTGTAGAATTTAATATAAGAAAGCTCGTTGTTTCTAAAAGCTGAAAAAAAGGAATAAATACCAGTTTTAGAGAGCTCATTGTTGTATCTGTTATTGAATTGCTCTGAATCTTGATTGAGTACATATGCTGAAAATATACATACAATGATGCTAATTAGAAGTGTTGGTACAAGTTTTTCTTTGAATAAACTGGTATTATGAAAAGTTTCCTTAAAAACGTTTCTTTTTTTGGTGATATAAAAAATTATTAAAAACACCATTAGAATCATGGCTAAAAGTAGAGGGATTGGATAGGATTCGTTGATGTTTTTAACAACTTCATTGGTATAAATTAAATAATCTACCGCTATAAAATTAAAACGCCTTTTAAACTCTTCCCAAAAAGTAATTTCTGCAAAAAATGAAAACAGAAAAATAATGAGCCCTAATGAGTATACAGAATAGGTAATGATTTTATCAATAAGATTTCCATGGAATTTTTTTGGAAAAATCAATAAGTAAATGGCGTAAGGAAGCGTAAAAAATGAAACGGTTCCAATGTCGAATAAAAAACCAATTAAAAAAGTAAATATTAAATTGAAAAATGAATTATCGGCCTCAGAAAAACTCCAAAAGAAAAACACTAACCTAACCGTAAATGAAAGTATTAGAAAGGTTAAGGACAAGGCTTTTAGTAATGAGAATCTTTTTGGAAACAATCTATCCCACATGGTATTTTAACTAATATTATTTTATATTGTTTTTGCAAATGTAAGTTGAATTGAAAAAAAACAACAAGCTACTCCTTAATTTTAGTTAAAAAGATTCTTTTTTTGCTATGTAGATTAAAAAAAATAGAGTAAAAAAGGATGGTTAAGCAAATTTCTAATCTTTATAATTATAAAAGACATTTAAAAAAACGGTTTTTAAAACAACATTATTGATGGTTCTTTTTATATAAAAAAATAGACCTTTTGATATTAGACTCTAAAAAAACCATTTGACTTTTAAATATTTTTTTAAGGTCATCAATTTTTTTATTAGAAACAATAAGATAAAATTCATTCTCATCATTCATAATAGTTTTTAATGCTTCTTTATCAGAGATTTTTTTAGCAAGTCCTTCAGAATAAAATTCTCCAGAATACGTAACTTTATCCCAATAGTAAATAGGCTTAGGTGTGTTAAAAGGCTTAGTAATTTGGTTATTTATAAGGTATTTATCAGAATTTAAATGTTTAAACAAGCCCTGGTTAAAAAACAAAACAACCGATAAAACAATGGCTCCAACCGGAAAAATGCTGCTTAAAATAATTGCTGACTTTTTATTTTTGTATTGGGGCCAACCATAAGCCATTAACAATGCAATAGGGATGGTAACAGGTAAAATGTACGTGTGTAAAATATTTCTTGATATGGTAAAAAAGAGGGGTATCCAAAATAACCATAATACTAAAAACAACACCCATTTATCTTTAAATATAATGGCTCTGTTTTTCCATAATTTTATCAAGACAATTTGAATCCAAGGAAAAGTAAAAAGCAATAAAAACAACCAAATCATTCCAAAAGGTTGTGAATGGCCACTACCGTAAAGATCGCCTTGCCATCTGGGTTTTATAAATCGGTTAAAGTGTTCGCCTACAATAAAGTAATCCAAGAACCCTGGAGAGTTTTTTTCAGCCAAAATATACCAAGGTATGGCTATGAGTGCTGTAAGTAACGTGCCTAAAATCCAAGGCAGTCTTAATAAAACATCTTTTATTTTTATTTTTTGAATGATTATCCAAGCTAATATTGGAGGCCCGGTCAATACTAAAATAATGGGGCCTTTTGTTAGCAAGCCTAGACCAATTCCAACAAAAAACAAATATTCCCAAATGGAACGTTCGTTATTTTGTATGGCTTTCCAAAACGAAAGCATTACTAAGGTAATGCTAAAACTTAAGGCCACATCGGTTGAGATAACACCTGTATGTATTAAAAATTCCGGCATTGTTAGTAGTATATATGCCGGTAATAAAAAGGGTAACTTTAATTTTTTTACCCAATAGCCTAACAGGATAATAATGGTTACATTAAGTAAATAAAATGGTAATCTTGCGACCATTTCATTAACTCCAAAAATAGAAAAACTAATTGCAGAAAGCCAAGTAGATAATGGAGGTTTCGCCCAAAAAGGCACATTATAATCAATTTGTAAAACTATCCACTTATTAGTTTCATACATTAAACGGGCAATTTCTGCATATCTTGATTCTGTTTTATCTAGTAATGGAATGGCTCCTAAAAGTATAAATCTAAAAACTAAAATTACAATAACAGAAACTACTAGGAATTTTGAATGTTTTATAAGACTTCTATCGTACATTTTAGTGAAAACCAATTAACTAATTTTAAGATTCTTTTCTGTTTTTTTAAGGCGTTTACTAATAAGGTAAAGATCTACCCATAAGCTAAAAAAATAAGTGAATTTAACTTTAGATTTTTCTACATCTACCCATTTTTTAAGCGGTACTTCGAGCATTTTATCAAGTACCCGATCTCTTCCATAAATCATAATAATTCGATGAAAAACTTCTACATCAAACAACCATTTCGAAATGAAAGTGTCTTTAAAAACCTGAGCAGAAAGTTCTTTAGTAAAAACTTTACAACCACATTGTGTGTCATAAACTTTTAATTTTAAAATTGAAGAAATTATTGTTGCTATTATTCTGCCAATAATAAAACGATGCATATTTCTTTCAATAACAGAGCCAATAATCATAATTCGAGAACCGAAAACGTAGGTTATAGAATCCTTGAAATGCTTGGTAAGCGTATAACATTCTAATAAAGATGTAGACAAATCGGCGTCTAGATAAGCTATATATTTAAAATCAAAGGTTGCATTACAAAACCTTATTCCGTTTCTAACAGATTCTGCCTTACCAAGATTTTTTTGATTAGATATAATAACAATGTTTTTTGTAAATTTAGATTGCAATGTTTCAAGAACATCAATGGTATTGTCAGAAGAACAATCGTTTACAAAGCAAATTAAGGCATCGGGATGTAATTGCAAAAAATTTTCATATGTTAATTGAGGCAATCTTGTTTCTTCATTATAACATGGAATAACAATACAAATGTTTTTTTTCAATGGTAAATAAAAATTATTTTTATAACAAAAAAGAGGGCTTAAAACCTAATAAATTATGTATAAACTTGCTTTTTTTTAGTGCTTGCAAAATATAAATTTTTTTAAAAATAACTACTATTTATAGCAAATAAATATACAGTCGTTTAGCGAAGCCTAGCAGATTTAAAACCCTGAATATTTTATTTCTATTTAAAAATCACCTAGCATTTTAAAATAGCTGCCAGTTGTTAATAATAGTAGTCAGTTTCCATTGAACTTACGGTTAGAACTCATGCCTTAATATTATTTTTTTAAATATAAGTTGCTATTAAGAGTTTAAAAAAAGAAACTTCTTATTTTTATTTGGCTTATTTATGATTTTTATTATTAAAAAATTGAATCTTACTACTTTTTGGAGTCATTTAAAGGAACGGCTATTTTTGTTTTATCCCATGCTATAGTGAGGTTTAAACCACCCATACTGTTGTCAAAACCTATAGTAAACTGTTCAACTACCGAATCAAGTTTCTCAACAGGAATATCAATTTCAAGCAAATCGTAATTAGGATCCCACATGGGTTTCATTTCGGCATCAACGCCCCAAGGATATTTCTTGGTATTAAGCATAACCTGCCAAACACTATCCCTAGGAACTGTCCAAATAGTATATTCGCCTTCAGGTATGGTAAAACCTCTAATATACAAAGGTTTATTGGTAGAGAATGTTGTGGCTTCATTGGCACCAGTTCGCCAAACTTTGTCAAAGGGCACTAAAGCTCCAAAAATTTCCCGGCCTTTTTTATAAGGTCTGTTATAGGTTACCTTTAGTTTTAAATCATTGTACTTAAATTCAACCGTGTCTTTTGGGCTTAAACGCGATTTAAAAATATTTTCAACAAAATATGAATATAGAAAAAGCCCAATAGCGATTATTGACAATATAACAAGCAATCTTTTCAAAAAAGTATTCATAAGCAATTCATATTTATTGGATAAAGTTAAATTAAAATGGTATATATGAAAAACACTTAACGCAGATTTATTACTTTTTGTATTATTTTAAATAAATAATTAAAATTTTTGCAACACTTTATTTTTTCTGTCGTCTTTTAAAACGAGCTAACTAAAACCAAATGTATTAAGAGTATGTTTCAAGTTGACATTATAGAACAATGTAAACAAAACAACCGAAAAGCACAACTGCAGCTATACAACCAGTACTGCGATGGGATGTATATGGTGGCTAAACGGTTTTTGAAAGATACTCAAGATGCTGAAGATGTGGTGCAAGAAGCTTTTATAAAAGCATTTACAAAACTGCATCAATACAAATCAGAGGTTACATTTGGAGCTTGGTTAAAACGTATTGTTGTTAACAAGAGCATTGACTTTTTAAAATCTAAAAATCAGCGTTTGGTTGATTTGGAAGAGGTGCACCTTAAAGTTATGGATGTTTCTCAAGACAACAAATGGTTAGTAGATGACACCATAACTGTAGATGATGTTAAAAAAGCTATAGATAATTTGCCTGATAAATACCAGTATGTATTAATGCTTTATTTAATTGAAGGGTATGACCATCAGGAAATTTCGGAGATATTAAAAATTTCTCAAATAGCATCACGTACACAATTATCTAGAGGGAAATTAAAATTGCAAGAACTGTTAACACTTAAAAAAGATGGCACAAGATATTAGAGAGTTGTTAAAAAATGACTTGAAAAAAACTCAAGAATTTATGCCAGAAAACCATCAAGATAGGTTTCTTAAAAAGCTGGATATAGCCTTGCCCGTTAAAAAGAAGCCCGGTTTTAATGGGTTGAATATAGCGGCTAGCACCATTATTTTATTAGGCTTATGTTTTGGTGCATTCAAATATTTTCAACCTAAAAATCCTGTGAACAATCAGGTCATTTCTAAAACAATAGAAACAAAATCTTTAGGTGATGTTTCTCCCGGATTGAAGAAAGTCGAAGACTATTATTTGGCAACTATTAATTTGGAATTATCTAAAATGAAATACACACCAGAGACTAAAGATGTTTTTGACGGTTATCTCAAACAATTAGATATTCTTAATAAAGAATATGAAAACTTATCCGTTGAATTAACAGAAAATGGCCCAAGTGAACTCACAGTAAATGCGTTAATTGACAATTTAAAATATCGATTAAATCTTTTGTATCGATTAAGAGAACAATTAAACGAATTAAACGCTTCAAAATCAACTTTTAACGAAGCTTCACAATCAATCTAAAAAAATCAAAAAATGAAACAGTCTTTAATATTAACATGGGTTACACTTTCAATGTTTATAGTTGGAAATCTTTCGGCTCAACAACAATTGAATAAAGTAACACAATCTATAAAAGTAGATAAAGAAGTCACCATTGACTTAAATACAAGCTATTGCAATATAGTATTTGACACTTGGAATAAAAATACTGTAGAGGTTGAAGCCTATATTGAAGGCGACAATCTTTCAAAAGAAGAACTTCAAGACGCTTTAAAAAGTTGGAACGTAAATGTAGAGGCTTCTAATAATTTAATAGCCATAACTTCTAAAGGAAATACTCCTAGTGCATGGGCTTATAAGTTTAAAGATGGTAATGAAGATGCCCTAAATGCCGTTTTAAGAGAATTAAAATTTGAGTTAGCAGATTTGCCAGAACCTCATTTCGACTTGAGTTTTGAAATGCCTGAGATTCCTGAAATGCCTGAGATACCAGAAATGCCTGAATTACCTGAATTACCTGAAGGTATAGCCAATAGTCATTTTGATTATGATGCCTACAAAAAAGATGGCGATGCCTACATGAAACAATGGTCTAAAAACTTCGAATCTAAATATGGTAATGATTTTGCCAAAAAAATGGAAGCTTGGGGCGAAAAGTTTGGTAGAGAGTGGAATGAAAAATACGGACAGGAAATGGCAAAATGGGGAGAAAAATTTGGTAAAGAATGGGAAGAAAAATATGGCAAAAGAATGGAAGAATGGAGTGTGCGTTTTGCTAAGCAAATGGAAGAAAGGCAAAAACTTTTAAAAGAACAAAATATTAAATTGTTAGAAAGACAAGGGCTTTATCACAAAATGATTGAAGAACATGCTGATGAAAGAGAGAAACTTGCAGCAGAACGAGCTAAATTAGCAGATGAAAGACGAGTAGAAATTAAAAAAATGGTTAATAATAAAGTGAATACCAAAGTAAAAAAAACCATTAAAATCAAAATGCCTAAAAACACCAAATTAAAAGTAAATGTAAGACACGGTGAACTTGAATTTGCATCAAATATAGACAATTTAAAGGCCGATTTATCGCATACTAAATTTACAGCAAATAGCATTAATGGAAGCCAAACTTCCATTAATGCTTCTTATTCTCAATTTTTTGTAACCCATTGGAAATTAGGAAATTTAAGTCTGAATTATGTTAAAAAAGCAGAGATTGATAGCGCTAATAAATTAATGTTAACCTCAAATTCTTCTAATATTTTCATCAAAAACTTAATGAATAGTGCTATCATCAATGGAAGTATAGGAGATTTGAAAATTTTAAAAATTGATGATGCTTTTACCAATTTAAACATCACTATTGAAAATTGCAATGCAGTGATTGCGCTTCCTAAAGTGGATTATAATTTGGTTTACAAAGGAAATAAATCAAGATTCACTCATCCCAAAAAAAACAACAAAGAAGCTATTTTTAATTTCACAACAGGCGATTTAACAAGTTCAAAAAACATTGTTGTAAATGCAAAATACAGTAGTATTGTTATGCAGTAAAAATAGTAATCCCCAAAAATTCCTTTTACAGCTTTATTCCTTCAAAATATCAATGTCCTTGATATCCTAATTAAACTTCTTTCAGCTTTAAAACTTCTTTAAAATTCATTCCAAAGATTCAGATAATTAAGCTTTTAAAAAAATCCCTTCTTTAATATTTGGTTTTTAACAAGCCGGATTTGTTTTTTATTTCATTTTTTATTAAAAAAGTTAATGACATTTTGACATTTTTATAATAATGGCAGTACTTTTGCCAACTAACTTTTGTATTTGTTTAAATTAAATGCACAATGAGTAAAAAAGACAAAAAGAAAGAGATTGAAAAAGAACTACCAGATAGCGTTCAAAATCAAACAGAAACTGTTGAAGTAGAACAGGAAACGGCATCTAAACAAACCATAGAAGAAGCATTGCAAGAAGAAATCAAACAAGAAAAAGATAAATTCTTAAGATTATTTGCTGAATTTGAAAATTATAAAAGACGTACTGCCAAAGAGCGTATTGATTTATTTAAAACAGCAAATGAAGATGTTATGAGAGCCTTGTTGCCTGTTTTGGATGATTTTGACAGAGCGTATGCAGAAATTTCAAAAACAGAAGAAAAAGATCTTTTAAAAGGGGTTGAATTAATCAGTAATAAATTAAAAACAACTTTGGAACAAAAAGGCCTGTCTATAATTAACGTTTCTAACGGAGATACCTTTAATGCAGATAATCACGAAGCCATAACACAAATACCAGCGCCTTCGGAAGATTTAAAAGGAAAAATTATAGACATCGTTGAAAAAGGTTATGCTTTAGGAGACAAGGTCATCCGATTCCCAAAAGTAGTTATCGGACAATAAAAATTTAATTAAAAAGTCCTTTCCAAAGGAAAGGATTTAGGATAGGATATGGCAAAAAGGGACTATTACGAAATTTTAGGAATAAGTAAAGGCGCATCTGCAGACGAAATAAAGAAAGCGTACAGAAAGATGGCTATTAAATATCATCCGGATAAAAATCCAGATGATAAAAATGCTGAAGCAAAATTTAAGGAAGCGGCCGAAGCTTATGAAGTATTAAGTAACGCCGATAAAAAAGCAAGGTATGATCAATTTGGCCATCAAGCTTTTGAAGGCGGTGGCGGATTTAGTGGAAGCGGCATGAATATGGACGACATATTCAGCCAGTTTGGAGATATTTTTGGTGGCGCTTTTGGTGGCGGTGGATTTTCAGGTTTTGGTGGTGGTTCAGGTCAACGCCGTGTTAAGGGAAGTAATTTACGCATTAGAGTAAAATTAAATTTAGACGAAATTGCAAATGGTGTTGAGAAGAAAATTAAGGTAAGACGAAAAGTACAAGCTCCAGGAACCACCTATAAAACTTGTTCAACCTGTCACGGTAGTGGTCAAGTTACCAGAATTACAAATACTATTCTTGGCAGAATGCAAACCGCTACTGTGTGCAACGTTTGTGGTGGTGCAGGACAAACAATCGACAAAAAACCTGCCGATGCAGATAACCAAGGACTAAAAATAGCCGAAGAAACCGTTTCAATTAAAATTCCTGCAGGTGTAGTAGATGGCATGCAATTAAAAGTTGCTGGAAAAGGGAATGAAGCACCAGGAAACGGCGTTTCTGGGGATCTTATTGTGGCCATAGAAGAACAAGTTCATGAAACACTGCAACGAGAAGGAGATAATCTACATTACGATTTATATGTAAGTTTGCCAGATGCCATTTTAGGAACGTCTAAAGAAATTGATACCGTTACCGGTAAGGTTCGTATAAAAATTGAGCCAGGTGTTCAATCAGGAAAAATATTAAGATTAAGAGGCAAAGGTATTCCTAGCATTAATGGTTATAGTAAAGGAGACTTATTAGTTCATGTAAATGTATGGACTCCTAAAACCTTAAGTAAAGCGCAAAGAGAATTTTTTGAATCTATGAAAGATGACGAGCATTTTACGCCTAAACCAGAGAGCACAGATAAATCTTTTTTTGAAAAAGTAAAAGACATGTTTTCATAATTTAATGCCTTTAAATCTTCTATTAAGTAAAAGTTATAGTATAATTTTATTAATTATTTAATAAAAAACATTATATTTGAACATCACTAAATTTTAGTGATATTTTCTTTTTCATAGCAATTTTTTTCCCATCCTTAATTTATTTTAAGGGTGGGTTTTGTTTTTTATTGCTTTTTTTAACTTTATCATTTTATTATAAATGTTAATAGGTAACATTTAATATATTTACACAAATGACAATAAAATACAAGAATGAGCAACCTATTGGAAGTTAAAAATGTTTCTAAAAATTTTGGTTCATTTACTGCCCTTAACAAGATATCCATTGCTGTCCCTAAAGGAAGTATTTACGGATTATTAGGTCCAAATGGCGCAGGAAAAACAACCCTTATTAGAGTTGTAAACCAAATTACAATGCCAGATTCTGGACAGGTTTTTTTAGATAATGAACCACTAAACGGAACTCATATTAAAGATATTGGTTATTTGCCTGAAGAACGCGGCCTTTATAAATCCATGAAAGTAGGTGAGCAAGCTTTATATCTGGCTCAGCTAAAAGGTTTAAGTCATAAAGAGGCTAAAGCAAAATTGAAGTATTGGTTTGAAAGGCTGGAGATAGGCGATTGGTGGAATAAAAAAATTCAGGAACTATCAAAAGGAATGGCGCAAAAAATCCAATTTGTAGTGACCGTGCTTCACCAACCAAAACTGTTGATTTTTGATGAACCTTTTTCTGGGTTTGACCCCATTAATGCCAATTTAATAAAAGATGAAATTTTAAAGCTGAGAGAAGACGGTGCTACGGTTATTTTTTCTACACACAGAATGGAATCCGTGGAAGAATTGTGTGACGATATTGCCTTATTGCACCAATCCAACAAAATACTGGATGGCAAATTGATGGATATTAAAAGGCAATATAAAACAAACACCTATGAAGTTGGCATTTTAGCAAAGCAAAATGATGTTTTAAAAAAAGAATTATCAGATAAATTTCAAATATCTGAGGCTAGTTTTAAAACTTTGGGTAACGAGTTGAAACTGAATATAAAACTTTCAGACAAAGAAAAACCAAACGATTTATTAGCCTATTTATGTCAGCAAGGAGACGTATGTCATTTTGTAGAATTAATTCCTAGCGTTAACGATATTTTTATTCAAACCGTAAAGAATCATTAATTATGAATCATTTATCACTCATCATAAAACGCGAATATTTAACAAAGGTTAAGAATAAATCATTTATTGTAATGACTATTTTAAGTCCTATAATCATGATTGCGCTTATATCTGTGGTTGCTTATTTATCTCAACTTAATAATGACAAACAAAGAATTATAGCCATTTTAGATGAAACAGGTATGGTTAAAGAAGCCTTTAAAAGTGAAGGTAAAATAACCTACAATATTTTTGAAAACATGTCTTTAGAAGATGCTAAAGAGCTTGTAAAACAAACCGAATCTTACGGGTTGCTTCATGTGGATGCCATTAGTAATCTTGATTCAATTTCTAATCATATTAAATTTTATTCAAAAGAATCACCTTCATTAACCATGATTTCTGATTTAGAGTTTAAAATTGAAAAGAAGATTGAAAATTTAAAACTCCAGGAAAAAGGGGTTGACATTGCCATGATACAAGATGCCAAAACCAGTATAAATATTTTACAAGAAAGTTTTGAAGGCGAAGAGACATCTAAAATTGATAGTGTGATTAAACTATTTTTTGGAGGAGCTTCAGGCTATCTGTTGTTCATGTTTATAATAATTTATGGAAACATGATTATGCGCAGCGTTATTGAAGAAAAAACAAGTAGGATTATTGAAATTATCATTTCTTCTGTTAAGCCCATGCAACTCATGTTGGGTAAAATTATAGGAACCTCATTAGCAGGTTTAACACAATTTATTATTTGGTTGTTTATAGGTGGCGCTTTATTGTTTTCGGTGTCTATTATTTTCGGGGTTGACATTTCACAAACGCAAACCCCTAATCAACAAATGATGGGAGAAGCCATGCAAAATCCTGATTTAAATATGCAGGTTCAAGATATTTTTAATTCTTTAGACCATCTTCCAATGACTAATTTAATCATCGCTTTTATATTGTTTTTTATAGGAGGCTATTTTTTATACAGCTCGTTATACGCTGCCATTGGAGCAGCCGTTGATAATGAAACCGATACACAACAATTTATAATGCCTATTTTAATGCCATTAATTTTGGCAGTTTATATTGGGTTTTTTACCGTTATTGAAGATCCTCACGGAACGGTTTCTACCGTGTTTTCTTTCATTCCATTTACCTCACCAGTGGTCATGCTTATGCGTATACCTTTTGGTGTTCCGTTATGGCAGCAATTGGTATCATTCTTGTTATTAATGGCTACATTTATATTTACCGTTTGGTTTGCGGCGAAAATTTACAGAGTAGGTATCTTAATGTATGGTAAAAAACCAACGTATAAAGAATTGTTAAAATGGATTAAATATTAAAATGAACCAGAGAATAAAAACCATAGAAGAAACAATTGAAAAAAGCTCTTTTTGGGAGAATTTTAAATCATTTCTAAATCAACACATGGATTTTGGGGAATCTATTAGCATATCCGTTAAAGATATATTAATAATTATTTCCGTCATTTTTATAACCACAATAATGCTCAGGCTTTTATTAAAGTTAACTACAAAAAGACTTCCGGAAGATGATAAGGCTAAGTTTAATGTTGTTTTTGGGTATTTTCGATGGCTTATTTATGTCATTATTTTATTAATAACACTAGATAGTGTTGGTGTTGATGTAACAACCGTTTTTGCAGCATCAGCAGCCTTATTAATAGGTATTGGTTTAGCACTTCAAACCTTATTTCAAGACATCATTTCTGGGGTTTTTATCTTAATTGATCAATCCGTTCATGTTGGCGATATTATTGAAATAGATGGAAAAGTTGGTCGTGTTGAAGAAATTAAATTACGTACCACAAGAGCAGTAACTATTGGTAACAAAGTTTTAATTATACCCAATCATTTATATTTAGAAAACAGCTTGTATAATTGGACCCAAAATGGTTTTACAACACGTGAAAATGTAGAAGTTGGTGTTGCTTATGGTAGCGATGTACAATTAGTTAAAACCTTATTAATTCAAGCTGCAAACACACATCCTGATGTTTTAGAGAAAGAAGCAACCATCGTTCAGTTTACAGATTTTGGTGACAGTTCATTAAACTTCAAGGTCATTTTTACCTTAGGCGATAGTTTTAGTGCTAATAATCCTAAAAGCGATATTCGATTTGAAATAGACCGATTGTTCAGAGAGAATAACATTACCATACCATTTCCTCAAAGAGATGTTCATATTTTTAACCAATCGAAAACTGTTGATTAAGGAAAAATGGTTTTCAGGATTTCAAAATCTTAAAAAAATAATATAAAATTAGATGATAGAAGTTTTTATTCAATCATCTTAAAATATAAAAAAGATATGCCAAAAATTTTAATAATAGAAGATGAAGCTGCGATAAGACGTGTGTTAGTAAAAATTCTTTCTGAAGAAAATGATACCTATCAAGTTGAAGAAGCAGAAGATGGTTTAGAAGGCGTTGATAAAATTAAAAAAGATGATTTCGATTTAGTGCTTTGCGATATTAAAATGCCGAAAATGGATGGTGTTGAAGTATTGGAAGCCGTAAAAAAAATGAAGCCAGAAATTCCTATCGTTATGATTTCCGGTCATGGCGATTTAGATACCGCAGTGAATACGATGCGCTTGGGAGCTTTTGATTATATCTCTAAACCGCCAGATTTAAATAGACTTCTTAATACGGTTAGGAATGCATTAGACAGAAAAGAATTGGTGCTTGAAAATAAATTGCTAAAAAAGAAAGTTAGTAAAAACTTTGAAATGATTGGTGATAGCAAGGCTATTTCACGTATTAAAGAGATGATTGAAAAGGTTGCACCAACCGATGCGAGGGTTTTAATTACAGGTTCTAACGGAACAGGAAAAGAGCTGGTTGCCCATTGGTTGCATCAAAAAAGTGATCGATCTAACGGACCAATGATTGAGGTTAATTGTGCTGCTATTCCAAGTGAACTTATTGAAAGTGAGTTATTCGGGCATGTTAAAGGCGCTTTCACAAGTGCTGTAAAAGACCGGTCTGGAAAATTTGAAGCTGCCAATCAAGGCACAATTTTTTTAGATGAAATAGGAGATATGAGCTTATCTGCTCAGGCAAAAGTATTACGTGCGCTTCAAGAAAGTAGAATTCAACGCGTTGGTAGCGATAAAGATATAAAGGTAGATGTTAGAGTTATTGCGGCCACCAATAAAGATTTAAAAAAGGAAATTGAAGCTGGTAAGTTTAGGGAAGATTTATACCACAGACTAGCCGTTATTTTAATTCAGGTACCAGCTTTAAATGAAAGGCGAGAAGACATTCCACTTTTAATAGATCACTTTACCGAAAAAATCGCCAGTGAGCATGGAACGGCCAAAAAAGTTTTTACAGATAAAGCCATTAAATTATTACAAGATTATGATTGGACAGGTAATATTCGGGAATTGAGAAATGTTATAGAACGACTCATCATTCTTGGAGAAATAGAAGTGACCGAAAACGATGTTAAACTTTTTGCATCTAAACTTTAAGAGTATTTCCATAATTAAAAAAGAGGCTGTCTAAAAAGTTTTTTTAAGTCCTTGAGAATTGCGTATTTGAAAAATCTCTCCGATACCTGTCCAAATAAAAAGAGGCTGTCTTGACTTTTCGGACAGCCTCTTTTTTATGAATATAACATTCATTTTAATTTACTTGACAAAGATTTAGTTTTTCCAAGTAGTCATTATTGATGTTTTTAGTAATATTTAAATAATAAGACTTAATAGTCTTTATGTTTTCAGAAAGTAATGAAGCATCGTTTTCGGTGTATTCATCAATTTTAGAAAGACTACCATAGGTTTTTAAAACTTTATTGCACATAGAAATATTTAAATTTAAAATGACTTTGTGGTCTTTAATCAGTGTTTCCTTTTGTAATTGAAGCTCTTTGTTTTTTTGAGTATCAAGCTTTTTTAAAAGCTCATCTTCTTTAATTTTAAGAGCCAATCGTTGTTGTTCTAATTGGTCTTTTTGTTTCTGTAAGGTCTTTAAATCATTAACACCATTCTCTTCAATTTTTGCAATTTCTATGGTTTCATTATAATTCGGAATCGTGCATTTGTTCAATTCGGTAATACAATTTTGAGTTATTTCTTTAGCTCTTTTTACAAAAAACCGAGCATCTTCAAAAGTGCTTGTGGCTTCAACTTTTTTTATGAGTTCTTTAGCATTAAAGGCCAATTCAAAAGCAGCGTCACAACCACAGGTTTTTAAATGGGGTTTTGCTTCTTCGAAAGATTTTAAAGATTTTTCGGCGTAATATTTTAAATGTTGAACGTTGTTAGACTCATAAGCATCTTTAACATTTGAATACGCATAAATAAGAAATGAATCTGCAGCTGCACATGCGGTATTTTGAGCTTGAAATTTTGGGTAAATAGCACAAATAAAGAAAAATAAATAGAATTTTTTCATGGTAATAAGATTGGGTTTATAAGTAGGTTTGTCGAAATTACTCATTTTTTTCAAAACCACAATCTTCATAAAGAATTTAATGTTTTACTATATTTATAAAATTAATAATAACGTTTAAGATTTATGGAAAACATATCGATTAATGATTTTAAGGTAACCTCAAAAATATCGTTAAAAAATAGTCCCACAAAACTGGTCATTGAAGATGCTGAAGATGAGATGGAAGACCTAAGAAAAAAATTAGGTAAGTTGCAAGACACCATGTATGCTCATGGTAAATATGCAGTTTTGGTTTGTCTCCAAGGTATGGATACTTCTGGTAAAGACAGTTTGATAAGAGAAGTTTTTAAACAGTTTAATACGCGCGGTATTGTTGTGCATAGTTTTAAAGTGCCTACCGAACTTGAGCTAAATCATGATTATTTATGGAGGCATTACTTAGCGCTTCCATCACGCGGTAAGTTTGGTGTGTTTAACAGAACGCATTACGAAAATGTGCTGGTAACAAGAGTTCATCCTGGTTATATTTTAGGTGAAAATATTCCAACAATCAATAGCGTTGATGACATTAATGAAGCTTTTTGGGATTCGCGATTTGAACAGATTAATAATTTTGAAAAGCATATTGCCCAAAATGGCACCATTATCTTTAAGTTTTTCTTAAACCTTTCAAAAGAAGAACAAAAGTATAGACTACTACGTCGATTAGAAAAACAAGAAAAAAACTGGAAATTCTCTCCAGGCGATTTAAAAGAACGTATGCTCTGGGATAAATATCAGGAATGTTATGAAGATGCTATCAATAAAACCTCTAAACCTCATGCACCTTGGTACACTATTCCTGCAGATGATAAAGATTCTGCTCGCTATTTAGTTGCTAAAATTATGTACGATACCTTAAAAGAATATGATGATATTCAGGAACCTGAACTTGACGATGCCATTAAAGCCAATTTAGAGTTATATAAACAACAATTAGAAAATGAACAATAAAAACCTTTTTCATTCTTTTAAGATTTTTTTCACTACATTAATTTTTTAGAAAGTATATCTTTAAAATTTAAAAATTAGCACATGAACAAATATAAAATAGCTCTTTTAGTTTTTAGCATGTTGGTAGGGTCATCATCTTATTCGCAGACCGATGAAGACGTTATCAAAGATATCTATAAACATTCTTTAACCCAAGGGAAAAGTTATGATTGGTTAAACCATTTATCAAACCAAATAGGAAGTAGATTATCAGGTTCTTTAGGCGCAGAAAAAGCAGTGTCTTGGGGAAAAGAAGAACTTGAAAAGTTAGGATTAGATGAGGTTTGGTTACAGCCAGTGATGGTTCCAAAATGGGTTCGTGGCGCCAAAGAATACGCGTTTATTGAAAGTGAACCTGGCAAAACAACAACGGTTAATATTTGTGCACTTGGTGGCTCGGTGGCTACGCCAGCATTGGGAATAAAAGCCAATGTGGTTGAAATTCATAATTTTGAAGAGCTTGAAGCTTTGGGTAAAGAACAAATTGAAGGTAAAATTGTGTTTTACAACAGACCCATGCAAGCCGATTTAATTCAAACCTTTCAAGCTTATGGAGGTTGTGTGAATCAACGATATTTAGGTGCTGTTGAAGCTTCAAAATATGGTGCCGTAGCTGTTATTGTAAGGTCCATGAATTTACGCCTTGATGATTTACCCCATACGGGTTCCATGACATACAATGATATCCCGGTTGAAAAAAGAATACCTTCTGCAGCCATAAGTACCAATGATGCAGAGTTATTAAGTACCATGTTAGAACTTGATAAACATGTAAAATTCTATTTCAAACAAAATTGTAAGCAGCTTAAAGATGTCCAGTCTTATAATGTTATTGGGGAAATAACTGGTAGTGAATTTCCCAACGAGTATATGGTTGTTGGCGGCCATTTAGATTCTTGGGATTTAGGAGATGGTTCACACGATGATGGCGCAGGCATTGTGCAGTCTATGGAAGTTTTAAGACTCTTTAAACAACTAGGAATAAAACCAAAAAGAAGCATTCGGGTTGTGTTATTTATGAATGAAGAAAATGGTTTAAGAGGCGGCAATAAATATGCTGAAGACGCTAAATTAAAAGGGGAAAATCATGTATTTGCTTTAGAAAGCGATTCAGGAGGTTTTACACCAAGAGGCTTTTCGTTTGATTGTAGTGAGGCCAATTTCAATCAGGTGTTAACGTGGCAACCTTTGTTTAAACCGTATTTAATTCATTATTTTGAAAAAGGCGGCAGTGGAGCCGATGTTGGACCTTTAAAAAATGATACCAATGTTTTGGCAGGTTTGAGACCAGATTCCCAACGTTATTTTGATTATCACCATGCAAGCAACGATACCTTTGATGCCATAAATAAACGAGAGCTAGAACTTGGAGCAGCCACGATGGCTTCTCTTATGTATTTGTTTGATAAATACGGAGTTAATTTTTAATTAATACATAATTACCCATAACCAGAGCATCTAAGCCGTTTGAATAAAAGCATTTAATGGCATCAACCGGCGATTCTACGATTGGTTCTCCTTGAATATTAAAACTTGTATTCAACACTACGGGGATTCCTGTTTTATGACCTAATTTTTTAATTACATCGTAATATCTAGGATGAAGTTCTCTTGTTACGGTTTGTAGCCTAGCGCTCCCGTCAACGTGTGTAACTGCGGGTATTATTTTTTGCTTCTCCTTAAGAACGTTACAAACCTTTAACATAAAAGGGTCTTCTACCTGAAGATCAAAGAATTCATTTTTAGCTTCTAAAATAACCGATGGCGCAAACGGCCTATAGGCTTCTCTAAACTTAACTTCTGCATTTATTTTATCTTTCATTTCAGGAAATGCTGGGTTTGCCAATATGCTTCTACTGCCTAATGCTCTTGATCCTATTTCCATAGGGCCTTGAAACCATCCAAGTATTTTGCCCTCTTCCAATAATGAAGCAGTTTTTTCACAAATATCTTCGTAATATTTATAGGTGAGTTTTGCACGTTTAAGAGCTATCTCTATGTCATTGTTGGTATAACTTGTCCCAACGTATGGGTTTAAATGCCTATAAACCCTTGGCTTATTAAAAATACCGTTATAAAGATAGAAAGCCGCTCCTATAGCAGTGCCATTGTCTCCAGCTGCGGGCATTACATAAACATCTTTAAAATTACTTTCTCTAACAATCCTTCCATTCATAACACTATTTAAAGATACACCACCAGAAATCACTAAATAATCAGCTTTGGTTTTTTCGTAAAGAATGTTGCAAATCTCAAGAACTTTATCTTCTAAAACTTTTTGAAATGCTGCTGCTACATCCATATGGTGTTTTTTAAAATCTTCTCCAGTTTTACGTGGTTCTCCAAAAATTTTAATAAATTTTGGAGAAAATCGTTTCCAATGCATGTTTTGAAAGTTGAAATAGCTAAGATCAATACGAATTCCTCCATTTTTATCAACTTTAATAATCTTTTCTACTTCATCTTTAAATATAGTTGAATCTCCCATTGGAGCCAATCCCATTGTTTTTCCTTCATCATAACTTGTTCTAAAACCACAAAATTGTGTAACAGTTTCATAAAAAGAGCCCAAAGAGTGTGGAAAAAAACTTTGATTAAAACATTCAATTTTGTTAACTTTTCCGTATCCTAACCAGCTAGTTGCCCATTCACCAGAGCCATCTATTCCCAGTAATGCCGCTTCATTGTACGGTGATACCAAAAATGACCCAGGAGCATGGCATAAATGATGAGGGATTAAATGTACTTTTGGTCCGGATTTTTTATTTATCCAATGGTATTTAAACCAATTCCAAAAATCTTTGCGTTTGCTATAACCATGAACAAATTCATGGTTTATAAAAGATTTAAAGATGTTAAGATGCTTTGAGAAATAAAATAGTTTTCTACTCAAATTGAAGGTTGGCCTTATTGAAATTGCAATATGATCTATATCATTGTATTCTAGTTTTGCAATACTGAGACAGCGTTCAATGGCTTTCTGGGGAAAGTTCCTGGTATGTTTGTCTCTATTAAGACGCTCTTCTTCAATTGCTACTACTAATTTTCCATCAATAACTAAACAAGCTGTAGAGTCATGAAAATAAAAGTTTAGACCAAGGATTACCATTTTCTGTGTAAAAAAATATAATCTAATATAAATTAGTTTATATTTATAACCAATGACATTTGTCATGTAAATTTTAAGTATAACAATCATATTATTTTTAATTAATACGATTTGATTCTACTTTAAATAAAATTAATTTTAGATTTGATATATGAGAACCCTTATTTTTGTTTTTATTTTTGTTTCGCTCATGAATAATATGAAAGCTCAAAATGTTTCCCAGCACAAAT
>PFKE01000093.1 GCA_002784145.1 Flavobacteriaceae bacterium CG_4_10_14_3_um_filter_33_47 | reverse complement strand
AAGGCCATTATGAAGTTTTTATTAACCCAAATAATGGCGATTGTGCTATTGAAGGTCAAGCCTTTGTTAATTTCAATGAAATCCCACAAGCTGTAAATAGCTCCTTACTACAATGTGATGAAGACGGCATAAAAGATGGGTTTACTATATTTAATTTAAACGAAGCCAATGGTAATTTAACCAACAATATTCAAAATCTTTCCACTAAATTTTATTCAGATAGCGCAAGAAAGAATGAGATTTTAAACCCAAATGCTTACAATAATAATAGTAATCCACAAACTGTTTTTGTTGAAGTATTTAATGATATAACGGGCTGTAGTTCAAATTCAGAACTTATTTTAAATGTTAGTGTAACCGATTCAAAAAACACGCAATTAATAGCCTGTGATGATGATGGCATTGAAGATGGTTTTTATAATTTCAATCTTTCTCAAGCCGATTCTGAAATTATAAACGGACTTCCAAGTGGTTTGGACATTCGCTACTTTGAAACACATGAAAATGCCTTATTGGAACAAAACCCTTTAAGCAATACCTATACCAATACAACAGCTTATTCGCAAACCATTTATGCCCGTGTTGAAAATGCCAACAATTGCTATGGCATTAGCGAACTCCTGTTAACTGTTAATACCTTACCAGAAATAATAACAGAAGATACGGTTTATTACTGTTTAAATAAGTATCCTCAAACCATAACCATAGATGGTGGCACTTTAAGCGATTCGCCCAATAACTTTTTCTTTTCTTGGTCTACTGGAGAGACCAGTTACGCCATTCAAGTAAATGAACCCGGAACTTATACCGTACTCATTACAAACGCTAACAACTGTTCAAAAGAAAGAACGGTGGTAGTAAACCCTTCAAACATTGCAACTATTGAGTTTGTTGAGATTGTGGATGCTGCACAGAATAATATCATTACCGTTTTTGCTTCGGGCGAAGGTACTTATGAATATGCCCTTTTAGATTCAAACAACATTGTTTACAGAGAATTTCAAGATAACCCTGTTTTTGAAAATATATTGGCTGGATTCTATACCGTTTATATTAAAGATACCAAGAATAATTGTGGTAACGTAAGTACCAAAGTCTCTGTTATAGGATTTCCAAAATATTTTACCCCAAACAATGATGGTGTAAATGATACTTGGCAGGTTTACGGCGTTTCCAGCGTTTTTCAACCAAATTCTAAAATCTATATTTTTGATCGTTTTGGAAAGTTGCTAAAAGAATTAAATCCATCAGAAAAAGGTTGGGATGGTTTTTTTAATGGAGAAAAATTACCAACTGATGATTATTGGTTTTCGGTAACATTACAAGATGGTAGAATCTTTAAAAATCATTTTACCCTAAAAAATTAAATTAAACACCTAAAAACTAACAAATTTGTCCATTGTACGATTTATTTTGTGTTTAACCTAAATATTATCTACTTTTCATTCTAAAATAATCATAAAACACCATGCTGTTTTACCCAAATAAAACAAAGTGAAAGAATACCTACGATATTACGCCTTTTTGGTTCTACTTTTTGGTAGTTGCAAAGTTGTGTTTTCTCAACAAATATCGGTTGATGCTTCCATTCCACTTAATCAGCTAATTCAAGATAATCTCATTGAAGGCTGTGTTGAAATTTCTAATATTACCTCTGCCGTCAATGGCAATAGCTTTGGACTTCCAAGTTATGCTTTTTTTAACAGGGCCAGCTCAAACTTTCCTTTTCAAGATGGTGTGATGCTATCAACAGGAAATGCCGAATCTGGAGGCAACTTGCTTAGAACACCAACCTTAAGCGAAGGCTCTACCATTTGGGGAACAGATCCTGACTTAGAAGCAGCCTTAGGAATTACCAATACGCTTAATGCCACCTCGATTGAGTTTGATTTAATATCGGCCACCAATCAAGTCCAGTTTAATTATTTATTGGCCTCTGAAGAATACTTTGGCACCAATCCTTGTCAATTTTCCGATGGTTTTGTTTTCCTAATAAAAGAAACCGGTAGTCCTTTACCCTATACAAATATTGCCTTAGTGCCTGGCACTTCTATTCCCGTAAATACCAACACCATTCATGAAGAGATTTTTGGCATTTGTCCTGCTCAAAACGCACAATATTTTGACGGGTATAATATTGGCGATACCAATTATAATGGTAGAACAGTTCCGTTATCTGCCACAGCAAGCATTACTCCATATGTTCAATACCATATCAAACTCATTATTGCAGATCAAACAGACTTACGTTACGATTCTGCTGTTTTTATTGAAGCCATTAGTTTTGATAATTTAGAATTAGGCGATGATATTGTAACCTGTTTAAATTCAGCACCACTAGATGCAAACATCAATAACTCTCTAGCAACCTACAAATGGTTTTTGAATAATACTTTAATCGTTGGAGAAACCAATGCTACTTTAAATGCTACTCAAGATGGCACATATAAAGTTGAAGTTTCAGTGCCTTTAAACAGCAATAATTGTTTGTTAGAAGATACCGTTCAGGTAACCTTAAACTCTGAACCCATTGTAAATCCAATTCCTGATTTTGAATTATGCGATGATATTAGTGGTGATGGCGTTGAAATTTTTGACCTACTAACAAAAGTTCCTGAAATTCTTAGCATTTTACCTAGCGGCAATTATAATTTATCCTTTCATTTTTCTGAAGCAGAGGCTAGAAGTGCCATAAATAACATTACAACGCCCATACCCAACACAAACAATCCACACGTAATTTACGTTACCGTTGAAAATTTAGACACAGGTTGTTTCTCATTCGCTCCTTTTAACTTAAGGGTAAATCCGTTACCCAATATTACGGCACCTACCAACCTACAGGTTTGTGATAATGATGCCACGCAGATTGGAATAACAGATTTGAATCCTATAGAAAAAAATGACGAAATAACCCAAGGAGACCCCAATCTTATAGTGTCCTATCATTTCACTCAAGCTGATGCTGAATTGGGAAACAATCCTATTGTTTTTCCTTTTGTAAACGTAAGTTCACCAAATTCGCAATTATTTTACGTTAGGGTTATCAATGCTCAGACGGGCTGTGTAAATACAACAACCCTTACTGTAGATATTGTAAACAGCCCTATTGTTAATACCGATACGCAGTTTATTGATGCTTGCGATCCTGATCATGATGGGTTTGCTAGTTTTAATTTAACCGAGGTGATTTCAGATGTTCTCCAAGGCTTAACAGGAGTTAGCACCACATTTCATGAAACTTTTGAAGATGCAGAAAACGGAACGAATGCCATAGCTAATGAAACCAATTACCAAAATATCGATCTTGAAGTTCAAACGGTTTTTATAAGAGTTACAGATAACACCACTGGTTGTCCTACCATAGTTCCCATAGAAATCCATACCAATTTGCTTTTAACAGGTACAGAAATTGGCGATTTTGCTTTATGTGACGATGCTACTAATGATGGCATTGCTAACTTTTTTTTGAACGTTATTACAGATTTTATTGCCAATGAATTGCCTAACATAGATGTAACGTTTTATGAGACCCAAACAGATTTGGACAATAATACCAACCCCATTGATGAAACCGTTCCTTATTCTGCAACAAGTCCGAAAACCTTATTTATTAATATTGTAGATACCGCAAGTGGTTGTAGTGAACAAGCCGAAATTCAACTACTAGTAAATCCAATTTTATTGTTTAATCCAGTGTCTCCCATTGAATATTGCGATAGTGACGAGGATGGCATTGTTAATGTTGATTTGCATTCTTTAGATGCTATCATCAATAGCGGAAATTCTAATTTTCAAGTTACCTATTTCCAAACATTGCAAGATGCTGTGGATAACATCAATGAATTGCCTCCTTTTTATTCAGTGACAGGAACAGAAACTTTTTTTGCTAGATTAGAAAATATTGACTCTGGTTGTCATACAGAAAATCAATTTGATGTAACGGTAATCCCTGCTCCTGCTGTAACGCAACCAACCGGTTTTATCATTTGCGATAACGACCAAGATGGTTTTTCAATCATTGATCTTACAAGTAAAATTCCAGAAATAGTAACCAATACCAGTGGTTTAACCATAAACTTCTTTACCAGTTTAGCTGACGCAGAAGCTAATACTA
>PFKE01000148.1 GCA_002784145.1 Flavobacteriaceae bacterium CG_4_10_14_3_um_filter_33_47 | reverse complement strand
CAAAAGCATGGTTAAATGCTAAATCCAATATAACAGCTATACCATTTTGATGAAATGTATCAACCAATTCTCTGAATTTATCTTCCGTGCCATAAAATTTATCCAAGGCTCTGTGAAAAGCAGTATTATAGCCCCAGCTTTCGTTGCCTTCAAACTCCATAACTGGCATAAGCTCTATGGCATTAATGTTTAGGTTTTTGAAATAGTCAACTTTGTCAATGAGATCTTGAAAATTTCGATCGGCATCGAAATCCCTAATCAAAACTTCATAAACTATTAAATCTTCTTTTTTGGGTTTGGCAAAATTGGTGACTTGCCAATTATAAGGTGTTTGTGCGGTTTGCAAAACGCTAACTTCTCTATCTTGGCCTATAGGATAGGCTGGAAGGTTTGGATAGGTTGATGATGGAATAAAGGGATCATCAAAAGGAGATAATACTAATGTAGAATAAGGATCGGCTGTCTTTACTAATGAAGGGGAATTTGCAATAGGCGTTTTATCGACCACCCAATATTGATAAGTTTCAATTTGTCCTGGTGTCAACCCCGTCAATTTAATCCAAAATTTATTGTTTCTTGTAAAATCGCGTTTCATGGCATAACTGGCGTTTGGCTGCCAATTGTTAAAGCTCCCAGCTACATACACAAAATCTTTTCCAATGGCAAAAAGAACCAATACCGCTTCTGTATCGTTTAAATAGGTAATGCCATCTTGGTAGTCCGTAGGCATAATTTCAAAGGCGGTTACAGGATCAATTAAGACCGAAAATTTTTTAACGATGGTTGTGGATGCCAAGGTTACTTCCAACTCGTAATTTTGATTACTTGTAAGGTTGGTGTGGGTAAAAGAATAAGAAGCTATATTATTTTGTGTGTTGATAGTTGTTCCATTGGCTTTTAAAACATAATTGGCATTTCCATTGGTATTTGAAGCTGTGATACTCAAATTCCCTCCTGAGCTTATAATGGTTGTTGAGTTTACTGTTGGAGAAGTTAAACTAACTTGAAAAGCCCCCACATTAATCTCTAAATCACTGGTTTGTTGGCTTCTGTCTGCACTTCTAAGAACAATATTTATAGAGGTAATGGTGCCTATGCCAGCATAGGAATAAAATTGTTTTATAGTTGGAGTTAAATCGAGTTTATAGACATTGCCAGAAACTAATTGTAAAGCAGGTTGCACACCATTATCGCCCCAGTTTCCAATGACATTTTGCCAAGGCGTGCTGGCATCAATGGTAAGTCCGGTATGGGCATAAATCGTTCCTGAATATGATGCTAAACCTGTGCCTGTTTTATCAAACAACAGGACCGCGGAGTCGGTTTCTTCCGGTGTAATTCCACCTTGCCATGATAAAGTTTGGGCAAAAGAAAATGTTGAGATAAGCAATAAGAATGTAAAAGTAATTTTTTTCATAACGTTATTTTTAAGAAAAAAAGGCTGACCTACACTAGATTAGCCTTTTTTATTCAATCAATTAATCTTAAACACAAAATTTAATTCACTTTGTTTATTTGATAAGTTGAACTGGCCAGATCTAATACAATTCTGTAGTTTCCAGTGGTTACAGCAATATTGGTTCCTCCAGCATCTAAAGTACCGTCTGCACTACTATCGCCAAAATCTCCTAAAGGATGATTCCAATCTTCGTTATATCTAAACTTAATTTCACCATCAATTAAAGGAACGATTTCTGCAACCCAAATATTATTGCTTAATGGGGTAAAGCTAAAATCTGGTCCATCGGCACCCCAGTTATTAAACCCAGAGCCTATAACGCCCAAAACATCGGAAGGGACAATGGAATAAAGCCCATTTTCAAAATCGAGTGTTATAACGTAATAACCAGCAGTAACAGCAATGTTATTTCCGCTGGCTACTAAGGTTCCCCCTGAACCACCGAAATCTCCTAAAGGATCATTCCAGTCATTATTAGCTCTAAATTTAATATCACCATCAATTAATTTAACACCTACCTTAAACGTATTAGTTACATAATCATAGGTAAATTTTGCATCTGGGCCATCTGTACCCCAATTGTTAAAACCAGAACCAACAATACCCCATGAAAATTCTTCAATAGTATAGGTATTGTCATTAAAGTTTAGAGTTATTTTGTAATTACCTTCGGTAACAGCAATATTAGTTCCACCAGCATCTAAAGTACCATCTGCACCACTATCGCCAAACTCGCCTAGTGGGTCGTTCCAGTCATTATTGGCTCTAAATTTTATTTCACCAGTGACTAAGGAAACGTAAGCTACATATACATTTGGAGTGTCCGTTGAATAAAACTTGGCATCTTCAAATGCCCCCCAACTATTATAACCAGAGCCTATAATGCCCCAAGGTGATACTGTAGGGCCAATAACTGGTTCTTCTAGGGTTATGGTCTTACTGGCTGTATCAATTTTCATGTTATAAAAACCAGCAGTACCTACAAATTGGAAGTTACTATCATTGTCGTTTGCATTGACAAAGTTTACATCAATGGTATAACCTCTATCTTCATACCATGTAAAATTATAGCTTGGAGAATCCCATTGCAATGAGCTGTCTGTAAAGAATCTAAAATTACCACCGTTATCAGGGCTTAAATTTACATTTGCTGAGTAAACAGTTCCTTGTAATGAAAACTCAATAGGAGAAGCCCATCCCCAACCTGCATCGGGCATGCCAGCTCCTACACCCCATAAAGTAGGAGGTAAGGCAGTTTCGTAAGTAGTTAAGGTAATTGTTATTGGATCGGATATTCTTATAAGATTTCCAACGGTCATTTCAATGACTGAACGAACTCGTATATCAATGGTGCCAGCTGTTTCTGGTTCTAAACCTAAGGTTGCAGCAATATCATTCAACTCGGCATGGGTTAAACTAAAAGCTAGTTCTTGAGTATTCCCTATTTCTCTAATGGAAGCAAAATCAGTTCCTGCCGCAGCAGCTTCAACAAAATATCTTACAGTTGTTGAGGGGTCTTCGGGTGTAAATGGATCAATCCATTCAACCGACAATGCTGTTTCATTTTCTGTAATATCAGATAAAACTACTTCAAAGGTGCTATCTGGACTTGTTATTTGTGGGTTTTCAATAGGGTAAGTGGTAACCAGATATAAAATGCTATTACTATTAACACTTCCGGCTTTAACCCTTAAGTAAACCGCTATATCTCTAAACGTTGCTGCTCCAGCGTTTCTTATGGCTGTGTTTAAATCTTCAACACTAATTGAAAAAGAGTTTGTGTTGGCTGTGCCAAGAGTTACTGGCGCGGTAAAGGCATCGTCCAGAGACATTTCAACATCGTAAGAAGAACTGCCTGTTAATTCATCATTCCATGTAATTGTAAACGCATTGTTAGCTGGCAAATTAAAGTTTAAAAATACGCTACTAATTCCAGGTTCTTGTAAAGTAAATGCTGGATCTGGTGATGTTATCTGAAAACTTTCTTCAGTGTCACAACTTACTAAAGCAAGTGTGAAAGCAAGTAGAAAAAAGCTTATTTTTTTTATGTATAGATTCATGTTCTTTAGTTTTTAAATGATTATAAATTTACCGGTATCATAATATAACGACCAGTTAAATCGTTATACCAAACATCATAATCGTCTTCAACAACTACAGGAATATTTCCTCCATTGGCAGTAGCTACTCCAGAGAATGATGTAGTGCTACCCCAAGCTGTTCCATCTACTGAAAACGTAAGATCACCAGGAGTTAAACGCACACTTGAAGCGTACCAGATATGACCATCAAAGGCTAAAGGAGCCATAGCAGTTGTTGTAACGCTGGATCCTTGTATGGACAATGAAACAGGACTGGTAATTCCTGTAGCATTAAAAGGCTCAAATGTAAAAGTTTTACTTCCAAAATCTATTGTAAATGTGTAAAAGCCAACTGGGATACCATCGCCACCACCAAAAGGAAATCTTTCAGGTTCAGGTGATGTATTTGTTTCTGTTGTCCCCCAAAACGTTGTTCCATCATCAGTGCCATATTGCGGATGCCATAAACCTATGGTTTCAAGAACTTTAAAATGTCCATTGGCAAAGAATCCGGTATAATAATACACATTGCTGTTATTCTCGTCTCTATATAAAGCGGGGTTATTGTTATTATTGTTCCACCCTGGTGCTGTTGCATCTCCTACAATGTAAAAATCATTAAATACATAGTTAAAGAATGGAAATACACTAAAACTAATACTGTTTGAAGGTACAGGTAATCCGTTTTGAGTTCCTAAATTTGAGACAACCCTTGCATAAAGGGTGGCCCATTCAAATGGATTTAAACCAGCATTTCCTGCAGCAGTGTTTAGTTCAGCAACAGAGAGTGTTATCGTATTATTACCATTTATGGTTGCGGGAATTACACTATTGGTAAATGTCTCATCAGCAGATATTTCTAATGAATAATTTACAGAGGCTTGTTTTCCGTAGTCGGCTTCTGTCCAATTAAAAGTCACGGCTGGGTTATTTGTATTAACTGCATCTAACTCAATATCTGCTATGGTTAAATCTGATAATATAACAGGACTGGTCTCTAATACCACAAACTTGTCAGTGGTATCATTACATGAACTTAACAGCAATAAAGAAAATGCTGTTAGCATAAAAATTGATATTTTTTTCAAATTCTTCATTTTTAATTCATTTAATAATTAATACCCTGGGTTTTGAGTAAGATTTGGGTTGGCGGCCATACTAGCTGTTGGTATTGGATATACATTAAAATGTGATGGGAGTGAAATGCCATTGCTGCCATTTCCTTTCCAAGCCCAGTTGTAACTGCCACCAGTATATTTACCAAACCTTATTAAATCTTGTCTTCTATGGGCTTCCCAATAAAGTTCTCTTGATCTTTCATCCAAGATAAAATCTAAGGTTAAATCTCCGCTAGAAATTAAATTAGAATTGTTGGCTCTGGTTCTTAAAGCATTTATATACTCTAAAGATTTGTCCATAGTGCCACCACCACCTCTTAAAAATGCTTCGGCATACATTAAGTACACATCGGCCAATCTATATAAAGGAAAATCGGTATCAACAAAAGTTTGATCAACGCCAAAACCACCTGTGGAAGTTGCATTTGAATATTTTTTGACAATATAGCCTGTATCTCTGTCTGAGATATCTGTAATATCAATAGGGCGGTTTTCTAAAATAATTGTATTTCGTTGATCATTGGAAAATGAATTATCCCAAAGATTTGCAAACTGTTTTCTAACTCTAAGAGCACCTCCCCATCCGCCGGCACTAACACCAACTTCGGTGCCATTTACTTCCAAGCTTCCTACAGAACCATTTATCATAACAGTTGTTGGTCCAAAATTTTGGGTTGTTAAACCATCAGATATTATGGGGAAGATAATTTCATTTTTAGCAGAGTTTGTATTATTGTCTGCCATAAAGTTGTATAAATAATTTGTAGCTAACGAATAACCTCCTGAAATAATTTTATCGCAATAGGTAATGCAATCTGCATAATGGTCTGTTCCTATATAAACTTGTGCGTTTAAATATATTTTAGCTAAAACCATATAGGCAACAGCTTTATCTGCTCTTCCATATTCATTTTGTCTAGGGTCCACTAGGTCGGCATCAATATCTTTTAATTCACTTTCAATGAAGGTGAAAAGTTGAGCCCTATCAAAAACTTCTGGTTGAGAATTAAGAGGTGTGTCTTCGGTAGTAAAGTTAGCTTTTCCAAAGATATCCATCATATAATAATAGGCCATAGCTCTCATTAATCTGGCTTCGGCTCTATAAGCAATTATGTCGCTTCTGGTTGAAGCAGATACATCTCTGGAATCTAACTTTTCATCAGCAGTTTCTCTTAAAAATGCATTGGATAAAGCAATTGATAAATGCGCCCTGCTAAACATTCCCAATAATAATGGGTTTTGGGCGGTCCATATATTTCTTTGAAGTTCTCTAGTGCCGGGGTCATTTTCATAAGACCAAATCATTTGGTCCGCTGCAAGTGTTTGAACGTATAAAAGGACACGTCCAAATTGACTGGTTCCGGCATCGATGTTTTTTAGATTGGAACTTCCTGCTCCGTCTGTTCCGGTTAATGCTAAATTAGCATAAATACCGGCTAAAACTTGTTTGTAAGCTGTTTCTTTTTGAAATAAATCTTCACTTAAAACAGTTTGATCATCATTGGGTACTATATTCAAATCATCGGTACAAGAGAATATCAATGCAACGATAAGAAGACATATAAAACCAACGGATTTGTTCATTTTAAATATTGTTTTCATAGTTTTTTTTTAAAATTTAAAATTAACTCCAGCTAGAATGTTCCTAGATCTTGGATAAATGATATTATCTATTCCATCAAATACTTCTGGGTCTAAACCACTATAATTAGTGATGGTAAATACGTTTTGAACGCCACCCCATAACCGAATGCTTTTTAAATTTCTTGATGATACATTTTTAAAAGTATAGCCTAAGGTAATATTATCCATTTTTAAGAAAGAGGCATCTTCTACGTATATATCAGAAATAATTACGTCTGAAGTTCTTTGAAAACCTGTGCTCAATACAGAGGTTGGTAAGTTAGCAAGTACAGAATTATCCAAGATTCTTTCATATTGAGCCCTTGAAGAGTTTACGTTATTATAAACATAGTTCCCTAGGTTTGCCCTTAAATTAAATGCTAAGTCGAAGTTTTTGAAGTCAATGGTTGATTGGAATCCTAGAATGACATCGGCTCCTGGGTTTTCTTTTAAATAACGATCGTCATCGTTTATAATGTTATCGCCATTTAAATCAACATAAGCGCCTTCAATAGCATTTCCGCTAGAATCATATAATTGCTTGAACACGCTAAAAGAGTTAGGAGCTTCATTTTCTCTTAACAGTTGGATGTTATTTCCTGTACCACCAGCAATCCCACCGGTCCTTACATCTTGTCCTAAAGCCAATTTTGTAATTTCTCTATCTAAAAATGTCGCGTTAAAGTTAAAGTTAACATTAAAATCGTCTTTTTTAATAACGTCTGCGTTTAATGAGAATTCTAAACCTTGAATTTGCAACTCCCCAATGTTTTGGATTATACTGTTGGAAAAGTTTGTGCCATCGGCAACAGAAGCTACAAACAACAAGTCGTCTGAGTTTTTTTGGAATAGGTTTAAGGAGCCTGTAAGTTTTTCATTAAATAAACCGTAATCGAAACCTAATTCTATGGTAGTTGTTTCTTCCCATTTAAGATTTGGGTTGACTTCTGAGGCAATTAAAGATTGGATTGGCACATTATCAAACTGGTATTGTGAGTTTTCATTACCGCCTCTAAAACGGCTCAAAAAGATATCCTTTTCACCAACATCTTGTTGCCCAGTAATACCATAACCAGCTCTTAATTTCAATGAAGAAATAACTTTTGAATCTTTTAAGAAGTCTTCATCACTTATTTTCCAAGCCACAGCTGCAGCGGGGAAATTCCCCCATCGGTTATCATTACTAAAACGAGAGGTGCCATCACGTCTGTAAGTAAAAGTTAATAAGTATTTGTCAAGCACGTTAAAATTGGCTCTTCCAAAGAAACCAATCAAAACCACATCTGGATCAGCAAAACTACTTGCAAAACTGGTAGGGTTAAGTGCATTACCTGTATCGTTTCCATTAAAAGTAAACTTTTGATAAGAATATCCAGCGGTAAACTCAGTATTAAATTTATTGAAATCTTTAGTATAAGTTAAATAACCATCAAATAATTTATTGGTTCTTTTTTGGAAACCAAAAGATCGGTTACCTCTAAACTGATTGGTTGAGGCCTCTAACGGAGAGGTGAAATTTGCTGTTTTACCTTCGGTTTCATCTATACCAAGATTTAATACAGCTCTTAAATCTGGCAAGAAATGAAACTTATAATCTAAGTTAATATTTCCATAGGTTCTTTCAGAATCTCCAGTATTGTTAGTTTGTAATAATCTTGCCACCGGATTTTGCCCGCCACTTGCTAATATATTTCCAGTTCTATGTTGGTAAAAACCACCAAAAGGAGAATTAGGGTCAAAAACAGGATGGGTAGGGTCATACTGTAATGCCGCGCTAATTTGTCCAGAATCACCAAATCGGTTATCCTCATAAGCTAAATTAGCATTGATGTTTACTTTTAAATGGTCATCAAACAAGGTTGGGTTTAATGCTAAACTTAAATTTCTCCTTTCAAATTTTGAGGTTAAAACAGCACCTTCTTGGTTTGCAACACCAAAAGAAAATCTTGCAGGCAGTACTTTAAAAAGAGATCCTTGTAAAGATACATTGTGTAATGTTGAGGTTGTTTGCCTAAAAATTTCATCTTGCCAATTGGTGCTATCTGTACCTAATAAACTTGTATTTATAGTGGTACCGTTAAGTGGCTGAGAAGCTATTAGTTGTCTGAATTCATCTCCAGAGAAAACATCTATTCTGTCTGTTAACTCTCCAAAACTGTATTGTACATCATAGGAGGCACTAAATGTAGATTTCCCTTTTTTGGTAACAATGATAATAACCCCGTTAGAAGCTCTAGAACCGTAAATGGCCGTAGCAGAGGCATCTTTTAATACAGAGAAAGAATCTATGTCATTAGGGTTAATACTTGCCAATACTCCTCTAGATCCTTGTACACCACTATTTGTAATTGGCAATCCGTCAATTACAATAAGAGGATCGTTGGAAGCATTGATAGAAGACCCTCCTCTAATTCTTATTTGTGAACCAGAACCAGGTGCCCCACTTGTGGTAATGCTAACACCAGCTATACGGCCGCTTAAAAGATTTTCGGGGGTTACAATATTACCCTTTGTAAAGTCCTCAGAAGTTATGGCTTCTACAGAACCTGTAGCGTCTTTTTTAGTGGTAGAACCATACCCAATAACCACCACTTCATCAAGTTGTGCTGTGTTTTCGGTAAGTTGTACATCCAAGGTTGGTTGTCCTGTGTAAGTCATTTCTACATTGTTGTAACCAACATAGGAGAATATTAAGACATCTCCGTTTTTCGCGTTAATTTGATAATTACCATCAAAGTCTGTTGCCGTTCCAGTTGCTGTACCTTTAATAAGAACATTGACTCCTGGGAGCGGTTGTGAACTTGATTGTTCTGTTACTGTTCCTTTAACTGTTGTTTGTCCAAATATCCACATTGGCGCAAAAAGCATAAGAAACAGTAAGCTGTTTAAAGTTGTTTTCATACAATACTTTTAAAATTAGTGTATTAATTAGTTTATATTTTCACTTCTCGGGTAAAAAACAACGTAAATTTAATGTTATGATTTAACAAATAATTATGAAATCCTCAGCGAAAACGTTTGCGTGTTAACAACTTTTGCATTATTCTTAACGGAAACGTTTGCGTGTTGA
>PFKE01000140.1 GCA_002784145.1 Flavobacteriaceae bacterium CG_4_10_14_3_um_filter_33_47 | reverse complement strand
TTAAAGGTTCGTTATTTAATTCTTTATCAAGCACTTTGCCGACGATTATTCCTGAATTTTGAGAAAAACCCAAACTGGTAAAAGCAAGTAATAACAAAGCAATGAGGTATTTCATGTGAGCCATTATAATAATTCAGCAAATTAAGTGCATTACTTTAATTGAGGTGTTATGTAATTATTAAACAACTGTCATTAAAATGTTACCTTAATGTTACCAAATTTTAAATTCAAAATGAGGATGAATTTAAGTATCTTGCCCACACTTAAATTTTTATGATGAACTGGGAACAATTATTATCGTTAAAACGATTTGGCGACACCAATAAACGATTAAGAAAAGAACAAGATGAAACACGTCTTGGTTTTGAAGTTGATTACGATCGGGTTATCTTTTCATCAGAATTTAGGAGTCTTCAAGATAAAACTCAGGTTATACCCTTATCACAAACAGATTTTGTACATACACGCTTAACACACAGTTTAGAAGTTAGTGTGGTTGGTAGGTCTATAGGACGAAAGGTTGGGCAAAAATTATTAGAAAAACACCCACATTTACAAACCGTTCACGGGTATCAGGCCAACGATTTTGGAGCAATTGTTGCTGCCGCTGCTTTAGCACACGATATTGGAAACCCACCTTTTGGGCATTCTGGTGAAAAAGCCATTGGAGAATTTTTTAAAACAGGAGAAGGACAAGCCTTTAAAAATGAATTAACAGCTAAAGAGTATCAAGATTTATGTGACTTTGAAGGCAATGCCAATGGGTTTAAAATTTTAACCGAAAGCAGAGAAGGACGTGAAGGTGGTTTGCGATTAAGTTATGCAACGCTTGGAACTTTCATGAAATATCCTAAAGAGTCCCTACCCAAAAAACCAACCAACCATATAGCCGACAAAAAGTATGGTTTTTTTCAAAGTGAAAAAGCAGCTTTTATAGATGTTGCCAATGAATTGGGACTCTTAAATCGAAGTAAAACAGATATTAGTTTTTCGCGTCATCCATTAGCCTATTTGGTTGAAGCTGCTGATGATATATGTTATACTATTATTGATTTTGAAGATGGTATTAATTTAGGCCTCATTCAAGAAGAGTTTGCTCTAGAATATCTTTCCAGAATTATTAGAGATAAAATAAAATCGGAAAATTATTATTCTCTGGCTACCAAAGAAGATCGTATTGGGTATTTGCGTGCTTTAGCCATTGGCTCACTTATTAATGAAGTGGTCTATATTTTTATGGAACACGAAGAAGATATTTTAAATGGCGACTTTAATAGTGCCTTGTTGGATAAGAGCAAATACGAAGCTCAAATAAGCGATATTATTAAAATAAGCATTGAAAATATCTACCAATCAACCGAAGTTGTTGATAAAGAAATTGCAGGATATGGTGTAATAAAAACCTTATTAAAAACCTACACCAATGCCATAAACAATATGTTTGATGGCACAGCATCCAATTATGATAAACTTATTATCAAAAGCCTTCCAAAAACCAGAAACTTCGAAAGTTCCAGTTTGTACAAACGCTTGTCCATGGTATGTTTTTACGTATCGCTTCTTTCAGATAGTAAAGCCATTTTAGAATATAAAAAAATAAAAGGATTTGAATTTTAGGCTCGATTAATTTGTAGGCAACCCAAACAAACCCATGACAAACGAACAAACGGCCATACGAACCACTTACTTTAGCATTTTTGGGAATACTGCTTTAGCACTCATTAAAGGCCTAGCTGGGTTTTTTGGTAATTCTTATGCGCTTATTGCCGACGCCATTGAATCTACCACAGACATTTTTGCCTCTGTTTTAGTTTTATTAGGATTTAAATATGCCAAACGACCCGCAGACGAAAACCATCCTTATGGACACGGTAAAATTGAACCCATAATTACCTTTGCTGTGGTTGCTTTTTTGGTTGTTTCGGCTACCATCATTGCTCATGAAAGCATTCAAAACATTCGAACACCTCATAAAACCCCAAAATCTTGGACCTTGATAGTTTTGGCTTTAATCATTATTTGGAAAGAGATTTCGTTTCAAATTGTTATAAAAAAAAGCAAACAAACCCATAGCACTTCACTTAAAGCAGATGCCTGGCACCATAGAAGTGATGCCATAACTTCTGTCATGGCTTTTATAGGAATCTCCATTGCCATTCTATTTGGCAAAGGCTTTGAAACAGCCGACGATTGGGCAGCCTTATTGGCTTCGGGTTTTATACTTTACAATAGCTATTTAATTTTAAGACCCGCCTTGGGTGAGATTATGGACGAACAACTTTATGATGACCTAATAATTGACATTAGAGAAAAGTCTGTTGAAGTTCAAGGCGTTTTAGGAACAGAGAAATGCTTTATCAGAAAAGCAGGCATGAAACATCATGTAGATTTACACGTCATCGTTGATGGATCCATTTCAGTAAAAGAAGGCCATGACATTGCTCATCTTTTAAAAGACCATTTAAGAGGCAGCATACCAAATTTAGGACACGTGTTAATCCATATTGAACCCAACGAATAAGAAAAGTTATGTTTTTATACCTAAAACGGTTGTATCTGCATATCCACAACACTAAATTAAACTTCTAAAAAAACTCTCGGTACTGCAATACTCTAAAATCAAAGGTATTAAATTGTGTATTTTTGTTTTTTAATTGCTTAAACAAAGGCATTTTACTAATGGAGATGTTTGCTGCTCCAGAACCTGAGGTTAAAGACACGGTTTTTATGGTTCTTTGCTCTAAATAAAATTGGTGGATGCGTGGTATTTCATTGGATACTAATTGCAACTTTAAACCATAGTCTTTAAGGTGTTTTCTAAAGAAATATTCCGGGCCATTTTTACTGTTTCCACCTGTAAATAAGAGCGTATCAATATTAGGATATTGCGTTAAATACCCCAATAGATTTCTCAATTCAATGTTTTTCATGCCCAAATCGGATGCATCAATTTTTTCTCTTTGGCAAGATTCCACCATATCGCAAACCCCTATGTTATGGTTTATTAAAAAGGCCTTTCGTTGGTCAACAGCTTCTTGCGAATTATCAAACCGTAGGTTTAAATCATGAATGGCATCAAGGAATAACCACAGCGAATTGTAGTAACTTCCATAACAAAAATCGACATCTTTTTCCAAAAGCTGTCCTGTTGAAAACCTTGGTGGCGGTAAGGTTCCCACAATGAGTTTGGTGGTATCTTTTTTAATAAATGGTTGGTATGGATGCTGATGTTTAAACATGGTTTACTTTGAATTCTTCTTTATATTTTGTATTTTAAGACCATCAAAAATATACTAAATTATGGGTAAAGGCGATAAAAAAACAAAACGTGGAAAAATTAACCGAGGTACTTTTGGCAGCAGAAGACCACGCATTAAAAAAAGACGTTCTGTAGAAAATAAAATAGATATCGGTTCAAAGGCTACCGTAAAATAATTACCTTATAAATACCAAGGTGTTTTGTTTTGACATGGGTTCGCTAAAACCATAGCCTTGGTAATGAAAGCCTTTAATGTCATCTATCGTTTTGGCATGGGTATCTAAAATATAACGCGTCATAAGGCCACGTGCCATTTTTGCAAAAATACCAATGGTTTTATAGTCTCCCTTAATAAGATCTTTAAAATCTACATGAATAACCGGTACTTTCAGCTTTTTGGTGTCTATAACTTTAAAATATTCTTGACTTGCAAGGTTAAGAAAAAGTTCGTTATCATCAAGTTCCTCGTTTAAAGCTTTGGTAACGGTTTTGCTCCAAAATTGATACAGGTTTTTATGGGTTCCTACAGGTAATGTAGTGCCCATTTCTAATCGATAGGCTTGTATTAAATCCAGTGGTTTTAAAACACCATACAACCCCGAAAGTATGCGAACCGTATTTTGAAGGTTATCCAGTTTATCTTCAGAAATGGTGTAAGCATCCAAACCTCTATACACATCGCCATTAAACGCATAAATGGCCTGACGTGCATTATCTAAAGTAAAAGGCAGTTGCCATGCCTGATTGCGCTCATAGTTAAGCTTCCCTAAAGCCTCTGAAATACTCATGAGCTTTGACAAGCTTTTGGCCGATTTCTTTTTAAGAAGTTTATGGATGCGTTCAGACTCTTTTAAAAACAAGGCTTGGGACGATTGTGTTGTTGGCAAAGACGTCTCAAAGTCTAAAGATTTTGCGGGTGATATAACGAGTTTCATAATAAGATATTAGCTTTGTATTTCAATTCAAATTTACAACTCCTTGAGTAGATTGTAAAATGTAAACACAAATTAATAATAATACCTTTATAAACTGAATTGATAGTGGTATGGCTTGCGTTAGCGATGGAGGCATTGTTGGAGCTCTTTGCAAAAAGCGACTGCCGAGAGCGCGACCTGTAAGGTAACGCCCTACTCTTCTATATCCTGATGCTTAACATACGTGCGCCATTTCTCTATACATTGCTGCATATCTTCAGGAATTTCTGTACTGAATTGCATAAACTTTCCTGTTTTTGGATGTACAAACCCCAAGGTTTTGGCGTGTAGTGCTTGACGTGGTAATATCTTAAAACAATTCTCTACAAATTGCTTGTATTTGGTAAACGTAGTACCTTTTAATATTTTTTCGCCACCATAGCGCTCATCATTAAACAAGGTATGCCCAATATGTTTCATGTGTACCCGTATTTGGTGGGTTCTGCCGGTTTCTAACTTACAAGAAATTAAGGTAACATAACCCAAGCGTTCCAGTACTTTATAGTGCGTAATGGCCGGTTTTCCTTTTTCGGCTTCATCACCAAAAAACACCGTGTTTTGCAATCTGTTTTTAGGATGTCTGCCAATATGCCCTTCAACCGTGCCTTCTTCGTCTTCAACATTGCCCCAAACCAAAGCTACGTATTCGCGTTCGCTGGTTTTTTCTGCAAATTGCAAAGACAGATGTGCCATGGCCTGTTCGGTTTTTGCAATCACTAAAAGTCCGCTGGTATCTTTATCGATTCTGTGAACCAATCCCGGACGGTCACTGGAGTTATTGGGCAAATTATCAAACCTATAAATTAAGGCATTAATTAAAGTGCCTGAATAATTACCATGCCCAGGATGTACCACCATGCCGGCTGGTTTATTAACAACCAACAAGGTATCATCTTCATAAACCACGTTTAATGGAATATCTTCACCAACCAACAAATTTTCATACGGTGGATGTGCAAACAAGACTTTAATAACGTCGTAGGGTTTAACCTTGTAATTTGATTTTACCGATAAGCCATTCACAAAAATACTTCCGTTTTTAGCACCTTCCTGAATTTTATTACGCGTAGCATTCTCAATAAAATTCATTAAATACTTATCTATTCGAAGTGGTGATTGCCCTTTATCGACAGTAAATGAATGATGCTCATAAAGCTCGTCATTGTCATCTTCTGCCAGATGTGCTATGTAGTCTTCCATTCTTAATTTGGCCTATTACCATTTCCCAAAATCAAATCAATCTTGGAGGTTTTGGGTAGCCTATCGCCAGTTTTAATTTCTTTGCCCTTAAACATCATTTTTAAAACCATGTCTTTACCAATATTATCCACATAGGTAATTTTTCCAACCATAAAACCTACTGATTCCAAGGTTGGTTTAGCTTGTCTGTAAGTGCTTTCCCTTAACTCCGGAACTGTTATTTTTCGGTAGCCAGAAGGGTTTAGCGTGATGTATATTTTTCTGTTTTCCTTTACCTTTGAACCCGCTTTTGGGTCTTGTTCAATCACAGAAAACTTGGGGTATTTAGGGTTAAAATTGGCGGAATCTTGTACTTTAAGCTCTAACTTATTTTGTTCTAATTCTATTTTAGCCACACTTATGGACTTTCCTGTGAGATTAGGAACCGTTTGAAAATCGCCATGATGGGTTGAAATATTTAGCCACTTTAAAAAAATAAAGCTCAACACTATAATGGCAAGGGCCGCCAAGGCTAATTGTTTTAAAAAAGTTTTACTGGATAGAAATTTAACAAGACTCATATGCGGTAAATTGTTTTAGCAAAACTAATCAAATTTATGTTTCTATAATTTAATTAGCTTCATTTTCGTTTTATAATATACGTGATACCATCCTAAAAAAGTTCATATATTTTTTTTATGCTTGCTATCATTTGGTTTAAATAAATGATATTTTTACAAAACGTATGTCACCAGCTGTTTATTGGATTCAACAATTATTGTATGAAAAAAAGTATTGCCATCATTATGGGAGGTTATTCAAGTGAATATGAAATCTCCTTAAAAAGCGGAAACGTTGTTTTTGAAACCTTAAATCCTTCAAAATATAACGCCTATCGCATTCACATATTTAAAGATAAATGGGTTTATGTTGATAGTAATAACATCGAATTTTTGATAGACAAAAATGATTTTTCCGTAACCGTTGACCACTCAAAAATTAGCTTTGACTGTGTGTTTAATGCCATACATGGATCGCCAGGAGAAGATGGTTTTATGCAGGCCTATTTTAAACTTCTTAATATTCCCCAAACCAGTTGCGATATGTATCAAGCCAGTTTAACCTTTAATAAACGTGATTGCTTAAGTGCGCTAAAACCCTATGGTATAAAAACGGCCACCTCTTTTTATCTAAATCTTGGTGATGCTGTTGATGAAGATGCCATTATAAGCAAAGTAGGCCTACCGTGTTTTGTAAAGGCCAATAAAGCTGGCAGTAGCTTTGGAATTACTAAAGTGTACAAAAAAGAAGACCTTCAGCAAGCCATTGACGTTGCTTTTAAAGAAGATGATGAAATTATTATTGAATCTTTTTTAGATGGCACCGAAGTTTCTGTGGGTGTTATTACTTATAAAGGCGAAACCAAAGTATTGCCCATCACTGAAATTGTGCCCAACCATGATTTTTTTGATTACAAAGCAAAATACTTAGGAGAATCTCAAGAGATTACCCCAGCCAGATTATCAAAAGAACAAGAAGCAAAAGTTAATAAAGTAGCCAAACAGGTGTATGAAGTTTTAAAAATGAAAGGCTTTTCAAGAAGTGAATACATTTTTAAAGATGGCGAGCCGCATTTACTGGAAGTAAACACTGTTCCTGGATTAACCAGAGAAAGTATATTGCCCCAACAAGCCGCTGCGGCTGGGATTAGTTTGAGTGATTTATTTGACAATGCTATTGAAGAAGCCTTTAACAATTCACAATTGATAATTGATAATTGATAATTAATAATGAAAAATTATCAATTAACGACAACAACTTAACAATTAAACGGTTAAACAACAAAAATAAACAGATGAAAAAAGCACTTTTTCCAGGATCTTTTGACCCCTTAACCTTAGGTCATGTTGATATTATTAAACGTGGCGTGGCGGTATTTGACGAAGTGATTGTGGCTATTGGAATCAATTCTGAAAAGACCTATATGTTTTCTTTAGAAGAACGCAAACAATTTATTGAAGAGGCCTTTAAAGATGAACCGAAAGTAAAAGTAATGACTTACCAAGGCTTAACCGTTCAGTTTTGTAAAGAAATTAAAGTGCCCTTTATTTTACGTGGTTTAAGAAATCCAGCCGATTTTGAATTTGAAAAAGCCATTGCGCATACCAACAGACATCTTTCAAGCATAGAAACAGTGTTTTTATTAACCTCTGCTAAAACCTCTTTTATCAGTTCCAGCATTGTTAGAGATGTTATTAGAAACCATGGCGATTATACCCTATTGGTTCCAGATAGTGTGAGGGTTAAAAAGTGAGAAACTAATTAGAAGTTATAAAGCCTTTGTTTGGAAACGCCTATGCCCGTTACTTGCCAATATTTAGTTTGTGAGCTTTTTGATAATTATATAAATCTTAAGAATAATTTAAAAATTGTTTTTTGATATTTTATTTAATACTTCCAATGCTCTTTGGTTATTTTTATTTAAGTGATTCATAATTTATGTTTTATAATGCGAATCAAGGGTTAAAACATTAAATTTATAAAAGCAGAAGCAATTTTGCCAAATATGTGAATTAACAAACCCTTACTTGACCTTACTTTACTTGCTCTTTGAATGTCAGTTTTTTGAATTAGCCAATTAAATAAGGATTCTATGGGTTGTCTGACTCTTGATACTGCTTTTGAAAACAAATCATTTGCAGCTTTATCTCTATTTTTGATTTCTTGGCATTGCCCTTTGATTCCTTTGATTGGTGTCATCATAATTGATTTTTTTTCCTGTTCTAATTCAGAAAAAAAATCTTGATTATTGTATATTTTATCTCCGAAAAAATTCCTGTTAGTTTTCTCTGACCAAGCTTCTTTAAAAACAGTTAAATCATTTACAGAGGCTGGTGTTATCTGGATTTCTTCAGGAAATGGAATTCTATTTAATCGTCTAAAAGCTAGTGCGTGTAATTTCACCCCATAATAGTACAAGCTTTTAGTAGAGCAATATCCCTTATCAGTCAAGTCTTTAGCTACTTTTCCAACACGTTTCCCTGAACAAGTAATTATCGGCATTGAATCCAATAAACTTTGATTGGCAAAACAATCAGCAGGTAAGAAATTTTCAAATAATGAAGTTGCAAAATATCTAAAAGCTTCTGATAATTGGTTAAGGCGATTAGAAAAACCAGCGTATGAGCCAAGTTTTAGAAACCAATCAAGCAAATAATCACAAGCATATTTGTGAATTTCTTTAATGCTAATTCGGTGTTCCTCTTGAACTGCAAATAGATAAATGGTCATAATCTCTTGGTCTGTCAAATCTTGCTTATCGTTATTACTGAATCGTTCACAAGTATATTTTAAATCTTTTTCAAATCTGTCGCAGATTATTGAGTAGATTTTTACTAATTTCGGGGCTTTAGTCTGATTAATCATATATTTAAAAGTGCGTTGAATACACATTAAATATACTGATTATCAGACTATTAAATTAATTAATTGAAAGATATTTCTTTCTTTTTTTATTTTTTTCAACCCTTAATTCGCATTACATATAAAAAATTGAATCATTAACTGCCCTTTTTTAGCATAGGTTACAAAAAAGAGAATTCTACAACTTTAGAAAAACTATTAATTTTTAGAGATATGACTTTGGTCATATAATTCAACAGAATTATTTATGAATTTTACGGCAAAATAATATTAAAAATATTTTAATTTAAAAATCATCAATATAAAATTCAATTAATTATGAAAACACACACAAAAATTTATTTTTTTATTTTCGGTCTTTTATTTATGGGTCTCCAAAGTTGTACCCATGATGATCGCGACACAGTAATACCAATACCAGTTGATGAAGATCAAATTGCTTACGATGCCGCAGATATGATTAATGGTAGTAGGTTGTATAATGATTTTACAAAATCTGAAACCGGTTTCGTAGCACCAAAT
>PFKE01000156.1 GCA_002784145.1 Flavobacteriaceae bacterium CG_4_10_14_3_um_filter_33_47 | reverse complement strand
GAAGAACATGAAAAAGCAAAACCTCTCTGATGTGGATGCTATCCTGTTAAGAAAAAGAGCTTTGGTAGAATCTGTAAACGACGAGCTTAAGAATATTTGTAAAATCGAGCATACCAGGCACCGTTCTGTTAAAGGTTTTTTGGTAAACATAATTGCTGCTTTGGTAGCATACTGTTTCTTTCCTAAGAAGCCTTCTTTAAATATAACGCCGATGGAATCTAACCAACTAACTTTATGGGCTGCTTAAACATTATTCACGTTAAATACAACTATTTTAAGGTCTCTTTAAAAAACGCCATAGTCCGCTCCCAAGCCAATGTTGCGGCTTTTTCATCATACCGTGGCGTTGAGTTGTTATGAAATCCGTGGTTTACATCGTCATAAAAATGTGCTGTATAGGTAATGTTATGTTCTTTTAAAGCGGTTTCGTAGGCTGGCCAACCGGCATTAACACGGGTGTCCAATTCAGCATATTGCAACAATAATTCCGCTTTAATTTGGGCTGTTTCTTCGGCATTTGGCTGTCCACCATAAAAAGGCACTGCGGCTTTAAGTGTTGGTATTTTTACGGCCATCATATTGGCAATCCAACCACCAAAACAGAAGCCCACCACACCGATATGGCCATTGCAGTTTTTATGCAATTTCAAATAATCGAAAGCAGCAATGAAATCTTCGAGCATCTCATTTCTGTCACGTTTTCTTTGTAACTCTCTACCGTCGTCATCATTTCCGGGGTAACCACCAAGAGGTGTTAAGGCATCGGGTGCTAAAGATATAAATCCATCAAGCGCAGCGCGCCTGCCAACATCTTCAATATAGGGGTTTAAACCGCGGTTTTCGTGCACCACAATAATGCCTGGTAGTTTGCCTGTTGTGTTATCGGGTTTAGAAAGTAAGCCTTTAATGCTGCCACCACCTTTTGGTGATTCGTAATGTATATATTCAGAATTTAATCGTTCGTCATCGGGTTTAACCAATAAAGTATTGATGTAGTCGGGCGTTATAAAACTCAATAATGATGATACCGTGATGCCACCAACGGCATAAATTGATAATTTTTCTACAAACTGGCGTCTGTCAATTTTATTGTGGGCGTAATAGTCGTACAAATCAAACACATCTTGATTGATATCTTCTTTTTTTAATGGTTTCATAGCTATCGTTTTAATTAAGTAATTATTTTTAAGTATTATTCAATAACCAAACTTTTGTTTTTTGGGTATTTCACAACGTATTTTAGAGTCCTTTTTGTCTGTTCATTTGGTTTTAAGTCAAATTCCCACTTTACTTCACCAGTTTCAGTGTTGTATTTTCCTTTTGATAATTCTAAAACATCAACTTTAATTTCTTCAAGTTTAGATACTGGAACTTGGTCTAATACTATCATATTAATAAGGTTAGATTTATTATTTTTAACAGATATGTTCCATGCTCTAGCATCTTCCTTTTTTGAACCTACGAATTTCTTTGAAGTAAAATCTGAAACTTTTTCTCTATTTACACTCACGTTTTTGTCTCTCCCAAGAGATATGTCTAAAGTGTCTGAAACATATCTAACGTCGAGAATTGTCTTGCCCACAAAGGTATTTTCGAAGAAAATATTGGCTTCTCCTTCCAAGAGGTTATATTGTTCCCAATTGTTAATACTTGCTATTAAGAATGCTTCTTTTTCAATTTTGGGAACACTATAATATTGGTATGTGGCAGGAAGTTTGTACTGAATCATGTCTACAGAATAACTTTTGTTATCCGAATTAATGGTGTAAGGAATATTAATTTGAAAATCTACAGTCGTTTGGTTTTCTAATTGCTCTAATGGTATAATATTGTTGCTCGCAGCTCCTTTTATATTTACACCTGACACTTTTCTTTCTAATTCTTTAGATAAAGAGCCCCTTTTTTTACTACCATAACCAACAACTACAACTTCGTCTAATTGACTTGTGTCTTCTTCTAAATACACGTTTTGAACGGCACGTGATACGTTAATTGATTTGGAAACATATCCTAAATAAGAATACACTAAAGTACTGGCGCTATTTGGTAAGGCTATGGAATAAAAGCCATCAAAATTGGTAGTTGTGCCAATTGTACTTCCCTCAACCATTATATTAACTCCAGGAAGAGGAGCATTACCGCTACCTAAAACAACACCAGAAACCTCATTTATATCTCTATTGTATTGAGGTGGTACAGAATAATAATCTAAAAAATATATGCGAAGCTCTGGGGCAACGCCAGATAAGTTTGGGTTGGCAGAAGATAATCTTAATTTGACATTGTCCCAATTTATCTTGGTGTCTTGTTTTACAATGGCTTTGTAAATAAGCTCTACAGGTTCATTAACATCTTTAGCCCTAATGTCGTAAGACGGTAACCAGCCAGCGTTACCCACAACATACGTTAGCTCTAAATCGGTCAATATGGGTGTTTTTGTTTCTAATTTTATGAGGATTTCGCCATTTGCAAAATCTTTCTTTCCAGAGATTGAAAGTAATTCATTATTTAAGTCCTTCTCCTTTTCTAATAAAAGTGTTAATTTTTTGTTTCTTTCAAGTTCTTTTAATTTAAGAGCCGTTAATTTATTGGCATAAAATTCTGCCGTGGTTTTTAAATCATTTACACTTAGGTTTTGAGATGTTCCTCCAATTTTTTTGTTATCGTTTAAAAATTGTATTTCTGAGCTTAGAATAGATAAATAAGTTTTTTCTGTTTCTAGTTCATCTTTTAAAGACTCTAATTCTTTTTCAATAGCAAGAAGATTTTTTGGCTTTTCTAATTTATTAATAAAATTTTGTTGATGATTTACCGAGAGAACAGTCACGTTTTTACTGGTTTTTAATTGAATGCTTTTGGCTTCAATAAAAGGAGATAAATTAATGAATTTTAAAAGGTTTATACCCGATTTAAGATTAACAGACTTGTTTCTTTTTATTTGCGCGCCTTCAATAAAGACTGATACTTCATTGACTTTAGAATTGATTTCAATTTCGTTGATAGTTTGAGAAATTGAATTGTGTACAGCTAACAATATGCATATGGCTAATAGCTTTTTCATAGGCTAAATATTAATTATTTATTAAATAAAGTATTAAAGTCAGTTGTGATTTAATAAAAATCTCAACCGAACTAATATAAACAAAATTTAATAGATACTATAGTCTTAAAACTGCAATCTAAAACTAAGGTTTGGCGTAATGCCCAAAGATTGATTTTCAACCTTACTAACCATGTCTTGATTCTCTAAAGTATAGTAAGTATTAAGAATGTTTTTTTTGTTGGTTATATTCCAAATAGAGGTTCCTAAAATGGCTCGCGTGTGATCTGAAATATTAAACTCATAAGTAGTAGAAAAATCTGCTCTTAAATAATCTTTTAGGTTGCTACTGTTTGGTGGTTCGTATTGGATTAAACCATCAACAACCTCATTGTTTAAAACAGGCGTTGTATTTGGCTTTCCAGAATGCCAGTTAAGTCCAAGAGCTAGTTTTATGTTGTTATAGGTATAGGTTCCGGCTAATGAAATGGCATGACGAATGTCGGCATTGTTAGGAAAAGGGTTCCCGTTGTTTAAGGTTTTAAACGTATAATCATTTTTACTGTAGGTGTAACTAAACCAGGTACTTATAAGGTCGTTAAATTGCTTGTTTAATAGGAAATCCACGCCTTTAATTTGATAACTTCCAACAGCATTTACAAATTGATATTGATTTTGAAACCCTTGGCTTCTAGTAGTAATACCATCCACATATTTAATATAGGCTTCTGCACTTATAAGGAGTTTGTTTTTGTTGAAATGTATGCCTATTGAAATTTGCTTACTTTTTATAACTGGGATGTTTTCATTATCTGAAAGCATCCAACGGCGTTTTTCAATGCCTAAAAAATCGTTTTGCAAATCGATAATCTGTGAGGTAGTCTGACTTTTAAGTTCGCCTAAAATTTCAAATCTAAAATGATTAAAAAACCGCTGGCTAAAGCTAAATCTTGGCTCAACCAAAAACATTTCAAACTTTTTATGGTAGTTAACACGTGTTCCAAATTTTAAATGAGAATTAGCATTGTTTGATAACCAAGAACTTTCGGCATAAATGGCATGACTGCGAATAACTTCTTTAATATAACTTCTAAAATCAGGATTGTTAACATCTTCTAGATTGGCCACACCAATTTCAGAAAATTGATAGCCACCATTAATATTAACGTTTTGTGAGGCGATATAATTTATATCAAATTTTGCCGAACCGTCCTGCACTTCATTTTCTTGAATTAAACGCTGATTATTTAGCACATCAAAATTGGTGGCATCTAAATTATACTTAGAGACATATACTTGACTGGTTGTAGATAAACGTTCGCTCCAGTTTTTTGTGTATGTAATTCCAACAGCAAGATTTTGTTGCGACAAACGACTGTTCAATGCTTCATTGGTATCATTAATGGTGGATTGTTCATCATAATTTAAATCATTATTAACCTGTAAAAAATGCACTCTTACTTTATCTGATTTGGTAATATCATATAAGAATTTAGCCGTAATATCATAAAAATAAAAATCTTCGTTTTGAGAAATCGAATAACTGTCGTCTTTAGTGCTCGTTAAATCCGAATCTTGAAAAATACGTTTAAAATATTGGTCGTAGGTTGGTGTAACCATTAAATCTGTGATAGAACGACGCGTAGAAAGTTGTAATTCTGTTTTTTTTGAAAGCGGTATTTTTGCAAAAGCATCGGCATTTATTAGGTTAAAACCCACACCGGCTTTAAATTCATGATCAATTTTGTTTGAAAGTTGCATGTCGATAACACTGGAAATACCGTCGCCATATTTTGCCCGGGTTCCATTTTTAAACACATTAACTCGTTTAGTTGTATAAGGGTTGAACGAAGAAATTAATCCGAAGAAATGACCGGATTGATACATTTTTATGCCATCCCATAGAAATAAGTTTTGGTCGTGAGTGCCACCTCTTACATTAATGTTTGAAACCGTTTCGTCAACACTTAAAATACCTGGTAAGGCTTGTATGGTTTGTAAAATATCTGGTTCTATAAGTCCGGGTAAAATGCCAAAGGTTTCAGGTTTAATGGTGGTGGTTCCGTCATTTAATTGAGTTATCCCTTTTGTAAGATAGTTGGTAATGGTTATTTCCTCCAATCGTTGAGTTGTAATGGAATCTGAATACGTATCAAAAACTTTTATAACTACAAACCGGTTGTCTAAAATTTCAAAGGATAAATTGGTTTCAGTTTTTAAAAGGTTTATGGCATCTTCCATGCTTAAATTAGAATCTGGCAATGCAAGCATTTTATCTGTGATGGTAACATCTGCGTAAGAAAAACGTATGTTGTATTTGGTTTCAAGAATTTTTAATACCTCTGCAAGCGATTGCTTTTCCTTTTGAATGGTCTGAGCTTTAAGGATGCCGATATTCAAAAAAAACAATAATATATATATAGAAATAGCACCTTTTCTAGTCACGTTTTAGTATGATAGTGTGGTTGTTTTTACTATACGTTATATGTAAAGGTAATGTCATTGACTTTAAAGCTAAGTCCATATTGTTGTGGGTAAAACTGCCTGTAAACAGCTGGTTTTTGTCAATATTTTCTGAAATGATGACGATATTGTATTGTCTTTCAAATTCAGCTAAAACTTCTTTGTAAGGCATACTTTTAAACTGACTTTCATTTTGAAGCCACGAAGGCGCTAATGTTTCTTCTTTTTCTTTAGCAATTAATTTCCCATCAATGATTAAAAAACTGTCTCCAGCTTTTAATTTTGAGAGTGTTGAGTTGAAGGTAACTCCAACAACGCCTTCGTAGCAAATAACTTCAAAATAATGATCTCTTTGTTTTACATTAAACTGGGTTCCGTAAACCGTAACTTTTCCTGCTTTAGTTTTAACATTAAAGGTTGAACCTTTGGCTACTTTAAAAAACGCTTCGCCGTTAAGTTCTATAGTTCTTTCATTTTTCCAAGATTTTTTATTGTAAGCTAAAAATGTTTTAGCATTTAATGATACTGTTGAAGCATCAGGTAATTCAATGGTTGTTTTTTGTGCAAATTCTGTTTGTATCGTGGTGTCCAATGTTGTGGTGTAATAATATAAAGCACAACATATGGCCAAAATGGCTGCAATGCGCAATAGTGGTTTAATCCAGGGTTTTGATGCTGCCTTTTTGTTTTTAATGGTTGACAATACACGTTTCAATTCTTTAGAAGTGTTGTATTCATCATTTTTAAAAGCTTGCAAACCATGGTCTAAAGTTACCAAATCATCATAGTCTTCAAGCTTTTTAAAGGCTTCAAGTTCTTGATGGTTTAGGTTGTTATCCAACCATTTTGATATTAATTCTTCTCGTTTCATTTTGTAATCATTCAATTATATAACAGTTACCTTTTATTTTTTCCTACCTGGCATTTAAAAAAAATTAAATTTCAAATTCCAAACAGGTATGTTCTATCCAACAAAAACCAGAAACTAGAAACCAACTACAACTCCTTAATGTCTTGTTTTAATTTTTCCAAAGCACCGTATATTCGTTTTTCAACCGCTTTTGTTGAAATGTTTAAAAGTTCAGCAATTTCCTTAAAGCGTTTGCCTTCAACCCTATTCATTAAAAATGCAACGCGTTGTGCTTCGGTTAAATTTGAAAGGGCTTTTTGTAGTTTCTGCATATATTCATCTTCCTGCATTAAAAACTCAGGGGATTCATTGGTATATGATTTGGGTTTGATTTGCTGATGTTTTAAAACTACTTTTTGATGAGCCACTTCATTCAACATAAAATTATTGGCTGTTGTAAACAAAAAACTCTTGGCTTTATCGGGCGATATGTTGCTGCAATGTTCCCATAATTTAATAAATGCTTCCTGTACTTTGTCTTTTGGGTTTAATAAATCGCCATACTTATAATAAAGAAAGTTGTGCAAATCTTTGGAGTATTTATTAAAAATAGAAGAAAAAATAGATTCTTCGCAAATATTATCATGTAGTTGTTTAGCCATTTAGATGTTGATTGCGCTACTAAAATAAGGTTTTTTGAAGTTTATAATTTTTAAAATTTAATTTTTTTTTGAAAAACAGGGTAGGAATTTTTAAAGCTTATTTGTTTTATATTCAAAATGCCCTAATGTTAAACAAAAAATTAAATGTCATGAAAAAATTACTATTATTTCCTTTTTTTGCCCTTTTAATGTTTATGTCTTGTCAAGAAGAAGTTGTTGATGTAACAGAACCTGCAGAAGCAGAAACACTTGTTGCCTCTTCAACCTTAACAAGCATGATGGCCTCAACCTCTGTTAAAGATGGATCTTCAGATAACATTATAGATAAAGCTAATTGCTTGTCTGTTGATTTACCTGTAACCGTTATTGTAAATGGTGTAGAGATTATTATAGATTCTGAAGCTGATTTTGCGGTTATCGAAGCTATTTTTGATGAATTTGATGATGATATGGATAGTTTGGAAATTAAATTTCCCATAAAAATTATCTTGTCTGATTATACCGAAATAACTATCAACAACCGTCAGGAATTGATTGAATTGGCTCAACAATGTCATGGAGAGAATGAAGAAGACGATGATATTGAATGTATAGATTTTCAATATCCTATTTCCTTCTCTATTTATAACACCAATTTTCAAGTGATCGATATTGTTACGGTTGAAAATGATAGACAATTACACCGTTTTATAAAACGTGTTAAAGAAGGTGAAGTATTTGCAAGCATTAACTTTCCTGTAACCATGGAACTAAGCGATGGTTCAACGGTAGTGGTTAATAACAATCAAGAATTGCAAGAAACCATTCAAGCTGCTAAAGACACCTGTAATGAAGACGATAATAATGATTATGGTGATGATGATTTTACAAAAGACCGATTAGATGCACTGCTTATGACTTGTCCATGGGTTGTTCATGAATTTGAAAGAAATCAAGATAATCTCATCGACTTTTATCGCGAATATGTTATTCAATTTAAAGAAAACAATGTGGTTAAAGTTCGCACAAGAAACGGAGATGTACTTACAGGAACTTGGACTACCAGAGTGACGGATAGAGGTGCTTTAATAAAACTAGAGTTTGATACGCTTGTAGACTTTACACTTGAATGGTTTGTATATGACTTAGAAGCTGGTAGACTTAAATTATATCAAGAAGGAGGCAATAGAATCATTCTAACCAAAAACTGCGATATTGTGGTAGATTTTACAAAAGAGAGAATTGAAAGTTACCTACAAGAATGTTTTTGGAGAGTGGCCCGATTAAATGTTAACGGAGCAGAAAACGAAAGTGAATTTATAGGAACTCCCTTAAAGTTTTTTGCCAATAATGTAGTTAAAATAAGGGTTAACGGTGAGTTTGTATCAGGAACTTATGATATTCTTGCACAAAATGCTGGTTTTATATTGCAGATTAATCTAGAAGGCAGACCTAATTTGAACTTAGAATGGTTCATTACCCTCTTAGAACCCGGATTAATTAAGTTAGAAGCGCCCAATAGTCAAATGGTTTTGGAAAGACATTGTTTTGACATAGATACAGATCTAATTTTTATAGATAGATTGTTGGTTCAAGGCACATGGGAAGTTGCTTTATATCAAGAAGGCAATCTAAACTTAACAGATAACTATAATTTATATAGCATAGACTTTCTTGAAAATGGTTGGGTAAAAGTTACAGATCCTAATTTTGGAATCATTGATGGTTCTTGGCTGGCGTACAGAAACGATGGGTTATATCTTGGTTTAAATTTTGGGTTGGAAATCCCTTTTCAAGTCCTCAATCATCGATGGAAAATAGTGTCTGTCAATGAAACAAGAATTGAGATGAAAGACTTAAGCTCAATAGGAACCATAGAAAGAATTTTAGTGTTAGAAAAACAATAACAAATAAAGGGAAATTTTCATAAATTCGGTTGGTTAGGTTAGTTATTTAAGTTTCCTTTATATCAGCTGTCAAATCTCTTGGTTTGGCAGCTTTTTTTTATTCAACTTTTTTTACAGATGGATGCTTCAATAATACACTTCAAATCCTTAAATTTGCGCATCTTAAAAAACTGAAAAGGAATATGTTTAATAATTTAAGCGAGAAATTAGATAAAGCGTTACACGTTCTAAAAGGTCATGGAAGTATTACAGAGGTTAATGTTGCAGAAACGCTAAAAGAAGTCAGAAGAGCCCTTTTAGATGCCGATGTTAACTTTAAAATAGCCAAAGATTTCACAACCAAAGTTAAAGAAAAAGCATTAGGTCAAAACGTATTAACAACCTTGCAACCAGGCCAATTAATGGTTAAAATTGTTAAAGACGAGTTAACAGAGCTTATGGGTGGTGATGCTGCAGGAATCAATCTATCTGG
>PFKE01000123.1 GCA_002784145.1 Flavobacteriaceae bacterium CG_4_10_14_3_um_filter_33_47 | reverse complement strand
GAAAAAGTAAATCTTCACAAACGCATTGCCCTAAATATCATTAAAAAAACAGGCACAACACCCAATAAAGTCATTCTTGGGTTTATGATTGCTACGGGGTTTATGAGCATGTGGATAAGCAATACAGCCTGTACAGTATTTATGCTTCCCATTGCCATGTCCGTTATCCAATTATTGGTTAATGATGCTAACGGTTTTACTAAAACCGACAGCAATTTTGAAATAAGCGTGATGCTTGGGGTTGCGTTTTCGGCAAATGCGGGCGGTATTGCCACGGTAATTGGCACGCCACCTAATTCAATTTTAATTGGATTACTTGAAAATCAATACCATATTGAAGTCTCTTTTTTTAAATGGATGCTTATTGGCTTGCCATTTTCAATCATTTTAATTGGTGTAATTTACCTGGTTATGGTTAAATGGATTTTTCCAAATAAAGGCTTGGTTTTCAATGCTTCAAAAGATGTAATTAATGATGAATTACTTAAACTAGGCAACATGTCTTCCAAAGAAAAACGGGTTTTAACCATTTTCGCTATTACTGTTTTTTTATGGATTTTCAGAACGCTTATCAACTCCCTTATTCCAAATCTTGAATTAACCGACACCATGATAAGCCTTTTTGGAGCTTTGGCACTTTTTGCTATTCCGTTTAATTTAAAAAAAGGCGATTTTATTTTACAATAGAACGATACCCAAAAACTGGCATGGGGTATTTTAATTTTGTTTGGCGGTGGTTTGGCATTAGCAAACGGCATGTCCGATAGCGGTATTGTTGCTATGATTGCAGCTGAAATTTCAACAAGTAATATTAATTTTTTACTAACTGCATCGCTTTTAATTGTAGTGGTGCTTTTTATGACCGAATTAATGAGCAACGTTGCCATAACAGCCGTTTTAGCACCTGTTGTCGCAGGAATTGCGTTGGGGTTAAACATTCCTATTCTTTACCTTTTAATACTAGTTACCATAGCCAGTAGTTGTGCTTTTATGTTACCAATGGCAACACCGCCAAACGCTATTGTATTTGCTAGTGGTTATATAAAAGTGAGCCAAATGGCGCGATTTGGTATTGTAATTAATTTGATTTCTGCAGGGTTATTAATTCTTATGTTTCAGTTTGTTATCGGATTGGTTTTTTAATTTTTTATTGGAAAAGTGCTATGTTTTTAATAACTTAGAAATAAAATTTTAAGCGATGAAAACTTCCCAAAGATTAGAGTCTGCTATAAAAAAGCTTTATACAGCATTTCATAATAATGAATTGCACCCCGAATGTTGCAAACAATGTGCCGTTGGAAACATTTTAGATAATACCGATAGTTGGAAGCATCTTTCAGATGAACATGGTGCTTTAGAATTAAATTATATCGGAAACGTTCACCAAATGTTAGGTAGAAAATTTAATGGGTATTCCCCTTTAGAATTACTTCACATTGAAGCAAGATTTTTAAAAGCATGTGGTTATCAATTACCTCTTCATCATAAAAACAAAAAACCTAAAAACCCAACAGATAACGATGTTTTATTTGAAGGACTAACCGCAGTTGTAACCTATTTATGCAAGCTTGATAACATTCCAAATGTTATGGATTACACCAAGCTTTTTGAGGTTAAAAATGAAGAATTTCACTTTCAGTTAGTTTAAAACATAAAAAAACCGATATTTTCATATCGGTTTTCTTTAATATAATGTTTAGGATTTTTATCCTCCAAAATCATCAAAGCGAATGTTTTCATCAGGTATACCAAAATCTTCACCCATTTTTTGAACGGCTTGGTTCATTAATGGTGGTCCGCAGAAATATAATTCTATATCTTCTGGTGCTTCATGATGATTTAAATAATTATCAATAACGCAATTATGAATAAACCCAACAAAACCATCACCTGGTGCATCAATATTTTCTTTAACTTTCCAATTGTCTTCCGGCATAGGTTCAGAAAGGGCTAAATAAAATTTAAAGTTTGGAAAATCTTTTTCTAATTGTTTAAAGTGGGCTAAATAGAACAATTCACGTTTAGAACGACCACCATACCAATAGGTTACTTTTCTTCCTGTTTTTAAAGTTTTAAACAAATGATATAAATGAGAACGCATTGGTGCCATACCAGCTCCACCGCCAACATAAAGCATTTCTGAATCAGATTCATTGATAAAGAATTCGCCATATGGTCCAGAAATTGTTACTTTATCTCCTTTTTTTCTTGAGAAAATGTATGAAGATGCAATCCCAGGATTTACATCCATCCAGCCGCCTTTAGCACGATCCCAAGGCGGCGTTGCTATACGTACGTTTAGCATAATTTCTCTTCCCTCTGCTGGGTAAGAAGCCATTGAATAGGCTCTTTCAACTGTTTCATTATTTTTCATTACCAAGGTCCAAAGTCCAAATTTATCCCATTCAGCTTGAAACTTATCAGGTGTTTCATGCTCTTCTGGATGTGCGGTAATGTCAATATCTGAGTATTTAATTTCACAAGGTGGAATTTCAATTTGAATATATCCGCCTGCTTTATAATTCATGTCTTCAGGAATTTCTACGACAAATTCCTTAATAAATGAGGCTACATTGTAATTTCTAACAACGGTTCCTTCCCACTTTTTAATACCAAAAACTTCTTCAGGAATGGTGATATTCATGTCTTGTTTTACTTTAACCTGACATGCCAAACGCGCTCCATGTTGTAATTCTTTTCTTGTAAAATGAGGTGTTTCAGTCGGTAAGGCTTCACCTCCACCAGACAATACATGACATTCACACTGAAGGCATGTTCCACCACCACCACAAGCCGATGGTAAGAAAATTTTACTGTTACCTAATGTAGAAAGTAAACTACCTCCAGATGCCACTTCAATTTCCTTTTCACCATTGATAGTAATTTTAACGGGGCCTGATGGTGATAGTTTTTGTTTTACAACTAATAATAACACTACTAATAAGATAGTAATTATTAAAAAAGCTGTTACCGTAGCTATGATGGTTCCTAATGTACCTGCTGCTAAAATCATGTGACTCATTTACTTTTTTATGTTGTTAGCTAACACTTTCTCTTCTTTTTTTTCATCAGAGTTCTCATTATCTTTTAATGGAAGTGTTTTAATGTCTTCTTTTGGCAAAACTGCTTGCTTTTCGTCTTGAATTTTTTCATTATCACCCGTTAGCATGCCACCAAAACTCATAAACCCAATGGCCATTAAACCTGTAATAATGAATGTAATACCTAAACCTCTTAAAGGTGCTGGAACATTTGAATATCTAATTTTCTCACGAATAGCGGCAATGGCAAGAATGGCTAAAAACCATCCAATTCCTGAACCTATTCCATAAACAGTTGCCAATCCTAATGTAGGAATCTCTCTCGATTGCATAAACAAAGAACCTCCTAAAATAGCGCAGTTTACTGCGATAAGAGGCAAGAAAATACCTAATGAATTATATAATGAAGGGGAGAATTTCTCAACCACAATTTCAACCAATTGTACCATAGTTGCTATAGTAGCAATAAACATGATGAACGATAAGAAACTCAAGTCATAATCTGCATAGTCTTCACCAAGCCAAGCTAAAGCTCCTGGTTGTAATAAATATTGATCCAATAACCAGTTTAAAGGGACGGTAATTGCTAATACAAATATAACAGCTGCGCCTAAACCAACGGCTGTAGATACTTTTTTAGATACCGCAAGGTAAGAACACATTCCAAGGAATGTAGCAAATACCATGTTATCTATAAATATTGATTTTAAAAATAATTCTAAATGTTCCATATGTTTAGTATTCAGTGTTAAGTGTTAAGTGTTAAGTGTTCAGTAACTACTTACTGCGACTGCCAACTGTACACTAATTAATGATCTTCTATTAACGCTTTATTTCTGCTACGTTGTACCCAAATTATAATTCCAACAACAATTAATGCCATTGGAGATAGTAACATAAACCCATTATTTTCATAGCCAATAGCATACAATCCTGTTTTTTCTATGGGATCTCCTAAAATTTTAAAACCTAGCAATGTACCAGATCCTAATAATTCTCTAAAGAACCCAACAATAACCAATATTAAACCATAACCAGCTGCATTACCAATGCCATCTAAAAATGATCGCCAAGGACCGTTTGCTAAAGCAAAAGCTTCAAAGCGTCCCATAATGATACAATTGGTAATAATTAGCCCAACAAATACCGATAGTGTTTTACTTAGCTGATAAGAATAGGCCTTTAATATTAAATCTACAATAATTACCAATGCGGCGACTACAACTAATTGAACAATAATCCTGATTTTAGAAGGGATTATATTTCTTAAAAGAGAAATAGCAACATTACCGATGGCTAAAACGGCCATTACAGAAATTGCCATAACAATGGCTGCTTTTAATTCGGCCGTAATTGCCAATGCAGAACAAATTCCAAGTACCTGAATAGTTATTGGGTTATTATCTGCTAATGGATCTAATATTAATTTACTATCTTTTTTCGATAAAAGTCCCATATTCTAATTCGTTAAAGTTGTTAGGTAAGGAATGTACATGTTCAAATCTTTCTTTATCATAGCCGTAATGCCATTACCTGTAATGGTTGCTCCTGCTAAAGCATCAATTTCATAATCGTCTTTGGTTTGATTTGTGGGATCATTATTTCCTTTGGCAATCGCTATTCCTTCAAAAGTATTTCCATCCATAATTTTTTCACCTTTAAAATCATCCATGAAAAAACGTTGGTTTATATTGGCTCCTAAACCTGGAGTTTCTCCTTTATGATCAAAAAAGACACCATAAACTATTAAGTTTTTATCAAGTGCTACATAACCCCAAATGGCATCCCAAAGCCCTTTTCCTCTCATTGGGATAATATAAAATGTTTCGCCATCTTTTTCTCCTATAAATAAGGGTAATTTTCTTGTATAACTAGGATTCGACGCTTTTGACTCTTCCTTTTTGATATCTATTAAGTATGGTTCTATACCATTATTAGCTGCCATATATTCTTGTCTATTAAGGGCACTTGCCTTACCATTTTCAATTTGAATGACCAACTGTTCTTTTATATATTTTGAAAACTCTGAAGCGACTTTATCTGTAGGCACAAAATTTACACTGCTTTCATCATTTTCATTAACTCCCATAGCATATAAAATATTCTGCTGAATTTCTAAACGCTTATTTTCAGTGATTTTAGGTTTTAATGATTCTGCAGCAAAAGCTAATAAAGCTCCAACGACTAGTACCATTCCAACGGCAAATAATATCGTGTATGAATTTTTATCTGTTCTATTTTCCATCATTAAGCAGTTTTAACTTTTAGACGTTTAAGTCTTTGCTTTATATTTCCTTTAACCACATAATGGTCAATAGTAGGTGCAAACACATTCATTAATAATATTGCCAACATGACACCTTCTGGATAAGCTGGATTGAATACACGAATTAGTATAGACATTAGTCCTACTAAAAATCCATATATCCATTTTCCTTTATTTGTTTGAGATGCAGTAACTGGATCTGTAGCCATATAAACTACACCGAAAGCAAAACCACCAATAATTAAGTGTTGCCAGTAAGGCGTACTCATTAAGGTATAAAATTTACTTCCTTGGTCAATGACATTTGCATCAACAAGACTGTTAAAAATTAATCCCATGACTATGGCTCCAATAACAGAAGATAACATGATTCTCCAACTTCCAATTTTAGTAAAAATTAAAAACAAACCTCCTAGCAAAATTAATAACGTTGAAGTTTCTCCAATTGAACCCGGAATAAAGCCATAAAACATATCCCAAAACGTATATCCCAAATGTTTACCTTGTGCTAAACCTCCTAGAATAGTTTCTCCTGAAATGGCATCTACTTTACCTACACTTTCAACGGCACCTTGAACCCAGACCTTATCGCCACTCATCCATGTTGGATACGCAAAAAACAAAAAGGCTCTGATGGTTAAGGCAGGATTTAAAATGTTCATGCCCGTTCCTCCAAAAACTTCTTTGCCAATAACCACTCCAAAAGCTACAGCTACAGCCAGCATCCACAATGGAATATCAATAGGTATAATTAAAGGTACTAGCATTCCTGTTACTAGGTAACCTTCTTCTACTTCGTGATTTTTAATGGTTGCAAATAAAAACTCAATACCTAAACCTACTCCGTAAGACACTATGACTAAAGGAATAATTTTCCAGAATCCTAATGCAAAATTATCCAAAGTCCAGAACTGGCTGCTAAAAAAACCTCCCATTACAGCATCAATCTGTCCTGCTGCTAAATAATGTTGATATCCGGCATTGAACATACCAAAAATCAAGCAAGGTATCATAGCCAAAATAACCGTATTCATGGTGCGCTTTAAATCATCAGCCGCTTTAATATGAGTCCCGTTATGTGTTGTTTCGTTTGGTAAATATAAAAAGGTATGCAATGCACCAAACGCAGGAGCCATTTTGGTTCCTTTGTATTTTTCTTTTAGTTGATGTAATTTACTTTTTAAACCCATGTGTTATTATTTTCTTTTCACTTCAATCAATAAATGATTATCCAATTTCTTTAAGCATTACGTCTAAACCTTTTCTTATAATTTCTTGATGTGGCTGTTTAGACACACAGATAAACTCGGTTAAAGCAAAATCTTCAGGTGCCACTTCGTACATTCCTAAGGCTTCCATTTCATCTAAGTCATTATACATACAAGCTTTTAATATTTGCATGGGAAAGATATCTAATGGGAAGACTTCTTCATAGTTTCCTGTGGTCACAAAAGCACGATGTTCACCATTGGTATTGGTATTTAAATCGTATTTTTTATTTGGAAACATCCATGAGAATGTTAATGCTCTTGAGGTAGATATTTTATTGAATACTGGCGTAGTCCATCCAAAAAATTCATAATCATCGCCTTCTGGAATGACTGTAATGGTATTACTATAATAATCTAAATAACCATCAGGTTTTACTTGTTGACCTGATAATATATTGCCAGAAATAATACGAACATTCGCATCTTTTTCAATGCCTTGATCAAAAATCATCGTAGCTATTTCACACCCTAATTTGGTAATAAAATATCTTGGCTTTTCAATAGACGAGCCTACTAACGCTACAATACGTTCTGCATTAAACTTGCCTGTTAATAATAACTCACCCATAATGACAAGATCCTGCGGATTTATCGTCCAAACTACCTCTCCTTTATTAATAGGGTCAATTTTATTAATCTGAGTTCCTACATTACCTGAAGGATGTGGCCCAGATACTTTGTGTAAACTAATACCAGACAAATCTGACATGGGTGATCTACCAAATTTCCCCACAGAAACATGTACTTTCCCTTTTGTAAGTTTTCCTAATGCTGTAACTGCAGCTTGCAGCTCCTTTTCTTTGCCTTGTAAAGTATAATTGTAGTTGGCTGCTAAAGGTGCCGATGCGTGTGCAGATATAAAAATGGCTTTGGGCTCTTTGTTTGGATTGGCAATCACATCATAAGGACGTTGTTTGATAAAAGGCCAACAACCTGATGCCAACAAAAGCGCTTTAACATCTTGGGGTTTTGCAGTCTCTAAATTAAGCACAGGATTTTCAACATAAGAATCTGTTTTATCTGCTTGAATTTTTATGGATAAAATTTTTCTTTTTTCACCCCGTGCAATTTCAATAATTTCACCAGAAACTGGAGAAACAAATTTTACACTCTCATTGGATTTATCATAAAAAACTGGTTCTCCTGCTTTTATTTTGGTTCCAACTTTAGAAATTAATTTAGGTATTACGCCATGAAAATCTTTAGGTCTTAGAACGTAAAAGTTGCTTGCTTTTGCCTGGTCGAAGGTTTTTTCGGCTTCACCTTTTAATTTAATGTCTAGACCTTTTTTAACACGAATGTCGTTTGACATATTTTGATTTATTGAGATTAGTTGTCTAAAAACGCTGCAAATTTACAAATTAAAAATGCAGATTTCATAATAATTAACACAGAAATTTAAACCTGTTTTTTTACATACTTTTTTAGTCGTAAAATTTGATTATATTTACAAAAAAACAGTCCATAAATGAGAATTTTGCTTTATTTTCTTTTATTTTTCAGTTTTATCTCTTTAAACATTTTTGCCCAGATTGACGAAATTACCCCACCCGAGTATATTAAAACAATTTACTTTAAAGGCAACACCAATGAAAGCCAATTACCCGTTTTAAAATTAGGAGATTATATTATTTTAGAATTTGATGCTTTAAATGGAAATGAAGATGATTATTACTATACTATTGAACATTACAATCTTGATTGGACGCCTTCCGTATTGGTAAAATCTGAATTTTTAGATGGTATTGATAATCAACGCATTAGAACTTATGAAAATTCTTTCAACACGTATCAAATATATTCGCATTACAAACTTAGTATTCCAAACGAACAAACAAAAAGACTTAAAGTATCTGGAAACTATATGATCCATGTATTTAACAACAACAAAGAACCTTTATTTTCAAGGAAGTTTATGATTTATGAAAACATGTCAACTATTGGAGTTGCTATCAAACGCTCCAGAGATATTGCCAATATAGACTATAAACAACGGGTTGAAATTAGCATAACACCCAATAATATTTTATTAAACAACCCAAAGCAAAACGTAAAACTGCTAGTGGTTCAAAATAACAATTTAAAAACGGCAATATCTAATTTAGTACCACAATACACCATTGGAAATCAGTTAATTTACAAGTACGATTTGGAGTCTAGTTTTTGGGGTGGCAATGAGTATTTGTTTTTTGAAAACAAAGATATTCGTGCCGCCAATACAGGCGTACAGTATATAGATTTAAAAGATTTATATCATAATTATTTATTTACAAATTACCCTAGGGTTAACAGACCTTATACTTACAATCCTGATATTAATGGAAATTTTCTGATTACTTCTATTGACGCTGAGAATTCTAATATTGAGGCTGATTATGTTTGGATTCATTTCTCGTTATTATCCAATTCGGAAATTGAAAATAAGACGGTCCATGTTTACGGTAATTTTAATAATTACAGCATAGATGATTTTACGAAGATGAGGTATGATGAGTTGGATAAGGTTTTTAAATGTTCTATACTTTTAAAACAAGGATTTTACAATTATAAATTCGTAACAATAGATGATAACGGCAACTTAAATGAAGGTGGCATTAGCGGTAATTTCTATCAAACAGAAAATAATTACAAGGTTTTAGCGTACTATAGAGATTTAGGAAAAAGATACGATAGGATTATTGGAATGGGAGAAGGATCCTCGATAAACATCTCCAATTAATCGGAATAATGAAGTTAAATTAAAATAGGGTCAAAAAAAAACCTTATTTTTGCAAGTAAAACACATTGTATATCAATACATAACATGGTTCAACAAGTAACAAGGGGTATTAAAGTATCTGTAGAAACAACTTTTGAGGGTTCCTTTTATAAAAATTATAAGATACAATTTGCCTTTGGTTACAAAGTAACGATTGAAAACCAAAGTAAAGACTCCGTTCAGCTAAATGCTCGCCATTGGGAAATTTATGATGCCTTAAATAATACAGAAATTGTTTCTGGTGAAGGTGTTATTGGCAAAAAACCTGTATTAAAACCAGGAGAATCCCACACGTATACATCTGGATGCTTATTAACTTCTCCTTTTGGTGCCATGCAAGGTTATTATGATATGGTAAATTTTACGACTACCAAAAATTTTAAAGTAACCATTCCAACCTTTAAGTTAAGTGCGCCTTTTGCTATAAATTAATTCGCTGTTTTTCTTTTAAATCTGTACACTTTCCCAGATTGTTTAATATGGAGAAAACTACAATTTGAATCATGTACAAATTCAAAGTCTTGATTATAATCAAACGTATGATCTTCCACCATAAAAATATCATGAACATCAATATGCCCATGTGGTGAAATCCTTCTAAACAAATACTCTATATCATGTCCAATATGATGGAGTTCAAACCATGCTCCTGCGGCAATACCAGATAACCATTGGGCCTTTTCGTGCAAAACATCCACCGATTTTGGCTTTAAAGTTCCAATAAAGCTTGATTCATGAGTTTTAAGATTGTCTAAAAAACATCGCATATTTTCTCTGGTTTGCGACCCTTTAAAAGTGACTATTCTTCCAGTTTCAGAGACTTCAAATATATGTGTTTCGGTATTGGCCATAAGCACATTTCCAACGGTGCTTGGAGTAAACCATTTAGATTGTATCAGGTTTCTCTTTATTTTCTTATTGGTTACGGAAGTTATCAAAGTATCGGTTACAAATCTGGCACAGTTACAGGCGTTTTTTATAAAAGCAGCATACCTAATAAAGTGTTTTTGTTGCATTTTCGTAATGTGTTCTCTAGCCGCTTCGTAATTCACGGCATTGCAAACAGAAGCTACCAATTTACCATCACCATGTGTTAGTTTTGGATGCGTTCCTAAAAACTCTAAAATCTCATTAAGATTAACAATATAATCATCTTTAATGTCAGCTTTAAAAGGAATTTTTAATTCATTATCCGTTTCACTTCCTCTTACACGACCGTAAGGTTCTGGAGTAATATATCGTCCAAAATCATGATATTCTAAAACTCCAGTATTCTTATTTATAAGTACCAATGCGGCATGACCAGCTCGTAAATAGTTCTTTTTCCCAACACCTAAAAACCTTAAAAAAGGAGAAAACCATTCTTCAGACACCATTACAATAGTGTCTGGATAAGCCAATGTTAATATAATTCCATTGTTACTCATTAACTGCTTGATGAAAATTAAATTGAGTGGAGGTTACTAATTCCGTTTGTAAATTTTCATAGTTCATGTTTATAGAATCAGAAGTTTTAATCACTTGAGTAATACTCGTTGTTTTAACAAAACCTCTATCCATAATAACACCATAATCTTTATGCTCATTTCCAGCAGTTTTATGAAACTGTAAAATGATTTCTTTATTTAATTCGTTGCTTTTCTTAAAATCTTCAAACCATTTAAGCCTTTCAAGTTTCATCGAAGAATTATACAAGGTAGATGATGACCAAATTTTAGGTTCTAAAGGCAACTCTGATTCATGTTTTTTTTCACCATCCCAAACAAGTTCTAAAAACCTTAAACGAATTTTCCAATCAACAATAACCATGGTAAAAGGTTCAATGTTTTCTAAATTATAAGATTTTACAGTTGCTAGTATGTCTTCAGAAGTTAAAAAATCTGTAGCAACCACACCTCTACTCAACCTATAACTCGGTTTTCTTTTATGCAACTCAAACGCGCCATTTAATACGCAAACCATACTTTTTTTTTCACTAACGCCTAACCATGTTCCTCCAGAGAGTTCATCTTTCGGAAATAACAATCGCGTATTATTGATGGTATAAACTTTAGGCGCCAAAGACGCTCTGTGAGGTGCTTCATCACGGTTTGAGGTTAAAATAAAATCATGGTTTCCTTTAGGAATAATGGTTACTGTACACATAAAAACATAGTCTTTAAAGCTGTTGGCAACTTACAAAAAATAAACAATTTTAACGCGGTTTTAATAGCGATGCATTTTAGGTATCGTTAAATTATTCGTAAATTTGTACCATATTTTCTGAATTTTTTATTAAAAGAACAATAAATTACACAAAAGACATGGGAAACGGATTTTTTAATGTACCAAAAGCTATAAACGAACCTGTTAAATCTTATGCTCCTGGTTCTGCTGAACGAGAAAGCGTACTGGCAACTTACAAAAAGATGTACAACGAACAGGTTGACATTCCTTTTTATGTTGGCAGCAAAGAATATAAAACGGGCAATACCGTAAATATTTATCCGCCTCATGACAACAAACATTGTGTTGGAAAATATCATACTGCAGACAAAGAACATATAGAATTAGCTATTGAAAAAGCAGCAGAAGCAAGAGTAAAATGGGCTTCAACAAGCTGGGAACATCGTGCAGCAATTTTCTTAAAAGCCGCAGATTTATTGGCTGGCCCATTTAGATACAGAATGAATGCTGCTACCATGATGGGACAGTCAAAAAATGTGTTTCAGGCAGAGATTGATTCAGCTTGTGAATTAATAGATTTTTTACGTTTCAATGTTCAGTTTATGACTGAAATTTATAGCAATCAACCTATTTCATCAGCAGGCATATGGAACCGAATGGAATACAGACCATTGGAAGGATTTGTTTATGCCATTACGCCTTTTAATTTTACAGCTATCGCTGGTAACCTTCCAGCAGCGCCAGCCATGATGGGTAATGTTGTGGTTTGGAAACCTGCTGCTACACAAGTGTATTCTGCCTATGTTATCATGGAATTGTTTAAAGCCGCTGGGTTACCTGATGGTGTTATTAATTTAGTAACTGGAAATTCTGGTATGATTACGGATACTATTTTATCAAATAAAGATTTTGCTGGTGTACATTTTACAGGATCTACGGCTGTATTTAATAGTTTTTGGGAAACAATTGGTAAAAACATAAATCATTATAAGTCTTATCCAAGAATTGTTGGTGAAACTGGAGGTAAAGATTTTATTTGGGCACATCCTTCAGCAAATGCTCAAGAAGTTGCTACAGCCATTTCTAGAGGTGCTTTTGAGTATCAAGGTCAAAAATGTTCTGCAGCATCACGTGCTTACATTCCAAAAAGTTTATGGGGCGATATTAAAACATCCATTATTACTGATATCAATTCCTTTAAAATGGGAAGTCCGGAAGATCCTTCAAACTTTATTAATGCGGTTATTGACAAAAAAGCCTTCACCAAATTATCAGGTTATTTAGACCAAGCTAAAAAAGATGCTTATGCCGATATTATAGTTGGCGGAGGTTATGACGATTCTAAAGGATACTTTATAGAACCAACTGTTATTGTTACAACCAACCCAAAATACACAACCATGTGTACTGAGTTATTTGGGCCGATTATTACCATTTATGTCTATGAAGATGAGCAATGGGAAGAAATTCTGGGTCTTGTAGATAGCACAAGTGAATATGCTTTAACTGGGGCTATTTTTAGTTCGGACCGTTATGTTATAGAAACTGCGACTAAAAAATTGGAAAATGCCGCTGGTAATTTTTACATTAATGACAAACCAACCGGAGCTGTTGTAGGGCAACAGCCTTTTGGTGGTGCCAGAGCATCAGGCACCAATGATAAAGCGGGTTCTGTTTGGAATTTATTACGTTGGGTAAATAACCGAACCATTAAAGAAACCTTTGTGCCTCCAACAGATTACAGATATCCATTTTTAGAATAATTGATATTGCATTATAAATAATAAACCCACTAATGTTTAGTGGGTTTATTATTTATAAAAATGTTTAGATTTTAATGCCCTTGAATGACTGATAGCCAAGTTTTTTTTACTTAATCTCTTTTCCTTTTAAATATACTTTTTCAATTTGATTTGCTCCAAAGGAATACGGTATAAAACTATATGAGTTAATTGGTTTGGTTAGAATTAAATTAGCCTGTTTTCCTTTAGCTATACTTCCAACTTCATTTTGCATACCCATAGCATATGCTCCATTTATAGTAGCAGCATTTATAGCTTCTTCAGGTGTTAATTTCATTTTGATACAAGCTGAAGAAACCACAAAATTCATATTTCCAGAAGGAGACGACCCAGGATTATAATCGGTAGCCAAAGCTAAAGGCAAACCAGCATCAATCATTTTTCTTGCCGGTGTATATGGAATCCCTAAAAAGAAAGAACAACCAGGCAATGCCACTGGCATTGTCTTAGTACTTTTTAGTGATTCAATATCTTCATCCTTCATTTCTTCTAAATGATCAACTGAAAGAGCATTATACTTTACACCTGCCTGTATACCACCAATAGAATTGAATTGATTGACATGAATTTTAGGAACCAAACCGTAATCTTTTCCCGCTTGTAAAATACGTTCAGTATCTTCAACTGAAAAATAACCTGTTTCACAAAATACATCTACAAAGTCTGCTAACTGGTCTTTGGCTATTTTAGGCATCAAATCTTCAATTAATAATTTAATGTAATCTTCTTTATTGTTTCGATATTCGGAAGGAACGACATGTGCCCCTAAAAATGTGGCTTTAATTGAAATTGGATAATTTTCTTTTAATCGTTTAATAACACGAAGCATTTTTAATTCGGATGCTACCGTTAATCCGTAACCTGATTTAATTTCTATGGCTCCAGTTCCTAAAGCCATGACTTCCTCTAAACGTGCTTTGCTTTGAATGTATAAATCGTTTTCCGAAGTCTCTTGAAGTGTTTTTGCTGAATTTAATATCCCACCACCTTTGTTGGCAATATCTTGATAAGATAATCCTTTAATTTTATCTACAAACTCACGTTCTCTGTTACCAGCATAAACAAGGTGTGTATGAGAATCACACCAAGATGGCAACATCATTTTTCCACTCGCATCAATCACTTTTGAAAAAGGTTGTTTCGGACAATTTTCCATGTTTCCAAAATTGGCAATCAGTCCATCTTCAACTACTAAAAAAGCATTTTTAATGGTTGGAAGTTTATTCATGTCTTTTCCAGAAACAAAAGCCGTAACCTCTGTTCTAACCTGAATTAATTCTTTAATGTTTTTAAATAGTGTAGTCATTAAAATAAATTATCTATTATGTTATCTTCAACAAGATTAGGCAAAGTTACTTTTAAATTTGGAGTGCGTTCCATTTCGCGTTTTACAGCAAATAACGCTTCCTCGTTTCTGGCCCAACTTCGGCGTGCAATTCCATTATTAACATCAAAAAACAACATACTTTTAAGACGATCTTCAGCTTCTTTGGTGCCATCTAACAGCATTCCAAAACCACCGTTGATAACTTCACCCCAACCAACACCACCACCATTATGGATAGATACCCAAGTAGCACCTCTAAAACTGTCGCCAATAACGTTTTGAATGGCCATATCGGCTGTGAATTTGCTACCATCATAAATATTTGAGGTTTCACGATATGGCGAATCAGTTCCACTTACATCATGATGATCACGCCCTAAAACTATTGGTCCAATTTGACCATTGGACACAGCCTTATTAAAAGCTTCAGCTATTTTTGTTCGCCCTTCGGCATCGGCATATAATATTCTTGCCTGAGAGCCTACTACCATTTTATTCTTTTTAGCATCTTTAATCCAAGTAATATTGTCTTGCATTTGTAACTTAATTTCTTCTGGAGCTGTTTTCATAATTTCCTGAAGGACATTCATGGCTATTTCATCGGTCTTATCTAAATCTTCAGGTTTCCCTGAAGTACAAACCCAACGAAATGGTCCAAAACCATAATCAAAGCACATAGGCCCTAATATATCCTGAACATAGGACGGATATTTAAAATCGATTTGGTTTTCTGCCATTACATGGGCTCCAGCGCGCGCAGCTTCCAATAAAAAAGCGTTGCCATAGTCAAAAAAATACGTGCCTCTTTCAGCGTGTTTATTAATGGCTTCAGCATGTCTCCGTAATGATTCTTGCACTTTTTGTTTGAAGGTTTGTGGGTCTTCTCGTATTAATCTGTTGGATTCTTCATAGGTTAAGCCAACAGGATAATAACCGCCTGTCCAAGGAATATGCAACGAGGTCTGGTCTGAACCTACATGAATAAACATATTTTCATGATAAAAATGTTCCCAAACATCCACCACATTTCCAATAAAGGCTATAGATACCACTTCGTTTGTTTCTTGGGCTTTCTTAACCCTGGTAACTAAATCGCCCAAAGTATCTATTAACACATCAACCCAACCTTGATTGAATCTTTTAGTTGCCGCTTTAGCATTCACTTCAGCACAAATGGTTATACAACCAGCAATGTCTCCAGCTTTTGGTTGTGCTCCACTCATACCGCCCAAACCGGCAGTTAAAAAGATTTTTCCATGTGGTTTTTCATTTTTCTGCAATATTTTACGAAATGCATTCATAATGGTAATGGTGGTTCCATGTACAATGCCTTGCGGACCAATATACATAAAAGAACCTGCAGTCATTTGTCCGTATTGGGTAACCCCTAATGCATTATATTTTTCCCAGTCATCTGGTTTTGAGTAATTAGGAATCATCATACCATTAGTAACCACAACTCTTGGTGCATTTTTAGATGATGGAAACAAGCCCATAGGATGACCAGAATACATATGTAAGGTCTGCTCATTCGTCATAGTCGCTAAATACTGCATGGTTAATAGATACTGAGCCCAATTTTGAAAAACGGCTCCATTGCCACCATACGTTATTAATTCTTCTGGATGTTGTGCCACAGCTGGATCTAAATTGTTTTGAATCATCAACATGATTGCTGCAGCTTGCAAGCATTTTGTTGGATAAGCTTCAATGCCTCTAGCATATATTTTATAAGAAGGTTTAAAACGATACATATATATTCTGCCAAAATCTTGAAGTTCTTGAGTAAACTCTAATGCTAATTCTTCATGCCAATTCTTAGGAAAATAGCGCAACGCATTACGTATGGCTAACTGTTTTTCTTCTTTGGATAAGATATCTTTTCGCTTTGGCGCCTGGTTAGCACCTTTTGGATAGTTGTATTTTGGTGGTAACTCCTTTGGAATACCTTGTAATATTTGTTCTTTAAACGTCATAACTTTCTATTTTACAATAAATGCTTGATTTTTAACCAAGTGAATTAACGCATTAATATCGTCTTTTAGCATGCGGTCTTCTTCTAATTTATCAACCTTACTTCGTATTATTTTAAAGTTTTTCTCAAGAATTGCTGAAAATGTATTTGGCCGTCTAAATTCCATAGCTTGTGCAGCATACATCAATTCAATTGCTAATATTTTTTCAATATTCCCTAAAATCTGATTGAATTTGCGTCCAGAAATACTTCCCATAGACACGTGGTCTTCTTGCCCTAGCGAGGTAGGAATGCTATCTGCTGAAGTTGGAAAACACAGCGATTTATTTTCGGTTACCAAAGCTGCAGTAGTGTATTGCGGTATCATAAAACCTGAATTCAATCCGCCACTTGCCGTTAATAAACGCGGTAACCCGTATTTACCTTCAAGTAATAAATAGCATCTTCTATCTGAGATGTTACCTAATTCTGATGCGGCAATAGAACAATAATCTAAAGCCATTGCCAAGGGTTGCCCATGAAAATTCCCGCCTGAAATAGCTTCAGTTTCACTTAACACAATAGGGTTATCGGTTACCGAATTCATTTCAATTTCTGCCAGTTCATTTAGATGATGATAAGCATTTCTTGAGGCACCATGCACTTGCGGAATACAACGCATAGAATAAGGATCTTGAACACGAGCACAGTTTTCGTGCGATTTGATATTATTTGAATCTTTGAATAACATACGCATTCTATCAGCCACTTCTATATTTCCTTTAAAAGGGCGAATGCTGTGCAATAATGCCTTGAATGGCGATTCACTACCTTGATAAGCTTCTAAACTCATGGCGCCAGCAACATCGGCTAAATCTAATAAATAAGCCATTTTATGTAACCCAACAATAGTATGAGCCAATATAAATTGGGTACCGTTAATTAAGGCTAAACCCTCTTTGGCAGCCAATTCTATGGGTTTTAAATGATGCTTTTCTAAGATGATTTTTGCTGAAACTATTTCTGTTTCATCCCAAAACTCACCTTCACCGATGAGAGGTAAAAACAAATGTGATAAAGGCGCTAAATCTCCCGAAGCCCCTACAGAACCTTGCTCCGGCACAACAGGTAAAAGATTATTCTCAATAAAATAAATAATGCGTTCAATGACGTCTAATCTTATCCCCGAAAACCCTTTGCATAAGGCATGTACTTTACAAATCATCATGATTTTTGACACCTGTTTTGAAATGGGATTTCCAACACCAACAGCATGCGTCATTAACAGGTTTTTTTGGAGTAGATTCGTCTGTTCGGATGATATTTTAACATCACAAAGCGGGCCAAATCCGGTGTTTATGCCGTAAATAGCCTTGTTGGAATGTACCATAACTTCCACTTTTCGTCTAGAATCGTTTATTTTTGAAATGGCATCATTGGTAAGCACGCCTTTTAATGAGCCTTTATCGATAGCCATTACTTTATCTACCGTTAATGTATCCGTTCCGTAAGCAAACATATTTTATTGATAATTAGTTACATATTATATCTCTTCAATACAAATTTATTGATAAATTTGATATACAATAAGATCATTATTTCATACTATTAATAACAATGAGTTATCAGTTAGAATTACGACACATCAAATATTTTTTAGCTGTAGCAGACACTTTACACTTTAGAAAAGCTGCGGAAACACTTTTTATTTCGCAGCCAGGTCTAAGCAGACAAATAAAAGATATGGAAAACAATCTTGGAGTTAAGCTGTTTGATAGGCATAACCGAGACGTAAAACTCACGCATGTAGGTTTGTATCTTAAGCTAGAGCTTACAAAAAATATCAAAAATTTAGAAAGCATTTTACATCATGCCAAATTGCTTGAAGATGGAAAAGATGGTCAGTTAAACTTTGGTTTTGTTGGTTCTGCCATGCAACAGATTATTCCAGAATTGTTGTTAAAATTTACAAAAAATCATCCAAATATTTTGTTTAGTTTGAAAGAAATGGATAATCAAAAGCAAATTGAAGAGTTAATTGCACAGAATATTGATATCGGGTTTGTACGCTTGGAACGCATTCCAAAAATGGTTGAATCCTTTCCTATTTTAAAAGAATTCTTTTGTTTGGTGTTGCCTAAAAACCATCCTATTAATGCTACAAACTTTAAAAAATTATCGCAACTAAAAGACGAACATTTTATACTATTTGACCCTGAATATAGTGCATCCTATTATGAAAAAGTCATGGATATTTTTCAAGATAGCGGTTTTAGCCCACTAGTGTCGCATAACACCATTCATGCTGGTTCTATCTACAAATTGGTTGAAAACGGTTTTGGAATTTCAATCGTTCCTAACTCATTGAAATTAAATGAAAATAGTCTCATAAAATTTATAGATCTAGATAAAATATCGCAAAGAACTGTACTATCTGTTGTTTGGAATAAAAATAACACCAACCCTATTTTAGAGAAATTTTTAGAATATGTTAAGTGATCTTATAGTTTGTATTTAACATCTTTTGTTATAGTTTTCCAATGGTCTGTTCTAAATGGTACGGCAGGAAAACCTTCTTTTTTATATAGATTATTATCGCTTGCATCATCAGCCCATCCAAAATGTAGAGCAATTGGATATTTTACATTTTCACTATAAATTACCAATTTATTATTAGTGATTTTGGCTTTAGCATGATAAAAAACGTGATTGTCCTCTAGCAATTAAACTCTACGGAACATTTGAAACCACTGCTTCTTAAAAATATTTTAAGAAAGCACTAGCCACAAATTAATCAACTAAATAACAAACTCAAATTTTATGATTTTTCTCAATTTTATGGTTTTAACATACTCAATACTTTGTTTTGAAAAACTAGCCCGAGAGATTATTAATAAGCTAAGTATTCATGTTTTAACATTGCATTTTTTAAGAACTTTACATTTACTTTAATACTATGGTTTGGATGGAATGAGCCAAAGCACTTAAATGAGCAGTATTTGAAGCTATTGAAAGACTAAAATCCAGTTCCGTTTCTCCTTGATTTATGATAACCACTACCAAACTGCCGTCAGTATTGACAAATGCCGTGCTCAATAAGGTATTAAAACTTGAAAAAGCTGTTATTCTTTTGGCTTCAGGGCGAATAAATTTTGAAAAATGCCCAATATAATAGTAGGTATTTGTAAGGGTTAATTCTCCCGTTTGGGTATTGCCATGGACTGGTGAAAAACATAAATTCCCAACGTAATTTGGGTCGCCTGTTTCGTCAAGTAAAATATTCCAATCTGTCCAAGCCAGTCTGCCATTGTTAAAATCATTAATCATGGATTTGCCGTAACGTTCTGCCAATTTTGGGTCTTCGGTTTCTATTCTTTTTACATCATATTTTTCATTGCAGCCTTCTGTGAAAATTAAATTTTTATCTGGATAGGCTTCCTAAACGCTCTTAACCGCGTTATACATAGGTATGCCATCTTTCTTTCCAATCTTCATACCAATGAAATCCTGTGTCCCAAAAATATTTTGCGGCTTCTGGGTCGTTTAAAATCGCATTAGCCCTTTGAAACAACTAGTCTCTGTTATGAGCCATACTTCAAAGCCACTTATTTTCCTCTCGGAAAGTCCTCATAAATTTGGTTTCAAAAGTTTACGAAAAAACCTCTTTTTTTTCTTCCATATTTATATCCTTAAATTTAATACCTTTATTATCAAACAACAAGGCATGGGTTGGACTCAGTTACCATTAAAAAAACCCCAACCACTTACCGTTTAATGCAAAGCATGGCGCATTTGGAATAAAAGAAAACAAACTAACCTTTAAAAAACAATTTATGGCACTAATTAATTATTATATAAATTTCAATGGAAACGCCGAAAAGACCTTTACATTTTACAAGTTGGTTTTTAGTGGCGAATTCGCGAAAATTATACGTTTAAAAGATCTTCTAGTCCAGAATTTACCATAGAAGAAAAAGACGCCAATAAAATAATGCTCATTGCTTTGCCCATAGGCAAAAACATTTTAATAGGTAATGACGTGCCTGAAAGTTTGGGACACGTTAATGAACTTGAGCACCGTTCTAAAATATCAATTAGTGCCGAAAGTTGTGAAGAAGCTAACAAATTATTCAAGAGCCTTTCAGTAGGTGGACAAATAGAAATACCCATTGTGACAGCCCTTGGGGTTCATATTTTGGTATGTTTAGAGACCAATTTGGTATAGAATGGATGGTAGATTTCGACCCAAAACACCAAGGAAAAATATAAAAAACAACCCATAACGTCCTATTAAAATATTAAAAGAAAATAGTGCATAAAATTGTTCTGGTTTTATTTAACAAAAGATTGTTTTTTTGCTGGCCAAAAAGCCCAGATGTGGTTATAAGAGATGATGAAAAGATTAAAATTTGAATATCGCATTACCATAATTTATTTCATTATAGGTGGTTTCTGGATTTTATTTTCGGATTGGTTTCTTAATTCTATTATTCAAGACATTAATATTTTAACCGAAATACAAACCTATAAAGGATGGTTTTATGTTTTTGTAACCGGACTACTCTTTTTTATTTACATCAAAAGGCACTTAAAACAATTGCGGTTAACCGAAAAAGCATTGAAAACGGCCAAAAAAAAAGCTGAAGAAAGCGACCGCCTTAAAACGGCCTTTCTACAAAATATGAGTCACGAAATAAGAACGCCCATGAATGCCATCATGGGGTTTTCAAGTTTATTGGCCGATACTTTTGATGACAAAACCAAACTCCAGAAATATTCTGAAATTATAAAACAACGAAGCCATGATTTATTGGATATTATAAACGATATCCTAGACATTTCAAAAATAGAATCGGGACAATTGTCTGTTAATCATCACGTATGTGATTTGAAAGCATTATTTGCAGAACTGCAAACCTTTTTTGTTGAATATCAAAATCGTATGGGCAAACAACACATTAAGTTTTCGTTACATGCGTTTAACGATACTGACCAGCATTTAATTTATACCGATAAAGTGAAGTTGAAACAAATATTTATAAATTTAATAAGCAACGCTTTTAAGTTTACCAATACAGGCTCCATTATGGGTGGTTGCAAATTAGATGACAATAAGAAGGCTGTCTTTTATATTTCAGACACAGGAATTGGAATTCCTTTTGATAAACAACAAATTATTTATGAACGATTTAGCCAATTACAACAAAATTCAGAAGTAAATGCCGGCACGGGTTTAGGTTTATCCATTGCTAAAGGATTGGTAAGTTTATTAGGTGGTGAATTATTTTTGGAATCAGAACCCGGAAAAGGTAGCACCTTCTTTTTCTCTTTTCCCTATAAAACGGTTCAACCTTTAGAGGAAAATTCATCTACTTCTAAATTGTCCAAGTTTCACAACCTTATCAATAAAACCATTTTAATTGTTGAAGACGACATTTATAATGCTGAATATCTTAAAGAAATACTAACTCATTGTGGAGTTCATGTGGTTCATACTTCATTGGGCAAAGAAGCTGTAGAAATTTCATTAAAACAACCTTTAGATTTGGTACTTATGGATATTCGCTTGCCCGATTTGAATGGTTATGAAACAACCATCAAAATAAAAGAGTTAAAACCTCTCATTAAAGTCATTGCTCAAACAGCTTATGCCATGGAAGATGAAACACAAAAAGCTATGGACGCCGGTTGTATGGATTATATAAGCAAACCCATACATAAAGACCATTTACTGACCCTAATTAGTAAACATTTGTAAAAAAAATAATGTAAGACAATCCTAAAGTAATACATGCCTATGGTTTTAAACCCATTAGAAACCTTTACATAAACCACACTTAATACAGCATCTTTAACAAATCATCCATGTTGTTAAAGGTTTTTGTAGCTAATACTTCCAGCTCGTTATTGGTATCGTGTTGGGTAAACCCAAAAACATCAAAACCACCATTTACAGCGCCTTGCACGCCTAAAACACTGTCTTCTATAACAATACATTCGTGAGGTTTATAACCCATGGTTTTGGCGGCCCATAAAAAGACATCGGGTTCTGGTTTAAACTTTTGAATGGTATAACAACTAAACAATTTGTTTTCAAAATAAGGCAATAACCCTACCAAGTTTAAATTAAACCTCATCTTAGATTCCATGCCACTAGATGCCACACAAAAAGGCAAGGTTAAATGCTCTATTACCTCTTTGATACCTTTAATAGGTTTTAAATGTTTTTCAAAAGCTTCTAAACTTTGAGTTCTATATTCGGTTTCAAACGTCTCTGGAACGAGTTGATTTATACGACTTTCAATGATTTTTATACAGTCTTTAAAATGACTGCCTTTAAAGTGCTTCATAGCAAAATCTAAATCCGTATTCGCACCTAACTTATTAGCCATATCGGTCAAAATTTGATTGCTTATAGGCTCACTATCAACCAATACACCATCACAATCGAAAATTACACATTTATATTGGCTCATAAACTATGGTGTAGAATTAGAAACCTGCAACAACTTACCGTTGTAGTATTTGTTTCCATGAAGCGAAAAATCGAAAATATATTGTGCCATTTCTAAAGCTGATAAAGAAGCTTTATATCCTGGAAAGGCTTCTTCAAGCATTTCGGTTTGAACGGCACCCAATGCCAACACATTAAAGCTTGGTCCGGTTTGTTTATATTCTTCCGCTAACAACTCGGTAAGTGTAATCACTGCGGCTTTACTGGAACTATAAGCAGCCAATCCCGGAAACTTCATACTCCCTTGAACGCCGCCCATGGAGCTGATGGTAACCACATGGCTTTCTTTTTTCATAAAAGGCAAAACCACTCGGGTTAATTCGGCAACCCCAAACACATTGGTTTTATAAACACGTTCAAATTCTTGACTATTGGTTTCAGAAAATGGTTTATTGAGCAAAGCACCAGCATTGTTAATTAAAATATCTACTTGAGTCCATTGGCGCTTAATAAACTGCTCTATCTTTTGGTAATCAGTGGTTTTACACAAATCAAATGGTAAAGCTGTAACATTCTCTAGTTTCAGATTTTTAACAGGCATATCATTTCGAGACAATGCCAAAACATGATGACCTGCTTTAGCAAAGCATTGAACTAACTCAAACCCAATACCTCTGCTGGTTCCTGTAATAACAACCGTTTTATTATTCATGCATTTTTATTTCTTTAGTTGCTGTATTGCACATGGCTTCAATAGCAGGAATGACCTTATTTACAAAACTTGCCATATGTTCATAATCTAATTTATCGGCTTCATCATCTACGTGGTGATAATAGTCATAGTTTGATAAATCGCATGTTGAAATGGTTTGACATGGTAGTTTAAATTCTGAATAAAAAGCATAATTATCGGATTGCCTAAACAGATTATATTTTTTAGATACTTCAGAAAATCCTGTGAAATTAGAACTTGCATACTCATTTATTTTATCTGACATGTTAGACAACTCATAACCTGTTACGAACGATACATAATTTCTATCTTTAAATGGAACCCCAATCATTTCAAAATTTAGCATCGTGTATAAATCTATGTTCTGACCATGCAGCTTTTTGGCCAAATGATTGGATCCTAAAAGCCCCATTTCTTCAGCTGAAAAAAGTGCTATAAGAATACTGCGTTTATTACTTTTTGTAGAGGCAAAATACTTAGCTAATTCTATAACAGCACTTGTTCCAGCAGCATTATCATTAGCACCATTAGCAATAGAATCGCCATCTACCAGCTTTCCAGTACCAATATGGTCGTAATGTGCCCCAAGAACAACAAACTCATGTTTTAATTTACGGTCGTTGCCTTCAATATAACCCAATATATTATAACCCACAACATCTTTTGCATTAAAGGAGTCTCTATAGGTTTGGAAATAGGGCTTGATATTATTTTTAATGAATATATTTTCAATATATTTTGCCGCTTTTTCAATGCCTTCTGTTCCGGTATTTCGCCCATGTAAATCATCTGAAGCTAAAAACTCAACATGTTCCTTAACTTGATTTACGGTAATTTGAATGTTTTCTACTTGACTATTAACCGAATATTTACAGCCAACCAACCATAGTACACCAACTAAAACCACTATTTTTTTCATAAACAATTAAATTTGAGTTTAAAGATAAAAAAAAACCTGCTTCAATCCCGATAGTAATTAGGAGAAACAGGTTTTAATATAAAGGGACCCTTCAACAGAGGTTAGGGCAAATTTAAATAAGCATCGTTACCGGATTTTCAATATATCCTTTTAATGTTTGAAGGAATTGAGATCCAGTAGCACCATCAACGGTTCTATGGTCGCAGGCTAATGATAATTTCATGGTATTACCAACTACTATTTGTCCGTTTTTAACCACTGGTTTTTCTACAATATTTCCCACGGATAAAATTGCAGAATTTGGCTGATTGATGATAGAGGTAAAGCTTTCAATACCAAACATACCTAAATTAGACACCGTAAACGTACTTCCTTCCATTTCTGCTGGCGTTAGCTTTTTATTTCTAGCTCTTCCTGCAAAATCTTTTACGGCGGCGCCTATTTGAGGTAAACTTTGCTCATTGGCAAATTTAACCACTGGCACTACCAAGCCATCTTCAACCGCTACAGCAACTCCAATGTGCACATGGTTATTTAAACGCATTTTATCTGCAAACCATTGCGAATTGACCTGTGGATGTTTTTTCAATGCTAAAGCACAGGCTTTAACAATCATATCATTATAGGATATTTTAGTATTTGGAATGGAGTTGAATTGCTCACGGAATGCGATAGCATTTTCCATATCAAACTCTACATTAAGGTAATAATGTGGTGCCGTAAATTTAGATTCAGCCAAGCGTTTAGCAATGACTTTCCGCATTTGTGAGTTTGGTTTTTCATCAAAATCCTCTTGACCTGAAGCCACAAACTTACCAACGGCAGCTGCAGATGACACCGCAGCAACTGGCGTAAAGTTTTCAACATCACGCTTTATAATTCTACCGTTTTCTCCAGAACCTTGAACTTGAGATAAATTAATCCCTTTTTCTTCAGCCATTTTTTTGGCTAAAGGAGATACGTATAATCTTCCGTTAGAAGTGATTTGAATAGATGGTGTTACAACCTTTTTTTCTTCTTCTTTTGGAGTTTCTTGTTTTGGAGTTACTTCAACTTTAGATGATTCACTTGATGTGTCTTCTTTAGAGCCAGTTGAAAAATTAGCAGCAATGCCAGAAACATCCGTTCCTGCAGGACCAATAATGGCTAATAACGCATCTATTTTTGCAGATTCGCCAGCATTGATTCCAATATATAATAAAGTACCTGATTGAAAGGATTCAAATTCCATGGTTGCCTTATCCGTTTCAATTTCAGCTAAAATATCGCCTTCACTTACGTTGTCGCCAACTTTTTTTAACCATGATGCAACGGTTCCTTCTTCCATAGTATCACTTAAACGTGGCATGGTTACTACGGTAACACCTTCAGGAATTTTAGTTTTATTTGAAGATTCTTTGACAGATTCTGCTTTTTCTTTCGTTACAGATTCTTTAACTTCCTTTGAAGATTCTTTAACATCTGGCTTGGATGCTGAAGTTGTTCCTTCTTTTAAAAGGCTGGAAATATCTTCGCCTTTTTCTCCAATAATGGCCAATAAAGCATCTACCTTAGTGGTTTCGCCTTCTTGTACACCTATGTGAAGCAAAGTGCCTTCATGAAATGATTCAAATTCCATGGTTGCTTTATCCGTTTCAATTTCAGCTAAAATATCGCCTTCACTAATTTTATCGCCAACTTTCTTTAACCATGTAGCAACGGTACCTTCTTCCATGGTATCACTTAAACGTGGCATATTAATTATTTCTGCCATAGCTTATAATTTATGTTGTATAAATGGATAATCTTTTTGTTCGTACACCACATCATACATAACGTTTTTATCTGGAAATGGCGATTCTTCAGCAAATTTTTCACACTCCGCAACTAAGTCTTTAACGCGTTTATCTATTTCTTTTAAATCGTCTTCTGTAGCGTATTTTTTTTCTAATATTTCCTTTTTCACTTGCGTGATAGGATCTATTTTTTTGTATTCTTCAACCTCATCTTTGGTTCTGTAATGTTGAGCATCACTCATAGAATGCCCTCTATAACGATACGTTTTTAGTTCTAAAAATGTTGGCCCACCGCCTTTTCTTGCCCTTTGAATGGCTTCATCAAAAGCCTCTGCTACTTTAACAGGGTTCATCCCATCTACAGGGCTACAAGGCATTTCATATCCTAAGCCTAATTTCCATATATCGGTATGACTTGCGGTTCTAGCTACTGATGTCCCCATGGCATAGCCGTTATTTTCACAAACAAATACAACAGGTAATTGCCAAAGCATGGCTAAGTTAAATGTTTCGTGTAAAGACCCTTGGCGAGCTGCTCCATCACCAAAACAACATAAGGTAACCGCATCACTTCCGTGATATTTATCGCCAAATGCCATACCTGCACCCAATGGAATTTGTCCTCCTACAATACCATGTCCTCCATAAAAACGATGTTCTTTAGAAAATATATGCATGGAGCCTCCTAAGCCTTGTGATGTTCCGGTAGCCTTTCCATAGAGTTCTGCCATGACACGTCTGGGATCAACGCCCATACCAATAGGTTGCACGTGATTTCTGTAAGCGGTAATCATTTTATCTTTGGTCAAATCCATAGCATGTAACGCACCTGCTAATATAGCTTCTTGACCATTGTATAAGTGAAGAAAACCTCTTACTTTTTGTTGGATATAAACTGCTGCCAACTTGTCTTCGAATTTCCTCCAAAACAGCATGTCTTCATACCATTTTAGGTATGTATTTTTAGTGATTTTTTGCATCGACTAATATTATGTTTTAATTAAGCGAATGACAAAAGTAATACATTGCTTTCTATTGCAAAAACCTAAATCCATATTAAGCGTAAAAAAATGCAAAAACTAAGCTTTTTCACACCTATTTAAGAAGCTAAAAAAATGAATTGGACAACTAAATCGTTATAGTACTGATTTATCAAAAATGAAAGGCAATAAATTAGCCAAAGAGTTAGATTTAGCAATGTTACCAATTTCTCCCATAAAATAAATTTCAATAGGCAATGCTTGTTTCACTTCGTATTCTGCTATGGCTTGCCTGCAAGCGCCACATGGAGGTATGGGTGAAGCTGTTTGGTTTTTTTTTGAGCCAGCTGTAATGGCCATTCTAACAATTTTAGCTTCAGGAAATTGTGAATGGGCATAATATATAGCAGTACGCTCAGCACATAATCCGGATGGGTATGATGCGTTTTCCTGATTACTACCTGTAATGATTTCATCATTATCTAACAAAAGAGCAGCACCTACGTAAAAATTAGAATATGGTGCATAAGCTTTTTCTCTTGCCTCCACAGCCTTATTCATTAATATTGAGACTTCTTTTGGCAACTCATCTAAACTTTCAAACACATAAAGTGAAGATTCAATTTTTATTTCCTTCATATCGTAATTCCTTGTATAAAGTTAAGAAACAATTTGAAACAAAAAAACTATGGTTCCATGATAGAACAATAGTTTTGTTTAAACTTGATTTGTTAAGTTTAATATTCGTTATACTCTCCTGCTCCAATATTAAAGGTTAATGAAAAACGCAAGGTGTTTTCTAATGGACTTTGAATTTTCGAGGCTGAAAACAGATAGGACAAATCAATATTAACGACATTGTATTTAAAACCAGCCCCTAGCGCTAAAAATTTTCTAGCACCTTTTTCTTCACTTTCGTTAAAATACCCAGCTCTGAATGCAAAGGAATCTTGATATTCATATTCTGCGCCCAAAGCCCAGGTAAATTCTTTTAACTCTTCGCTAAAACCACCAGGAGCATCTCCAAACGATTGAAAAACGCCTGAAAGAAAGTCAACATTAGGGTCTTGGCCTTTAAAAATCACATCTTGTGTTACTATAGTACCTAAGGTATCTGTCCCTTCGTCATAAACGCCATTACCGTTTTCGTCTGTAAAATTATATTCATCGCCATAAATTGGTGGTGTTGGCACCAATAATTTAGCTACTTCTGCTGTAACGGAAACCTTATTATACTGATCAAAGATAAAATCAAACCCAGCACCCAATCTTAAATTAGTTGGTTGAAAATTTTCTTGTCCACCTTGATCATATTTAAATTTTGGCCCTAAGTTTTGAATGGCAAACCCCATTCTCCAACGACCGTTATAATCGGCATAGGCTTCTTCTTCACTTTGATAATATCCAGAAATATCAACCCCAAAAGTATTGGCAGGGGTTGCGTCTCCATCAACGCCGTCCAATCTTAAATCTGAACGCAAATAACGCATACCCACGGACATGGCGAATTGATCTGACAGTCTTAATGCATAAGATGCATCAATAGTAAGTTCGTTAGGTCTTTGTATTAATGCTGAAGAGAACTCATCGGTTACAAACTCAATATCACCCAATGAAAAATATCGCAAACTTGCTGCAAAAGCACTACGCTCATCAATTCTATTAAAATAAGTAACGTTTCCTAAAAATATATCATTAACCAGTTTACTTAAATAAGGCGTATAACTAACCGCAATACCGGATTTGGTTTCAGAAAATGCATATTTAGATGAATTCCATTGTTGTGAATAAGCATCGACAGAAGTGGCAACCCCCATATCGCCTAAGGCTGCTGCCCTAGCATCGGACGCGATTAAAACAAAAGGGATTCCTGTGGTTATAACTCGACTATCATTGGCATTAGGAATGATGGTGGTTTGGGCATTTACTTTTATTATTAGTAATACTATAGCAAGGGTTATTACAAATTTTTTCATTTAGATTATTTAATTTAACAAATATAAATTTTTATTACAGTATAACAAGTTTCTCAATTTTTTCAACTTTCTTATTAAGAATTGGAGACCTAACTGTAAGTTTGTACACATAGACACCTTTTCCTATTTTATCACCAAAATCATCACGCCCGTCCCAAACAATATCTCTGGACAGTGAACTGTTGGTAATGGCGCCTCCGGAGGTTTGCCCATTTAAAGTTCTTACCAATTTTCCTGAAACTGTGAATATTTGAATAGAAACGTCTAAAGGGTCTGAACTATTGTGATTGAACCAAAATTCTGTGTAATTTACAAACGGGTTGGGGTAATTTAACACATTATTGATTACCAAGGCTTGATCTTTATCAAAGACAATGAATTGAATTTCGGCCGTGGATGAGTTATTATAAACATCCCATGCTTTTACGGTTAAGGTATGCAGTCCTGGTTCTAAATCCCTGAAAGGAAAACTGACTACGCCTTTTTGGTAATTGTCCAATTCTGTTTGATAATAATCGTTTAATATAAAAGGATTTGTTTCATCACCATCAAGAATTGCTACCATATCATGACCTATGCCACTTGCGGTATTAATGCCATTCAAATCTTCTAATTTCACTAATAAGGTTGGTGATTCATTGGTTATTCCGCCCGAAACAAAATTTTCGTCATTCATATAAAGTGTAATCAACGGCCCTGTATCGTCAACTGGAACATTTTCATTAACACCTCCAATTTTTACTATATTAACTGCGGCACCCGATTGATCTTCTAAAGTATTTTCTTTTTCGGTATAAAAACTCACTTTTCCAAAGTCTACTGGAATTCCAACATCTTTGGGTACCACAAAATCAAACTCAAATTGTCCGTTTGTAACGGTAGCTTGACCTCGAAAAATGATGACGCCCAAGGTTTTAAAATCTAACTTAACGAGCTGGCCGTTTAATCTTACGCCATCGTTTGCCAGTGTTTGCCTATTAATTTCTTTGTCATAAATGGTTGTGGAAAGCGATCCATTATAATTGGTTAATACATTTCCAGCGAAATCCGCAACCTCTCCAGCAAGTTTCACATAACTTAGTGCTTTTAAGGTGTCTGTTGATTGACCTATAGGAATATCATTGATTTTTGTTAGTCGAATATTAGGTTTTGGAAATGCCAGTTTCATTGCAGGATCTCCTATGAAAAACACTAATCGTCTTTGATTAATACCGGACACTAAAGGATCTACTTTAGTTAGCCTTAAAGCTTCGGCCATGGATGGATATTCATAATCTCCATAAGCATCATTAGGACTATAGGAAAACAAATATTTTCCTAATTCATTGTTTAAGGTAATGCCAGTGGTTACAAAAATTTGCCGTGTAGTTGTAATTAAACCAATCGCACCGGCATCTTTACTCCAATAGGTAAATTCTCCAGCCGTTTCCCTTAAAGGATTATCGAATCTGGTATATTCGCAAGTAATGGTTACAAAGCAATTAAGTTTAAAAAAATTTCTAAACCCCAATATATCGGGTTTTAATAAGATGCGCTCCTGTGCTAATCCATCTTCGCCTCCATGCCCAAAATAATTTAGAACCAATGCGCCATTATCTACAGCATTTGCAATGGCCTCATTAACTTGAGGATAAGCATTTCCTCCGGCTGTTGATTCTTGTTTAAATGCATCTGAATGGATTTTAACCACATTCATAAACGGTTTATTTTGCATAACAAGGTTTCCAACATTATCGGTTGTTTCCTGTAAAATGCCTTCCCAATCGGCATCAACATCATCAGACACCACCACAAAATTATTTCTCCAACTGCCAAAAGACTCTTTTTTATAATAGGATTCGATCTTGTCAATTAATTCTTTGGCTCTTTGGGGTGTATCGGCAAGAATTCTTCCAACGGCAATATCCAATTTATCATTGTTTACCATGGTTCCTTCATTGGAATCCATCATTCCATAAAAGTCGTCAGAAACAAACGAGTTGGTTAAACTAAAACTATTATAAGCGTGCCATGAAGGCACAATATTGTTGTTGTTGGCTATTCTATCTTTATAATCATAAGAAGTATCTCCAAATAAGCATAAGTATTTAATTCTTTTTTCAGGAGTACTGGCATTATCGTACACGTATTTTATTAAATTTCTGATAGCTCCAACATCTTGATTGCCTGTGCTAAACTCATTATAAATGTCATTTAAAGTTACAACCTTTACGTTTAAGTTATAAATATCTCTATCGATTTGAGCTAAACGCTGTGCTTCACTCAACATATTATTTGGTGCCACAATAATATAATCTACGTCTTGAAACTGCCCTTGACTGTTTAAAAATATGGTTCCTTTTATATTCTGATTACTTACTAAGGTATTTGCATCGTTCTTTGGCTGAAAATAATCAGATGGCGTTACTGCTACAAATGCCTTCAAGGTTCCTAAGGTCGACGTAAAACTAAAGTTTGATTGTTTTTCGGGGTTTAAAATATTGGTAATATTATATTGATTTGTAATATCCCAAATTTCGGAAATCCCTGAAGCATTTGTAATGGTGTATTCTCCTATTCCAGAAGTTAAGGCTGTTGCATTATTTTTAAATTGAAATTGTTCCCCATTAAAATTTAAATTCCTAGTGGCTTCAATAGAAATATAATCTAAATACGCCAAGGCACTCGGATTTCCTTGATTATCAAAATTTAAATTTACAGAAATGGTTGACGTATTTACATTAAGATTACCAACAAATGAAGCTTCACTTCCAACTATGGGCGATGTTGAACCCGATAACGAAAATGTTCTTACAGAATTTCCATTAACATTAAGTTGCATAGACGTTTGAGACGAAGATACACCAGCAACATATACTTTTAAATTGATAGGTTCGGTGGTTACTAATCCAGAAAAATCAAACTCGAAAGTTTTATCGTTTTCTACGTCAAACCGATATCCAAACCAACGCCTGCCCAAAGAGGCTACATTATAGTCGTCTGTTTCATAAAACTTATAATCTTGAAAGGTTGTTATGTTTAAGTCAACAGAGCCAGTAGGTTGAGCCCATGGTTGAATACGTTTTCCATTTCCAGGACTTACATTAATAAAATAATAGGTTTTATCTGTATAACTATTAATATTCGTGTTGCTTTCTGCTTGAAATCCCTTAGGTCCAACACCATAAAAAAGTATAAAGTCGTCACTATTAAAAACCCCATCGTCTTCTCCAACAACTTTAATAGCATTTTCTTGAATGTCCAGTGGGTAAGAAACATTGTTGGAATATGGAATCATATCGCCCCCATTTCCAAAAAGCTTTATGTTTCTTGGGTCAACATTATTAACATTAACGCCTAGTTGTTGCAAAAAGTTTCGAGAAATCTTAAAAACACCCGTGGTATCTATATAAAATTTGTACCAATCCCCAGAGCTTAATATGGAGTTTGTTATTCCTAAAGAGACCTTTCCTGTTTTATTGAATGAAGGGTTAAAACTTTTATTGCTATATTTTAAAAAAAGAAATTGCTCGTCTCTTGCCTGAGCATTTTTTAATTCAAACACCCAGGTATTGGGTATTTTATTAACATCCAGATCTTTTAAATCTGCCTTTGAAATATTAGAAAAAGTAACATTAGTTAAATTAACCTTGGTTTCATCGATAAACTCGCTTGATTTCCATTGAGAGACAAATTGTAAGCCTTCTTCATAACTAAAACTAAAATTTTCACGGTTAAAAGAAGGAACATTTACCGAAAAGGTTTGAGCAGATAGTGTTTGAAACCCATTCCAATCAACAGTAAATTTTTTCTGCTGTGAAAAAACACATGCTGATGTAAAAAAAACAACTAGTAATAATTTCTTTTTCATTGATAAATTAACGTCATTTATTGATTGTTAGTATTAACATAAGAACAATTTTAAAAAACACCTCAAAAATACAATAATATTTAATTAAAATAAGCGTTATTAACAAGCAAAGCAACGGTAAAAAACAGTCAAATCATCGTTGTAATGTTTAAAAAATAGGGTGAAATACACAATTTTTTCGTTAAAATGTGAAAAATCGCTTGCAGTATTGGGTTTAATTCTTATATTGCACCACCAAAATTTATTAGCTTACTTAAACATATGGATATGAAAAGAGTATTAGCATTCAAGACTTTATTAGTTTTGACGTTATCTTTAGCCACGGTTGGTTGTAAAAAATCTACCAGCTCTAAAAACAGTTCTAGAGCCACTGGATGGCAAATAAATAACCGAGAAGGCGGTTTTCAATACAACACAGATTTTAAAGAACAGGAAACTTCTCCTGGTTTGGTGTTTGTTGAAGGCGGAACATTCACTAAAGGCCGTGTACAAGATGATGTGATGCACGATTGGAACAATACCCCAAGCCAACAACATGTACAATCGTTTTATATGGATGAAACCGAAGTGACCAACATGATGTACCTAGAATATCTGGATTGGATTAAAAGAGTTTATCCGCCAACAGACGAAAACTTTAGAGCCATATACAATGGTGCACTGCCAGACACACTTGTTTGGAGAAACCGCTTAGGCTACAATGAGGTTATGACTGAAAATTATTTACGCCATCCTGGATATGCAGAATATCCCGTTGTTGGAGTGAGTTGGATTCAAGCCGTTGAGTTTGCCAATTGGAGAACCGATAGAGTGAATGAACTTAACTTAGAAAGATCTGGATATTTAAAAAGAGATGCAAGAATTACAGATGTTAATGCAGAATCAAATTTTAATACAGACACTTACATTAATGCTCCAACCACAACCTATGGAGGGAACGAAGAGATTATAAATGCCGATGGCAGAAATAGAAGAAACGTTAGGGTAGATGCCGATGGCAATGAAAGTAATTTGTTTGCAACCAGAGAAACAGGCATCATTTCTCCAAAATACAGACTCCCAACCGAAACTGAATGGGAATACGCAGCCTTAGGACTTTCAGAAATTAGAAGTTATAACTTATACCGAGGCCGTAAAAAATATCCTTGGGATGGGCAATATACACGTTCTGATCAACGAAAGGTAAGAGGCGATCAATTGGCTAATTTTAAACAAGGTAAAGGTGACTATGGCGGGATTGCTGGTTGGTCTGACGATGGTGCAGATATTACCAACAAAGTAAAATCTTATGACCCAAATGATCATGGCTTGTATGACATGGCAGGTAATGTTGCCGAATGGGTTGCCGACGTTTACAGACCTATTGTAGACGATGAATTTAACGATTTTAACTATTATCGTGGAAACGTTTACACCAAAAACGCTATAAACGATGATGGTTCGGTTAAAATTGTTACTCCAGAAGAGATAGTTTACGATACCCTTTCAAACGGAAAGGTTATTGCAAGAAATTTACCTGGCGAAATATTACAAGTTCCTGTTGATGAAAACGAAACCTATTTAAGAACCAATTTCGACAGAAGTAATGAAATAAACTTTAGAGATGGCGATAAACGTTCTTCTAGAAGATTTGATCAAAATTTTGGTGATGAAGAAAATGAAGTTAATCCAGAATCTGAGACCAAAGATATGTACAATTCGCCCAGACATTCTGTAACCAGAGACTCTTTAGGAAACCTAATTAGAGAATATGATAAAACTAGCAATAGAACCTCTTTAATTAATGATAAGGTTAGAGTTTATAAAGGTGGTTCTTGGAAAGATAGAGAATACTGGTTAGACCCAGCCCAAAGACGCTACTTCCCACAAGATATGGCAACCGATTATATTGGATTTAGATGTGCCATGTCGCGTGTAGGTTCAAAATCGAAACAAAAAAATAAAACAAAAAATTAATAATCTTGTTTATTATAATATTTAAAAGTCCTAGCAAATGTTAGGACTTTTTTTA